>CAZUKV010000006.1:0-35040 GCA_964621075.1 uncultured bacterium | reverse complement strand
AAGATCGTCCCGAAATTCCTGATAATGAGATTTTTATTCATGAATTGAAATATGCGGGAAAAAAAAGAGATGAGAAAATATCTGAAATTAGAGAAAAAATGAAAAAAGATAATATAACTAATTTAATTATTACACAGCTTGATCAAATTGCCTGGACATTAAATATAAGAGGAAGTGATATTAAATCTGTTCCGGTAGCAATTAGTTATTTAATGATTGGAAAAGAAGATGTAATCTTTTATATTAATCAAAAAAAATATAATAGTAAAATAAAAAAAATATTAGAAGATGACGGTATAATAATAAAAAATTATGAAGAAATTAATGATGATTTAAATAATCTCAAGAATGAATCTGTAGTTTCTTATGACAAGAATACAACTAATAGATGGATTGTAAATAGTATTAATAAAGCTGCAACAATTAAAAAAATACAATCTCCAATTTTATTATTAAAAAGCCAAAAAAACAACATTGAAATTGAGAACCTTGAAAAGTGCCAGATTAGAGATGGTGTAGCAATGGTAAAGTTTTTAATGTGGCTTGAAGAGAATATTCTTAAAGAAGATATTAGTGAAATTAGGGCTGCTAAAAGGTTAAAGAAATTTAGAAAAGAAGATGACAAATTTCTCGAGACAAGTTTCGATACAATTTCAGCATATAAAGAAAATGCAGCAATGATGCATTATCATGCCGCTGAAGAGACATGCTCTATTTTAAAACCAAAGAGTTTTTATCTTGTTGATTCAGGTGGTCAATATATGGATGGTACAACTGATATTACAAGAACAATTCCTCTTGGGAAACTAACCGAAGAAGAGAAAATGGATTATACATTAACTTTAAAATCTCATATAAATTTAGCCTCAACAAAATTTCTATATGGTGCTACAGGTTCCAATCTGGATGTTTTAGCGAGAAAGATTATGTGGGAAAAGGGATTGGATTATAAGTGTGGAACAGGGCATGGTGTAGGGTATCTTTTATCTGTTCACGAGGGTCCCCAAAGAATTTCTCCAAAACCAAATAATGTAAAGATGGAGGAAGGCATGGTAACAACAATTGAACCTGGAGTTTATAAAAAAGATAAACACGGTATAAGAATTGAAAATACATTTATAACCGTTAAAGATGAGAAGATGGGTTCCGATCAATTCATGAAATTTCAGGTTATCTCATACTGCCCAATTGATACTACTCCATTAAAAATCGAAATGTTAAATAAAGAAGAAAAAAAATGGCTGAATCAATATCATGAAATTGTTAGAAAAAAGCTTACACCATATCTGAATGATAAACAGAAAAAATGGCTTAAAAAAAAGAGTGAAAGGATTTGATTTAAAAAATTATAGGTGGTCTGATTAAGAATATAATTAAATATTATTATATTTAATTATAAAATCATATAGTTTGCATGAGATAGATTAAACAAATAGCCCAGCTGTTTTTATTCAAGTTTGATAATTATTCATGAAAACAAATGACTTAAGGTTTTATTAGTTTAATTATTTGATATGCAGGTTCTTCATAGGGGTGGGTGTTTTTAATTACCTCAATTATTTTATCAAGAAGAATATTTTCAAAAATAATTTCAATTTTAAATTCCCTGACTTTTTCAAGAGTGTTATGTTTTCCTATATATGGATTACTACCCGGAAGAGGTCTGAACTGTCCTGTTCCTTTAGTTTCCCAGCAGCACCTGTCATAATTTTTATATTTTCCAGCTCCTGCTTTGAAGAGTGATTTCTTTAAATTTTCTTTTTCATTTTCCGGAACATATATTGATAGTTTAAACATTAGGGCTCCTTTTTAATTACATTTTATCTCTTTATAGAAATATCATCTGATGTATTTTCTTTTCCATCAGGACCTTTAGATAAAATAATATTTTTTTCTATTATTATTTTATTTTGCCATATGTCGATTAGATATCTTTTTTGTTTTATCTGAGGAAAATTTTTCAAAAATTTCAATTGTTCAATTGTTTGATTATACCGTAAATTATCTTCATATATTCTTGAAATAAATTTTTTTGAAATGAGAATGTTTTTTGTTAAGATATTTGCGATAAAATATAAAAATATTAAAAGATATACCATATAAGGAAAAATATTTTCTGTAAATGATTTTATCTTGGTTAATAAAATATTTGGTACATCTTCTTTTTTGGTACTATCAACCTGTTCTTTTTTTTGTTTTTTCTCATTTGTTAATTCATGATTCTTTCTATCTTCAGTAGTTTTTTTGATAAATTTTATAAAATTTCTTTCACAAAATGTATCGATGGTATTTAGAATATTTAATGGGCTTGTAAATGTAACTTCATTAATTAATTCAATTAAATTTAATTGTTTATTTTTGATTATATTGAAAATTCTTTCTTCTACATCATTAAGAAAGTTAGGACTTGATGTTGTATCGGTCATGTTATAGATAAGGGAGTCTGTTCTACTTGATATATTTTCTATTACACGGTCAATGCTTGTCTGTATTTTTAATATTGTTTTTATTGTTATTGAAAAAGGCATTTCAGGTGTTCTTTCAGGCAAATCTTCTTCTAAAAAATCAATTTTTTCAATATTGCTTATCTTTATAAGAAAAAGCAGATATTGGATTTTAAATCTGAAAAGCTGAATAAGAGATACCTGATTGATATAATTTTTTTGAACTAAAATATCTCCAAGAAATTTTTCTGGATTATTTTTTTGTATTTTTAATGATTCATCGAGCTGTTTCTGTGAAATAAAATCATTTTCAATTAATATTTGTCCTAAAAGTTTATTATTTTCGGGAGAGTCAACCTGTATAAAAATAATCTGGCCATTTGAAAAATAAAAAAATATTTTTTTAAAATCACCGTTGATTGTGGCCTTAACCTCGACTGTACCCCGTTGACTTCTTTCAGCAATCTTAGAAAATAGATCAAAGAGGTTTGCTGCCATCTAAAAACTCCTATTTTTGAAATAACTTACTAAAATAATTATATTTGAAACAATCATAAATATTATGTTTAAAAAAATCAATTTTTCAACCAAAATTAAGTTAATGAAGGAATGAGTTATTATCAATCCGGAAAACAATGAGGGAACAAAAAGAAATATAGATCCAATAAGAATTAATGTCCCTATAATATTTATATTAGAATATATTAATCCCAGACCGGGTAAAATTATATTTAAAATTAGTGATTTTATGAAAGTAATAAATAAAAAATGTTTTTTTCCATAAGATATAAGATTTGGATATCTTGGATTTATTATGATTTTTTGACAGTAAGGACAAAATTTATTTCTTGAATATTCTACATAGGCTGAATCTGGTAATATGGGAGTATTACATGAATAACAGTTTGTTATTGGACTTAATTTTTTATTAATTTTTGAAATAATAAAGGATAGTAGTAATATCAAAAAAATTATAATAACCGGACCTAATAGTATTTTTTTTAAATTCTGATTTATTTTACTTTTTGTGTTAAAAAGCTGTTTGAAAACTCTGGTTATGAGAAAGTAGTTTGGTGTTTTAATACGGTAATATTCCTGTTCAGTTATTTTAGGTAAATTTTTTTGTAATACACCTGCTTTAGAGTAGTAAAAATTTGAAATTTCTGGTTCTCCAGATTCAGAAAATAACTTGGAAAGATTAAATAGAATTTTAAAATTAGATTTTGATTTTTTAAAAGCTGTGTTGTAATATTTTTCTGCTTCTTTGTAGTTGTTAGTTTTTATTAAACTGTTTGCATAATTATTTAAGATTGAGTAGTGTGAATAATTTTTATTCAGGATATCTTTATAAAATTTTACTGCAGCTGAACTCTGCCGGGTGCTTGAATAATGTCTTGCAAGAAGAAAGTTTTTTAAATTGTTAGAAAAAAAAGAATTCTGATTTAAAAAAATTATATCACTATTATTAAGATTTTCTTTTTTTATTTTATCAAGAATTAATAAATTTTCCTGTTTCTGTGGATAGTTTAGAAAAGAAGGTTTTAAAACAAAAAAGAGAAGGGGGAGGAGCATTAAAATAAAGAGTACCATTAATAATTTTAATTCTTTTTTTTTGTATAATTTAAGTGTTAATAAAGAAAAAATTAACCACCCGCCCAGCAGATATATAATATAGAAAATAAATTTTAAAAAAAGAATGAGAATTGTATATTTTTTTTTAAATAAAAAGCTTAAATATTTGTATATTAGTGTTCTGCTGTATTTCAAGCTTTTTATAAATATTATTAAAAGGATTGTAAAAAATATTGTAAAATAAAATATTATTATAATATTTATAAAAAATAGATATGTAGGACCTGGGTTGGAAAAAAGTGTTTTAAACCCCTGAAAAATATTATTTCCTGCTTTTAGAATTTTGAAATTTTTTATATTATTAATTGATTTAATAAAAAGAAGTTTTGATGTATCATCTGATTTAAATATTTTTTCTTTTTGCTGATTCTTTATGAATTTTTCAAAATTTCTGGATTGTTTAGCTATTTCTGAATTAATGGTAATGATTGTAGTTAATAATAAAAAAGTTATTAGAAAAAAACGTTTCATAGTTTTATAATATCAAAAAAATATTAAATTACAATTATTTAGTGAAAATAACCTTGTAAATGTGATTATAATATTTATAATTCATTAAGGGTTTTTTAGAGGAGGTAGAATGATAAATAAAAAAGGTTATTTTTTAGTATTAATAATTTTGGTTATTGTAAGTATTAATATTATTTTTCCTGTTAATGATTATTTTGAAAATTTAAAATTAATTAATGATGTTCATCATATAATTGAAAAAGATTATGTAAATTATAATGAAATAAAAAACAAGGAATTAACTTATAATGCTATTAGGGGAATGTTAAATTCACTGGATAATCACACAATATTTTTTTCACCTGATGAAAAAGAAGCTTTTATTTCTGACCTTGAAGGTTCTTTCGGTGGAATAGGAATTAGAATTGATAAAAGAGGAGATTATATTGTAATAGTTTCTGCCATTGAAGGTACACCTGCTTTTGAAAAAGGATTATCAGCAGGAGATAGAATTGTTGAGGTTGATGGTGAATCAGTTATTGGAATATCCTTAAATGGAATTATGAAAAGAATTAGAGGAAAGATTGGTACAAAGGTAGAAATAGGAATAATGAGAAAAAATATTGATGAAATAATTCATTATGAAATTGAAAGACAAAAGATTGATATCCACAGTGTTTCAGCATCTTTCATGATATCAAACAGTATAGGATATATTAAGTTAACCCATTTTAATGAAAAAGCTCTTGAAGAAATGAAAGAAGCACTTTCAAGACTTGATAAAAAGGGAATGAGAGGATTGATACTGGATTTAAGATTTAATCCAGGTGGGTTATTAAGAATGGCATCAAATATTACAGATCTTTTTGTTGAAGAGGGTAAAAAAATTGTTTATACGAAAGGCAAAAATAATGAAATTCTTGACGAAGAGGTTGCAACAGGAGATACTCCCTATGCTGAACTTCCTCTAACAGTTTTAATAAATCAAGGTTCAGCAAGTGCTTCAGAAATTTTTGCCGGTGCAATTAGAGACCTTCACAGGGGAACATTGATAGGAAGAAAAACATTTGGAAAGGGTTCTGTTCAGAGAATATATAGATTACAGGATGATTCATCAGTAAAAGTTACAGTGGCTTATTATTACACCCCCAACGGTATCTGTGTGGATGAAAAGGGGATTAGCCCTGATTTTGAGATTGAAGAAGAAAAGGTTTCCTATCAGCTCATGGAGTTATTATCTGAAGATTACATTGCAAAATTCTCAGAACAAAATTATAAACAATATAAAATTGATAAAAACTATAAAATTTCACCCAAGCCATACGATGATTTTCTTAAATATCTTGAAAAGAATAATTACAATTTCGAAGAAAAATTTATTAAAGATGAAATTTTAAGAGAGCTTGTTAAAAGAGCTGTTCCTGAATGGAAGGAAAAGATATTTGAAAAAATTAAAGGTGAAATTAATAATAGGATTAAGTATAAATTAATTACCTTAAAATATAATAATGAAGAGGGAAGAAAATATTTAATCCAGGATGATGAATTTGTAAAAAAAGCTTTAAGTGTTTTAAATAAAGAAACAAAATATTAGGAGTTTGTTTTGCTAATACTGGGAATTGAAACCTCATGTGATGAAACTTCTGTTAGTATCGTTGAAGATGGTACGAAATTGGTTGTTAATGAGGTTTTTACACAAAAAGTTCATGAAAAATATGGTGGTGTTGTTCCTGAAGTAGCCTCAAGGAACCATATCATTAAGATCTTTGAAGTGCTAAATGCAGCATTTAACAGATCCAATCTTAAATTATCGGATATAGATTTAGTTGCAGTAACCCAGGGACCGGGACTGTTGGGAGCACTTCTTGTAGGACTTAACACAGCTAAAACTTTATCTTATATTTTAAATATTCCATTAATCCCCGTAAATCATATTGAGGCTCATCTTTTTGCAAATATTTTGACCCATGACAAAATAAACCCTCCTTTTCTTGGAATTATAGTATCAGGGGGACATACAACTCTGGTTGAAGTAAAAGATTATCATAAATACAAATTAGTAGGAGAAACTCTTGATGATGCTATTGGAGAGTCTTTTGATAAAGTATCAAAAATGCTGGGATTGGGATATCCGGGTGGTCCAATCATTGATAAACTTGCAAAAAAAGGTAATCCGGATATGTACAATTTTCCAAGACCTGTTATTAAGAATAATTTCTATGATTTCAGTTTTAGCGGTTTAAAATCTGCTGTAAGGAGATTTCTGAAAGAGAAAAATAGTTATAATAAAGCTGATGTTGCTGCTTCATTTCAAAAAGCTGCTGTGGAATCGGTTACAATGAGGGTCAAAAAATATATTACAGAAAAGAGAAAAGTTCCACTTGTTATGGCTGGTGGTGTAGCAGCTAACAGCCTTCTAAGATTCAAAATAAAAGAAATATCTACAGAAAATAATATAGATTATTATTATCCGCCGCTTAAATTGTGTACTGATAATGGTGCTATGATTGCTTCTCTGGGGTATTTTTTATTTAAAAAAAATGGCCCACTAAATCAGGAAGATGTTTTAAAATTAAATGCTAAAGCAAGAATGGATATAGTTTAAAAATCAATCTTGAATTTTTAGATTTGACATCTATAATAAGTTTAAATGCAAGGAGGTTTGTATGGCTTCAAAAAATGATGGTAAAGAAAAAATGTTAAAAAGAGCGATAAAACAGGTTGAAAAAGATCACGGTAAAGGGACCATAATGAAACTGGGGGATGATTTTCATATAGATATAGATGCAATTCCCACGGGTTCTCTTAAAATAGATAATGCACTTGGGATAGGTGGAATACCCAGGGGAAGAGTTTCTGAAATATTTGGACCTGAGGCTTCAGGAAAAACAACTCTGGCACTTCATATAATTGCAGAGGCACAAAAAATGGGTGGTGTTGCTGCTTTTATTGATGCTGAACATGCACTTGATCCTAAATATGCAAGAGAGCTTGGGGTGGATATAGACAATCTTTTAGTTTCACAACCTGATAATGGAGAGCAGGCACTTGATATTGTTGAAACACTTGTTCGCAGCTCGGCAATTGATGTTATTGTTGTTGATTCAGTTGCAGCTTTAACACCCAGAGCTGAAATTGAAGGTGAAATGGGAGATTCTCATATTGGATTACAGGCAAGATTAATGTCACAGGCTCTAAGGAAATTAACCGGTATAATAAATAAAACTAAAACATCTTTGATTTTTCTAAATCAGATAAGAATGAAAATAGGTGTTATGTTCGGTAATCCGGAAACTACTACCGGTGGGCATGCTCTTAAATTTTATACATCTGTTAGAATAGAAATTAGAAGGTCAGGATCTATAAAAGATGGAAATGATAAAGTTGGTAATGGAGCAAGAATAAAAATTGTAAAAAATAAACTGGCACCTCCTTTTAAAATAACCAAAGTAGATATAATTTTTGGTAAAGGAATTTCAAAAACAAATGAAGTTATAGATTTAGCTGTGGATAATGATATAATTGATAAACGTGGATCATGGTATTCATACAACGATATTCGACTTGGACAGGGAACACAAAATGTTTCAGAATATTTTGATGATAATCCAGAATTATTTGAAGAGATTAAAGAGGAAGTAAAAAAAGAAGTTTTTGGGGATAATTATAATGGTGAAGATGAAGATAACCAAGATAAAAAAACAGAAGAGAAGGAAGAATAGATACAATCTGTATGTTGATGGTGAGTTTTTTGAAGGCGTTGATGAAAATACAGTAGTAAAATTAAATCTTTATAAAGGTAAGGTAGTAGAAAAAGAAGACCTTGAAAAAATAAGAAAAGTAGAAATTGAAGAAAAGCTTCATGATAGGGTATTACGATTAATATCAAGGTTTCCTAAAACAGAAAAGGAACTAAAGGATTATATTTTAAAAAAAGGCTATTCAAAAAAAATATCAGAAAAAGAGATTAATAGATTAAAAGAGTATAATTTAATAGATGATGATAACTATGTTGAGAATTATGTGAAATCAAATAGAAAATATAGTATAAGAATGCTTAAAAATAAATTATATAAAAAAGGAGTTTCCGGAAAAATTATAGAAAAACATTTGTCCGGTGAAGATATTCAGAAAAAAGAGTTAAAAATACTGAAAAAACTGGCAAAGAAAAAATTTAAAAGAGTTGATACACTCGGTGAAAAAGAGCAAAAGGAAAAAGTGTTTGCTTATCTTGCAAGAAAAGGGTTTAATTTTGATGATATTAATAAAATTGTAAAAAAAATATTAAGAGATAAAAGGAGTAGCAATGAAAACTGATGAAATTAGAAGAAAATTCCTGAAATTTTTTGAAGAAAAAAATCATAACATAGTTGATTCTGAATCTTTAATTCCCCAAAATGATCCAACATTAATATTTACAAGTGCCGGTATGGTGCAGTTTAAAGATTTCTTTTCAGCGAAATCCACAAAAAACCTTCCATACACAAGAGCTGCAAGCTGTCAAAAATGTTTGCGAGCAGGGGGAAAGGATAGTGATCTTGAGAATGTTGGAAGAACTCCAAGACATCATACTTTTTTTGAAATGCTTGGAAATTTTTCATTTGGAGATTACTTTAAAAAAGAAGCTATCAGGTGGGCATGGGAATTTATTGTTGATATTTTAGATCTTGATAAAAATTTAATATGGGCATCAGTTTATCATGAAGATGAAGAAGCATATAAAATCTGGCAGAACTATTTACCGGAAGAAAGAATTGTAAAATTGGGTAAAAAAGATAATTACTGGGGGCCTCCAGGTGATACGGGACCATGCGGCCCCTGTTCTGAATTATATTATGATATGGGAGAAGAATTTAGCTGTGAGAAAGATGATTGTAAACCCGGATGTGAGTGTGACAGATTTTTAGAAATATGGAATCTTGTATTTACACAATATAACATGAATAAAAATGAAGAATTAAAACCTTTAAGCAAAAAAAATATTGATACAGGCATGGGGTTGGAGAGAATAGCTTCTGTAATGCAGGGAGTTACAAATAATTTCTACATAGATATATTTAAACCCCTTATTAAAAAATGCGAAAAAATTCTTGGTGTTGAATATAATAAAAAAAATGAAGAGCATTTCCATATAATTGCTGACCATGTTAGAGCGCTTACATTTGCACTTACTGATGGAGTGATACCTTCTAACGAGGGAAGAGGTTATGTAATAAGAAGAATTTTAAGAAGGGCTTTAAGACAGGCAAAAATACTTGATTATGATAAGCCATTTTTATATAAATTGTCCCAGGTAGTAGTTAAGCAGTTTGAAAAAACTTATCCTGAATTGAAGGATGCACAGCAGCATGTTCAAAATATAATCAAAATGGAAGAAGAAAATTTTCTTAAGACTCTCGATAAAGGCCTTGAAATTTTAAATGATGAGATTAAAAAACTTAAAAAAAATGGCAATAAAACTATAAATGGAGATATTGCTTTCAAATTATATGATACCTATGGTTTCCCATTTGAGCTAACAAAAGAAATATCTGAAGAGAAAGAATTAGAAGTAGATGAGAGTGGATTTAAAAATAGAATGGAAGAGCAGAAAAAAAGAGGTAAAGAATCCTGGAAGGGAAATCAAAAAGAAGAGGATTTTAGTTTTATTGTTAATGAAGGAATTACAAAAACAGATTTTCTCGGTTATGAAAAGCTTGAAGCTGAATCTAAATTGATACATGTAAAAGATAATGATAATGGCTATCAATTAATATTTAAGAGGACTCCTTTTTATGCAGAATCAGGAGGGCAGGTTGGTGATACTGGCAAGATTACTGGAGATAGTCTTCTATTTGAAGTTATAGATACGAAAAAGGTCAATGATGTTTTTATTCACATTGGAAATTTAAAAGATGGGGAACTTAAAAAAGGTGAAAAATATAAACTAATTGTAGATAAAAAGAGAAGAAAAGCAATTGCAAGAAATCATACTGCTACACATATCTTACATAGGGTTTTAAAAGAAGTTCTTGGAGAACATGTAAATCAGGCAGGTTCAATGGTTGCAGGGAACAGGCTAAGATTTGATTTTACTCACATGTCAAAACTATCCTGTGAGGAGATAATTGATATTGAAAAGCGTATAAACAGGGCTGTAATGAAAAATTATAAACTTAAAACTGAAATCAAAAGTTTAAAAAAAGCTAAAGAAGAAGATGTTGTGGCTTTATTTAGCGAAAAATATAAAGATAAAGTCCGGGTTGTTTCAATTGATAATTTTACCAAAGAATTATGTGGAGGAACCCATCTTGATTATACAGGGGAGATTGGCTTTTTTAAGATTGTTGATGAATCGGCTCTGGCTTCAGGTGTTAGAAGAATTGAAGCAGTAACAGGAGAGAGTGCTTATGAATATATACAAAGAGAGGATCATCTATTAAAAGAAATTCAAAATCTCATCAAAGCTGATTCGAAAGATATAGTTGATAAAATTAATTTTTTAAAAAAAGAGAGAAAAGAATTAAAGAAAAAGATAGAAAAGTTAAAATTAAAAAAAGCAACATCTAATGTAGATGAAATTATAAAAAATAAATCAAATATTAATGGGATAAATATTATTAAAAAATCTTTAGAAGTTTCTGATAATAATATTCTAAGAGAAATGGCACAGGAAATTAAAGATAACGTAAAAGAAAATTCGATAATATTATTGATGGGAAATAAAAAAAATAAGGTTTCGGGTGTTATTATGGTAACAGAAGACCTTACTGACAAATACAATGCTGGAAAAATTTCAGGCAAAATAGCATCTAAAATTAATGGCGGGGGCGGAGGACGACCCGACATGGCTCAATTTGGTGGATCAGACCCATCAGGTATAGAAAATGCTCTGGAATTTTTAGATGAAATTATTAAAAGGGATGATTAAAATATAATTTTTACGATTTGTTTGGATAAATATATTTATTATCTTTTTATCTAAAAAAATCTTGACAACTACTGTGAATTTTATATAATAAGGAATATGAAAATTAGAAGGGTTGAAGTGTTTAGTTTCTTTTTTAAATTAGTTGATAGTTTTTACAGAATATTCTCTTTTGTTATTTTTAACATTAGGGGGTGGTTGAAAAATGTAAAAATTAATCTATTTATTAATGAAAGGAGGTTCCTACAGAAATTTGGTTTTAGTGTAAAATCGTTTATCTTTGAAGAAGTTCATAACATAATGTTAATTTTTAATTTTTCATTTTGGTTAATTCCAAAAAGCTTAAAACGCACAGCAAATGGTACGAACATCTTTTGATATTATTGTTAATTAAGAAAGGAAAGGAGAAAAGTAGATATGGTTGGAAAAAGACTTTTTTCAGTAATAGTAATTTTATTGATTTTTTCTATGACAGCTTTTGCGGCTACAACCGGTAAAATTATGGGTAAAGTCATAGATAAAAATACTGGAAAACCTCTTGCAGGTGCTTCTGTTTTAGTTGAAGGCACTTCTTTAGGAGCGTACGCTGATTCAGATGGATCTTATTTCATCTTGCAGGTACCTCCTGGAGTATACACAGTTCAGTGTCAAATAGTTGGATACGCAACTGTAAGAAAACAAAATGTTGTTGTTTCTGTTGACTCAACAACTACAGTGAATTTTCAAATGGAAGAAAAGATCGCTGGAAGAGAAGAGGTAATTGTACAGGCTACCAGGCCTATTGTACAAAAAGATGACACTTCTTCTTCAAAAACATTCAGCACTAAAGAAATTGAAAGATTAACAGATAACACAGTTCAGGGTGCTGTAAAAAAACAAGCAGGTGTAACAGAAGGTGCATCTGGAGAGATTCACGTTAGAGGTGGTAGAGATGATGAGGTTACTTACATTATTGATGGTGTAAGAGTGAATAGTGGACTTACAGGCTCTAGTGCTTTTAATTTGAACTCAGATACTATTCAGGAATTAAAAATAATGACTGGTGGATTTAACGCTGAATATGGTGGAGCACAGTCAGGAATAGTAAAAGTTGTTACAAAAGATATCCAAAATGAATATCACGGTTCAGGTTCATATAAGACATCAACTTTTGGAGATAAATATTTTGAACAATTTGGCGAAGAGAAATATAATTTTTCATTCTCAGGACCTATTCCAAATCCATTTTTGAAAGCTTCATTTCAATTAGCTTACCAATATGATGATAATAATGGATATTATTTAAATCATCCAAAATCTGTATTCCCTACAATAAACGAAATTAGAAGTTGGAAAAAGGAATATGACAAATTGATAGCTGAAGGTGCTTCAGATATTGGTCACTATACTTCTCTTGTTGGAAGTATGGATTATCCATACTGGCATTACTGGCAGCCTTTTGAATACAACAGACAGTGGACATATTATGGTAGCATGTCTATGAAACCTACCAATAAAATGAAGATTAAAGGTGTTGTAAACAGGCAGATTACTCACAGTAATCAAAACTATAAAAAAATAGAATATCTATTCTGGAAGCCAAATGACAGAATAGAAAAGAATGATTTCTATACAATGCGTATGACTCATTCATTGAATGATAAAATGTACTATGAATTGAGTTTGACTTCTCAATATAATGCTGTTGAACAGTATGATGAGCATTACGAAAATTTCGATGGTTATGCAATTGATTCTGTTTATACAAATTATATTAATGAGCAGAGATTGAGTTATGGTGGAGTTCCTGTATATTACTATTCAGAAGCTACACCGGGTGAAGATCCATTCTATCTAAGATATTTTGATGAAGCAATTAAAGTTAGTGCAGCATACACTTATCAATTTAATAATTACAACCAATTTAAAACTGGTTTTGATTATAATATGGATGATATTGAATATGAAGTTTATAGTGCAAGAGAAGGAGATTATTCTCAAGCAGATAAATATAATGTTCAACCAATAAACATGAATTTCTTCCTTCAGGATAAAATAGAAGTAGAAGATATGATTATGAATATTGGTATGAGAGCTGAATATTATAATCCTAATGTAGAATATTATGAAGAACCAGGTGTTGCATATAATGCAAACAAATATGGTGGAAGTAGTCAGAACCCTCTTGTAGGAGATTTCCCAGATGAAGGTAAAATTGAAGCAGATTCACAGCTTTATATTATGCCGAGATTGGGTATATCTTATCCTCTAAGTGATACTGGTGTATTCCACTTTAACTATGGACACTTTTATCAATATCCTGCTTATCAATATGTATATTCACATATTGAAAGACCTGTGGGTAGAAGACTTCTTGGTAATCCAGAGCTTAAACCTCAAAAAACAGTTCAGTATGAAGCTGGTTTTGAACAGGGTATTACAGATGTATTAAAATTTGATATTACTGGTTATTTTAAAGATAATTCAGATAAATTAAGTTTAAATAGTTATGAATCCAGTGGTGTAATTTTCCAGAGATATACCAATGAAGACTTTGGTAGGATTTTTGGTGTTGACTTTACAGTAACAAAGAGATTTGCTAATCATTTCTCTTTTGATGTAACTTATGGATACATGACAGCAAAAGGATCAAATTCAAGTGCTACTTCAGAAGTTGATCAATTGTTAACAGAGGGTTATGTAAGCCCTGTTAATGCTAATTATTTAGATTTT
This sequence comes from uncultured bacterium, assembly GCA_964621075.1. Lineage (GTDB taxonomy): Bacteria > Macinerneyibacteriota > Macinerneyibacteria > Macinerneyibacteriales > Macinerneyibacteriaceae > CAZUKV01. Next base: position 20,895 of record CAZUKV010000006.1, on the reverse strand, counting down.
GATATCCGTCATGTTATAGATTCCTCACTTACATTTGCATTCGGTAAAGATGAAGGTCCTGAAATATTTAATTATAATATTTTAGGGAATACTACATTGACACTTTCAGGTAATTTCACATCGGGACTGCCTTATGGTGAAAATAATGAACACCGTATGCCATGGAAAAAAATTGTTGATTTGAAATTTGAAAAGGGTATTACAGTATACAAGGATTTAACTGCAAGTATAATAGTTGAAGGTGAAAATATCTTTAACTGGGTAAATGTACAAAAAGTTAATCCTGCTACTGGGCAGGTTTGGTCAAAAACCTATGGTAGAGATCAAGCTGATTACTCTCAAACAATTGGTGGAGAATATTATTGGTATCTTAGAACAACAAGAACTCCATTTATAGGGGAATATGGTAAACCAAGACTAATGCGTGTCGGAATCAAATTAGGATTTTAGGTAAGGAGGAAGATATGGTAAATAAAAAAACACTTACATTATCAATCCTATTAATTTTTATACTCACAGCTTTGACTATCGCTAAACCTGTAAAGGTTACGGTAAATAAGCTTGATTATATTTATTGGGATGAGGATAATATGTGGGAGTTATATTATCCGCAATCAACCACAACATTGAGAAATTATGTGTCTTATAACTATTTTATTTATGGTTATACTGATGAAACATTGCAGCCAGTTAATACTCAGGCAACACCAATTGGAGATACAGATGCAATGGGGAGACCCGTAGATAATACTCCCGAATTTACAACTGATTCATCAGCTCCAGGTGGGGATGTTACATATCAAACTCACATGGTTACATTACATGATAATTCAAAAGCTACAAATGAATGGGCTGTAACAAATTACGGCGGAACAGAACATGCACCAGCTGGTTTTGTAATGTCTAATGAAACTGATGCAGGCGGTAATTATGTGTATTATCAGCAATTTACGGGAGAAGGTAATCCAAATAACAAATGGCCCTATAATAAACCTATATATGCTTATAGAAGAAGTTCATTTGAATATTATAATGTACAATCTAATACAGATGCATTTGTTCAGGATACTGCAGAGGGTGTTCCTGTATACGTTTCAGACCCAGCTACAGTTGAAGCAAATGGTCTTGTAGATTATGTTTTAGAATACAATGGTACAGGTTATGATGTTTATCCTGTTACAGAGTGGGTAGAAGATACAGCTGATGAGGTACCTGGAGAATGGAAAGCTGAACTTGGTAGTTCAATTGCTACAATTTCTCCTGATGCTGATCAAACTTTTGAAGGTATAACACTTCATGTTACAGATGGAAATACTACTGCTCCTCAAACTGGAGATCAATTTTTAATTAGAGCTCTTGGTCTTGTTAGTGACCTTGATACAATAGTTGTGACAAAAGATGTTTCTAATTTGGCTCCAGAAGCAGGTATGGAAAACCCTGATCTTTTTGTAGTTCACAGAACATATATGTTTGATGAAACTTATTTAAATAAAACAATCATACATGATTTTGAAATTGCTAATCCAGCAGATAATAGAGACCTTAATAATTTTCATGTAGGTAGTTTTCTATATGGAAATATTGGTGGATATATCTGGGATGATGCGGTTCAGTATTATCCTGCTGAAAAACTTTCTGTTATGTATGATGCTGCAGGTGGAACTGCAGATGGTGCAGCTGATTGGGATACAGGTTCATATGGTTCTAAACCTTATGATCTTTATGTTGTAAAAATGATGAAAGATTTTTATGTAGAAGAAAGACCACTTGATCCTTATAAAAGATTTACTTTCATGGGTGGAGTTGCAGCTAATAATGCTGTATACGGTGCTACTTCTATGAATGATGCGTATTATAAAATGGGCTGGAATGGAGCAACACCAAAAACTACAGTTCCAGTTGATGAAGCTGCAGGTTATTTTTGGGCTTGCCTAGAAGCTCCAAATCCTGGCGGAACTACACCACCTTATGGTGGAGTAATGCTTAATGCTTATGATTCAGACCCGGCTTATGGTAATAATACAAAAACATGGTGGAATACATCTGTATATACAGCCAATCTTTGGGACTGTATGACAGGTGGATCAAAATCATGGGTAAATGATGTTTGGGCAACTTATAACTTGAGTGATCTACAAACATTCTGGCCTGGTGAACCATTTACTGCTGGAAATCATCATGCATGGGTAATAGATACCCTTGCTGCTGGTGAAACAGCAAGATTCGTTTTTGCTGAATCTATGGTTGATAGAGACAGCTGGGATTATGAAAACGGCCAGTTTTTCTCTAATTTAGATAATGAATATGCAGACGTAATGACTCTTAATGATAATTTAGATGAGTTGTGGGAAAATTACATGTCAACTGATGTTACACCACTTGTTCCTACAATAACAAAAAAATTAAACTATTCAGAAGCTGAAGATAGATTTGAAAATAATGAATCAATTCAGGTTGAGTTTGCATTTAATTCCGAACTTGCACCTTATGGTGACATTTACGGACCAAGTTATGCAACAACAGCTTATAAACTTGAAATGTTTGATGGTGAAAAACAGAAAGATATAATTAAATTTAGAGCTTTCTTGAATAATGCTGATATAACTGGTACCGGAGTTTCATTACAGGATATGCTTGATGCGGATGCAGATATTTTAACAAATCCAGCTAATCCTAATTATGATTCAAAAGGAAGTTATTTTCAACTTTCAGAACATGATGAAACTGAGGGTGAAGAAGTTGAAGATATGAATCCTAATAGATGGTATCTTATAGCGCCAGCGAGTGTTTCTCTTGATGGAATATCAGCAAATGATTTAAACTTTGAGATAGGTATCAGATTTGCTGAAGGAACTACAGATTATACAGATATCGATAATATAGTTGGGTATATATTTGAAATGGAAGATCTTAGATTTGCTTATCCTTATGAATTTACATTATCCGCTATAGATGGTAGAGATGTTGAATCTTCTACTACATTTGAGTTAGCTCCAGCAGCTATGGCTCATAGATCAGGAATTGGAGATGTAACTGTAGTACCTAATCCTCTGTATGTTTCAACATATCTGGATAATGTTCAGGAAAAATCAGAAATTAAATTTAATCGTTTACCAAATAAATGTAAGATTAGAATTTTTGATATTTCAGGTAAAATATTGAGAACATTAACCAAGAATAATACTGAAACGCACATGAGCTGGGATCTTTTAACAAAATATAATCAGGAAGTTGCTCCTGGAATGTATATATTTGTTGTTACTGATGATAATGGTAACAAACAAAAAGGTACATTCAGTATTGTAAGATAAGGATGGAGGGGAATATGAAGTTAAATAAATTGATAATATTATTAGTTATATGTGTAGTTATTTCTCCTTTAATAATGGCGGAAACAACATCAGCTGATGGAACAAACAATAGAGCGCAATCAGGATTTATCTTTTTAAGATTACCTGTAACAGCGAGACAGGTAGCTCTTGAAGATTCAGCACTAACTGGTGAAGATGGTGCAATGAGTGCGTTTGTGAATATTTCTGAAATAGCTGATCTTGAAGGTATTTCTTTAGGATATTCAAATCAGAATTATTATGAAGGATTATTCCAGATGAATAATTTTGCTTTAACCGCTAAGGTATCTGAAAGAATTGGACTTGCTTTTTCTGCAAGATCTTTAACAAGTCAGGAAATGGAAGTAAGAACAATGGCAGATCCTGAAGGAGAAAGTGGTTTGACTTATAGATTTAAAGACATGGCTATTGGTCTTGGTTTTGGTTATAGAATAACCAAAAGATTCTCTATAGGATCAAAAGTTAAATTTGTAAATGAATCTATAAGAAATACAACCGCGACAACATTCTTAATTGATATTGCTACTACTTACAGATTGAATTATAAAAATATGAGAATTATTGCTAACTTTGAAAACTTCGGTCCAGAAGGTGCTTTTGAAGGACAGCAATTATGGGATACTGTTGATCCAACAGATGATGAAAATAGTGAAGATCCAGTAGATAATACAGATATTCCATTAGATTACATGCTGAGAACAAAGGAATTTCCTGCTCCAGCTAAAATCGCTATTGGCTTAAAAGGAGATTTAGTAGGGGAAAATGCTTTCTTTACAAGCAGAGATAATCTTTTAGTAATGAGTACATCAGTTATAAAAACTAAAGATCAGTTTGAAAACTTTAATTTCGGTCTTGAATATAAATATACCGGAATGGACAATTTCGAATTGATTGGTAGAGTTGGTACAAAACAGCATAGAGAAGAAGACTATGACGCTGAATATGCTTTTGGTGCTGGTGTTAAATATATGATGAGCGAAACAAGCAGCATCAATCTTGATTACTCATATACTAACCATGAATGGTTAGATCAATCTCATATGATGACTATTGGATTTAATTTCTAAAAGGGTAGTATCATAATATATTAACATAATTTGGGGTGGGAGTTTCCCACCCCTTTTTAAAATATTTCGGAGGGAATTATGAAGAAATTTATTATAATATCATCTTTAATATTTATACTGTTTTCTAATATTTTTTCAATGAGTTTTAGTTTTAAAAAAAATGGATCTGCTGATGTAACTCCTATTTTAATTAAATACTATAAAGCAAATAATGATATCAATATAAATAGTTTAAAAAAGAGACAAGCTGCTTTATACAATCAGGTTAAAAATAATTATTCTTCAGAATATTATATGAAGAAAATACTGTCCAAATATGAAGATAGATATGAAAAAATATTAAAAAATAATATGAATAAAGAGTATGTTATAAAAGATACTTTTAACAATAATGACAGATCACAAAAATACCGGGTAAATCGAAATAGCCTTATGTACAAAATGTATTTGTTTCATTTAGCTATAGGAAATGAAAAAGGAAAAAAAATAGAGAAAAATGATATTTTTGGGAATCACACAATTGAGATAATTGATATAAAAGATAAAAATATTAAGAATAAAATTTTTAAGGATAATCAATTAATTAGAAAGATAGCTTATTTGAAAATGATAGAGGATCTGAAAAACAAGACAGATATAAAATATTATTATGAAAATATTGATAATTATGACAAAATTGATCCAAATGATAAGCTTGCTAAAGTTTCAGATAAAATACTGAGAAAAAAACAACTATCAGGGTTTGTTCGTGCTTATGGGCAGGAAAGTAACAAGGGAAAATACAAGTTGAGAAATTTGTTTATTATAAATAAAAATATTGAAAATATTGTATTAATACTTAAAGATCTAAATAAAAATGATTTTGTTAAAATAAATAAAAGATTCAAAAATAGATATATATTAGGAAAAATTAAAGAAGAAATAAAAAATATTAAACCTGATAATGTTGAAAAAGAAAATATAATAGAGTTATATGAAAAATCTCCTAAAATAACACGGACACAGTTTTTATATATAAAATTTGATACCAGAAAAGCTGCTGAAGATTATAAAAAAAGAATAAATAATGTAGAAGATTATGATAGAATTGCAAAGAAACTTTTAAATAGAGTTGAATTCACTCCATATCTGGAAAAAAATACACATCAATCATATAATAAATTTGCAAAATATGTTGGAATGAAAGCTGATACTGTATTACCGATTTTAAAATTTAGTGAAAAATTTATTATACCTAAAGTAAGTAAAACAAAAAAAGAATATGTATTAAATTATCAAAATTATAAAAGAAATTATGTAGAAACTTTAAAAAAAGAAAAATATATTACAAATATTCTATCTGATAACAAAAGTAAAAAAATTCTTACAAATGGTGAAATAGAAAAATTAAAAAATTATTTGGAATAGAAAAGATTACAAATAATGTGAAAATTATTTAATTAACTTGACATTTTCAAAATATTATTATATCTTTTTAAAAAAAGGAGGAATAATGAAAAAATATTTTATAATACTGTTTTTAATTTTTAATATAATATTTATATCAGCTCAGGATGCTGAAAACAGTGAAAAAAATAATTCTGAAAAGAAAGAGAAAAAAGGTAATAGGCTAACTTTAGAAGAGTATAATGAAGGAATGAAGAAATACAAAAAATTTTATAATAATGATACACAAAAACTCAAGGGCAATATAGATGTTTATTATAAAATATTTGATACCATGTCAACAAAAGGATATATTAATTTAAATGTTAACTTGGTATTTGAAATATTGGATTTTAAAAAATTAAAAAGTGATAAGTTTAATATCAACTTTAAAGCAAAAGATAATATGGATTTTAAATACAACAAAAACTTTGATTTTAAAAGGGAAGAGATTTATGTAAATAAAGAGGGAAATGGCGTATTTATAGTAGACTTTAAGCTTGAAAAAGGTCTCTATAAGGATATAAAAATAAGTGTTAATGGTAATAAAGGTGAAAATGCAAGTATTGATATAGATGAGTATAAATTGATCGATTTAAGTGAGGAAACTACCAAAATATCCGATGTGATACTTATGAATAGCTTGAATACTGTTAGAAAAAAAATGTTCTTTAGAAGAAATAAATATTTTATAGTTCCTACACTTTCACAGAAATATATTAAAAATAGAAATTTTGGTTTTTATTTTGAATATTATCACCTTCATACTGATGCTTTATATAACGAAGGAGACTATAGGGTTAAATACTCCCTAACATATATGATAACAGACCAGGAAATTTACAGTAAAACTGAAGAGGAAGAAAATGTTGGTGAAAATGGACAGTTTTTGGCTTTTTTAAATTTATCAAGTGCCCCACAGGGTATTTATAAACTTTATATCGAATTTCAGGACTATAAATCAGATAAAATTATTAGCCGTACAAAATATTTTATAATTGAAAATGAAAATAAGAATAATGAAGATAAATAATAATATTAATAAAATAGCTAAAGGGATAATATTTATCTCTTTAGCTTTTTTTGTTATATCAGGATGCACATCATATAAAACAGTTTATAAGGAACTAAATGATTCCGGTGATCGGATTAACTATTATTTATTGCTTTACCGTGTTCCCTCTAAAAGAATTAAATATATATTAAATCAGAGTAAAGATAAAAAAAACCTTCTTTTAAAAAAAGAAATTGAAAAAATTGCTAAAAAACTTAACATGGATAAACATAAATATAGAATGGAACAAATTAAAAGAATTAGAACAGCAAATATAAAATATGGAACCCTTGAAAAAGGTATGTTTTCAGATAGAGGACGTATATATATAAAATATGGAGAACCTGACTCAATTAGAACCATGGATGATGATGAATATGGCCAAATAATACAGTGGTCGTACCCCAAATATAATAAAAAATTCAGGTTTAGATACAATACTACAAAAAGAAGTTTTCATTTAATAAATCTTTATGATGATACAATGTAGTTAGATATGAGAATTATTTCAGGAAAGTATAAAAGTAGAAAAGTAGAATTCAAAAAGTTAAATGGGCTCAGACCCACTCTTGATAGAGTTAAAGAATCAATTTTCAATATTTTATTTAATCATATAGATATTAAAAATAAGATGGTTTTAGATGGTTTTGCTGGTACAGGTTCACTTGGTCTTGAAGCGTTGAGCAGGGGTGCCTCAAAAGTATATTTTATTGAAAAAAACCCAAAAATATTCAAATTATTAAAAAAAAACTGTAAAACATTTGATAATTCTGATAAAATTGTATTATACAAAAATAAGTTTTATAAAAAGTTGGATCATTTTGATAAAAGAAATATTAAATTTGATTTAATACTTCTTGATCCACCTTATAAAAAAGGGTATATAAATGAAATTCTTTCGAACAAAAAATTTATTAATATATCTAAAAAGGGTGCAATTGTAGTTTGTGAGGTTGAAAAAAAGATGAATATCAATTATAATAATGATATATGGAATATATTAGCTAATAAGGATTATTCCCAGACATCTGTAATTATTTTTAAAAAAATAGGAGAATAATGACAAAAGTAAAAAAAGGTATATACCCCGGTACTTTTGATCCAATAACTAAAGGTCATATCAATATTATACAGAGAAGTTTTAAATTTTTTGATAAATTAATAATTGCCGTGGCTGATAATAATAAAAAATCTCCTCTATTTAATGTAAATGAACGTGTTGAAATGATAAAGGAGATATTTAAAGATAATGGTAAAATTCAGGTTCTTTCTTTTAATGGCCTTCTTGTTGATTTTGCTAAAAAACAGAATGTAAAAGTTATTATAAGAGGATTGAGGGCAGTTAGTGATTTTGAATATGAATTACAGATTGCCCTGACAAACAGACAGCTCTGTAAAGATTTCGAGAGTTTGTTTTTGATGCCTTCAATTGAGTATATTTATTTGAGTTCTTCAGTTGTTAAAGAGATTGCTTCTAAAAATGGTAAATTGGATAAATTTGTAACAAGTAATGTAAAAAGTAAGCTTCAGGGTAAATTTTAAAAAAGAAAAGGTATTATGAAAAAAGTATTGGTATCTTATGGTAAAAATAAAGAAGACTGGAATAAATTAAAACAATTAATAGAAAATGAAAAAGAATTATCTTCGACCTATAATTTTGTTATTACCCATGATAAAAAGGAATTAAGAAATAACATAGAAGATACTAATATATTTTTTGGATTCAAATTGGATAAAAAACTTTTTAAAAAAGCAAAACAACTTGAATGGATGCAGTTTTCTTCAGCTGGAGTTAACCATACAATTAATGAAGAAAATTTAGCTTCAGATGTTATAATAACATCTTCAAAAGGAATACATGGCAAAATTATTGCTGAGCAGGTAGTTGCCATGGTATTATATTTCAGTAAAGGATTGAATGTTTTAAGAAAAAGACAAAATCAGAAAATTTGGAAAAGAGATGATGTTGTAAATAAACAGTATCAACTTGAAGATAAAAATATACTTGTTATTGGATATGGAAATATCGGTAAAGAAATATGTGAATATTTTAAAAAATTTAATTCCATCTGTTATGGAATAAAAAAACACGTTAAAAAAAGCGAAATTAATAATGTCAAAATTTATAAAATGGACCAGCTGTATGATATACTATCTAAAATGGATATAGTGATTGATGTTTTACCCCTAACTGATGAAACAAAACATGTTATTGATAAAACATTTTGGAAAGAAATGAAGGAAGAAAGTATTTTTATTAATGTTGGAAGAGGTAAACATATGGTTGAAGAAGACCTTGTTAAAAATAGTTCACATTTAAGAGGGCTTGGTCTTGATGTAACTCCTGAAGAACCACTTCCTGAAGATTCTAAAATTTGGGAGCTTGATAATGTTCTAATTACACAGCACACGTCAGGTGATTTTAAAAATTATTTAGAAACTTCATTTAAACTTTTTTTAAAAAATTTAAAAAGATATTCCAAAGGCGAAGAATTATTTAATATCGTAGATAAAAATGAAAAATATTAATCTGAGGAGGTAAGGTTATGCCTACAATTATAGATGTTTATGGTAGAGAGATATTGGATTCAAGAGGAAATCCCACTGTTGAGGTTGAAATATTAACAGAAAGTGGTGGATTTGGAAGAGCTATGGTTCCTTCTGGGGCATCTACCGGTGAACATGAAGCATTAGAATTACGGGATAATGATAAAAATAGATACCTTGGCAAAGGAGTTTTAAAAGCAGTTAAAAATGTAAATCGCGTCATAGCACCAAAATTGATTGGAATTGATGTTACTGACCAGAGATTTATTGATGAACTAATGATTAATTTAGATGGTACAGAAAATAAGGAAAAACTTGGTGCCAATGCCATGCTCGGTGTTTCAATAGCTGCTCTTAAAGCTGGTGCAAGTTTTTTGGGTATGCCTCTATACAGATATATAGGTGGTGTTAGCCCGAAAGAACTTCCTGTTCCAATGTTAAATATTTTAAATGGTGGTGAGCATGCTGATAATAGTGTAGATTTTCAAGAGTATATGGTTATTCCAATTTCTGCGAAATCTTTTAAAGAAGCTGTAAGATATGCAGCGGAAGTCTTCCATACATTAAAAAAAGTTTTACAAAAAAAGGGGTACAAGACTTCAGTAGGAGATGAAGGTGGTTTTACACCGAATTCTAAAAATAATTATGAACCACTTGATTTAATTCTTGAGGCAACAGAAAAAGCCGGTTATGAACCAGGAAAAGATATATGTATTGCCCTGGACCCTGCTTCAAGCGAATTTTACAAAAATGATAAATATATTTTAGAAAGTGAAGGAAAAAAATTATCTTCTGAAGAAATGGTTGATTACTATGTTAATCTGGTAGAGAAATATCCAATTATATCCATAGAAGATGGACTTGCTGAAGATGATTGGACAGGATGGAAAATATTAACTGAAAAACTTGGCGATAAAATTCAAATTGTAGGAGATGATTTATTTGTAACAAGTGTAAAAAGATTAAAAAAAGGTATCCAGAAGAATATTGCTAATTCTATTTTAATAAAAGTTAATCAAATTGGTACAATCAGTGAAACACTTGATACGATTCAACTTGCAAGAACAAATAATTACACCACAGTAATTTCTCATCGATCCGGAGAGACTGAAGATTCATTTATTGCTGATATGGCTGTAGGTTTGAATCTTGGACAGATTAAAACAGGATCTTTATCAAGGTCTGAGAGAGTTTCTAAATATAATCAATTGTTGAGAATTGAAGATGAACTTGAGGGGTATTCAAAATACAGTGGTTTTGATAATTATTATAATATAAAAGAGTATAAAACAGGGAAAACTAATGGATGATAAAAACTTTAGTGTTTTAGTAGTAGATGATGAAGCTGCATTACGTAGTATTTTAAAAGAGATATTACTTGAATTAAATTACTCAGTTTATCTTGCTGAAGATGGGTATGAAGCTTTACAAAAAATAAAAAATGAGGATGATATTGACATAGTTTTAACTGATATAAAAATGCCCAGAATGGATGGGTTGGAGCTTGTTAGAAACTTAAAATCTGAGAATTCTGATATTATACCTATCATGATGACAGGATATATTGATTCAGAAATTCTTGTTTCGGTTTTACGCGCTGGAGCTTATGATTTCATTCCTAAACCTTTTGATGCTCAAGCTGTAGAATTAATCTTAAAAAGAAGTGTAAAGAAAAGGAAAATGATTTTAGATAATAAAAGATTGATGAAAAAATTAAAAACTGCAAATAAAAAATTAAAAGCACAAAGTGAGAAGCTAAAACAGAAGGTTGTAATAGGAGATAAAATTTTAGAAAAAAAATATGAAGAATTAAAATATATAAGTGAAACGATGAAAAAAATAAATTCATCAATGGATTACAAAAAGACCATACATTTTATATTAAATGTAGTTAAAAAAGTTATTGGGTCAAACAGGGCTTCAATTATGCTCATGACAGAGGATAAAAAACATCTTAAGGTAGTTGATATGATTGGAAGCAGTTTTATAAATGAGAAGGTCAGTATTTCTGATGGTGTTGCAGGCTGGGTAGCAAAGAACAATGAACTCCTTTATGTAAAAGATAGAAAGAAAGTATCTGATGATATAAAAAAATTACTCAAGGCGGATAGGTATGAGGCAAGATCTTTTGTTTCATTGCCTCTTAATACAGTAAAAAGAGGGCTTATTGGAATATTAAATGTTACAAAAGATAAAGAAGATGAAGTTATTACTGAAGAAGAAGTTGATATTTTAAAAATATTTTCTCAGCAGGCTGCGGCTGGAATTGAGAGTTCTCTAACCTACGAGGAATTGGAGAATCATTATTTACTTACAATCAAAGCACTGTCAAACGCAATTGAAGCTAAAGATGAATATACAAGGGGGCATGCAGAGCGTGTAACAGAATATGCTGTTGAACTTGCCAAACAGGTTGGATATTCAGGAGAGGATATCAGGACATTGAAATTTGCTGGTATATTGCATGATATTGGTAAAATTGGTGTCCCTGCTGAAATACTTGGTAAACCTGCAAAACTAACTGATAAAGAGTATGATTTAATGAAAAGACATCCAGAGATTGGGGAATCCATAGTTGAAGGGATTGATTTTTTGGAACCATGTCTAAAAATAATAAGAAATCATCACGAAAGAATAGATGGAAAGGGATACCCTGATGGGCTAAAAGGGGAACAGATACCGGGAATTGTAAAGGTTTTAACGGTGGCTGATGCTTTTGATGCAATGACATCAGATAGACCATATAGACAGGCACTTTCTGTTAGTGAGACAGTAAAAAGATTAAGAATTAATAAAGCAAAACAGTTTGATTCTAAACTTGTAGAAATATTTATTGAAAAAGTTATTGGTAAATTTTTCAATTGGAGGAGCAATGAAAGTACGGGTAATTGATAGCAGTGAAAATAATAAAATATTCACACTTGATGAAAATTTTGAAGTTAAAAATATTGATCCTGTTAAAAAAAGAATTTTCTCAAATATTCAAAGAGGATTTGATATTATTCTAAATTTTGAAAATGTTAATGAAATTACCAGTAAAGGATTGGGGTTTCTTGTATCAATTTTAAAAATGGTAAAAAAAAATAATAGAAAATTAAAAGTGGTAAATCTTCAACCATTTGTCAGGGAAGTAATTAAAACAACACAACTGAATAGGGTTCTGGATATTTATGAAGATTTGACCAAATTAAAGCAGGGAGTTAATTATGGGGAATGATAGTGATAATATAATAACATTTTTATCAGATTATTTTGATGATATAGATGAAAATACAGAAATTGAAACTATAATTAAAAAAATTAAAGGAGAAAAAAATATACTTGATAATTCAATTAATAAGATTAGTGATATTAATAATGAAATAAAAAGTGATTTAGATAGTTTAATGGAAAATATTAAGGAGATGGAAAAAACTCTCATACCTGAATCCAGTCAGACCATTGAAACAATTATTGAAGAAGAAAATATTAACAAAAAAAATATTAATTTATTAAAAAATGAGTTTAATAAATATGTAGATAATTCAAGAATTAAATTATCTAAAATGGTGAATTTAAAAAATAAATTTTTAGAATTAATAAGAGAAAATCAAATTCTGATAAAAGAAAAAAAGTTTATAAGCAGCTTGTCTGATTCCTGTCTTTCAAAGCTGAAAGAATTAAATAAATAGTTATGTAAATTATTATGAAATTAATGGGTATCGATTGGGGCAAATCCCGGATAGGGATTTCAGTCTCAAATTCAAGTTGGTCAATAGTATCACCGGTTTTAACTCTTAAAAATAGATCTAATATTATAAAAAAAATTACAGAATTAAAAAAACAATATAACATTAAGAGATTTGTCATAGGACTTCCTCTTTCAATATCGGAGGGTAATATTAAAAAGCAATGGGGTGGATTTTCTTTTTTTGAAAAATTAAAAAGTAATACTAAATGTCCGGTAAGCTGGTCTGATGAAAGATTTTCCACAGAAGAAAGTTTTGAAAAACTTTCTGAAATTGAGTTGAAACACAGTTTTAAGAGAAAAAAAGTGGATCAGGTGGCTGCTGTTATTATTTTAGAAAGATATATTGCCAAAAAAAAGAAAAACAAAAATGCTGTACTTGCAGTTACTGGAAATATCGGAACAGGAAAATCTTTTGTTACTCAAAAATTTAAAAATCTTTTTGATGCAAAAATAATTGATGCTGATAATATAGCAAAAAAAATATCTCAAATAGGTAAAATCGGATATAAAAAAATAAAAAAAGAGTTTGGAGAAACATATTTTAAAAAAAATGGAGAGTTAAATCGTAAGAAATTGGGGGAGAGAGTATTTAAGGATGATGAGATAAGAAAAAAATTGAATAATTTATTACATCCCGTAATCATAGAAAATATTAAAGAGAAAATTTCAAATTTAAAAAATAAATTTATAGTTTTAGAGATCCCTCTGCTGATAGAAGAAAAATTGTATTATTTATATGATTATTCTCTCTTGACAAAGGCATCAAAAGATGTGATAATTGAACGCGTAAAAAAAACAAGGGATCATTTTGATTCAAACTATATTCAGAAAATTATGAATAAACAAGCAAAATCAAAAGAAATAGAAAATTTATTTGATTATATTATAAACACAGCTAATGGATGGGATAGTTATAAAAAAAATGTTAAGAGAATAGGAAAGAAAATCTTGAAATATCAGGAAAAATTAAATAGGAGGTAGAATGCTACTTGAAGAATTACAAAAAAAAGAAATGAATGGGTTAGTTAAAGAATTAGAAAGGTTAGAGTCTTCTTCAAATAAAGATGAATTTTTAAACCTGCAAAAAAACGAACTTCTTTTTAAGATTGTTGGAAATCATTTAAAAAATAATAAGAAGGTTATTGCAGAAGGAGTACTTGAAGTATTAAATGAAGGATATGGTTTTGTAAGAACAAATGAGAATAATTATGTTCCTTCTCCAGAGGATATCTATGTATCACCAAATATGATAAAAAGATGGAGATTAAAAACAGGGGATACACTTCGTGGTTTTATTAGGGTACCCAAAAATAAAGAGAAATATTTTGCTTATACAAAATTAATGGAGGTAAATAGTAATCCACCAAAAGAATCTTTAAACAGAAAATCTTTTGATTCACTTACCCCTTATTATCCAACTCAAAGATTAGAATTAGAAGTAGATCCAAAAGATATGTCTACAAGAATAATGGATTTGCTTGTCCCTATTGGGATGGGACAAAGGGGTTTAATTGTAGCACCACCGAGAACTGGAAAAACGATACTTCTGCAGAAAATAGCAAATGCTATTACCACAAATCATCCTGAAGTTGAATTAATAGTATTATTAATAGATGAAAGACCTGAAGAAGTGACGGATATGCAGAGAACAGTAGATGGGGAAGTTGTGTCTTCAACATTTGATGAACATGCTGAAAGACATGTTAAAGTTGCTGATATGATAATTGAAAAAGCAAAAAGTATGGTTGAATATGGTAAAAATGTTGTTATACTACTTGACAGCATAACAAGGCTTGCAAGGGCAAATAATACAATTGTTCCTCACAGTGGAAAAATATTATCCGGAGGAGTTGATTCAAATGCCCTGAATAAACCAAAAAGTTTTTTTGGTGCAGCAAGAAATATTGAAGAAGGTGGTAGTTTAACTATTATAGCTACTGCATTAATTGAAACCGGCAGCAGAATGGATGATGTAATATTTGAAGAATTTAAAGGAACCGGTAACATGGAACTGGTACTGGATAGAAGATTAGTTGATAAAAGAGTTTTCCCTGCATTAGATATAGAAAAGTCAGGTACCAGAAAAGAAGAATTACTGTTACCAGATGATGTATTAAATCGAATATGGGTTTTAAGAAAGGTTTTAGCTCCCATGGGAGTTGTTGAAAGGGTGGAATTTTTAAGAGATAAAATGTCAAAAACTAAAAATAATAAACAATTCTTGGAAATTATGAATTCATAAGGAGGATAATATGAATAAAGAAATACAACCAAAAGTAGAAAAAATAAAAATAAAATGTTCCTGCGGGAATGTTGTAGAAACTTTATCAACTGAAAAAGAGGATATTTCTATAGAAATATGTTCTAAATGTCATCCCTACTATACAGGGCAGCAGAAAATTCTTGATTCAGCTGGTAGAGTTGATAAATTTAATCGTAAATATAAAGTCAAAGAAGAAGAAAAAAAAGAAAAAAAAGAAAAAGAATAAAGTAAATCCACCCTTTTTCTTTTTTTCAGTTTGTTTATAAGCAGGAGAGATAATGGATATTGAAAGACTGGAAGAAATTGAGAAAAAATTCAAGAAAATAGAAAAAAAACTGTCAAATCCCGATATATATAATGATCCGGATAAATTTGTCAAGTTAAACAAGAAAAGGGCATCTTTAAAAAAAATTGTTGATAAAATTGAAGAATATAAGGGCATAAAAAAAAATATTGAAGAAGCAAAAAAAATAATTGATAATGAAGATGGTGATTTTGCTGAACTTGCTAAAGAAGAAATGAAAACAGGAAAAAAAAGAATTAATGAACTTGAAAACCAGATAAAACTGGATTTAATTCCTGAAGATCCAAATGATAAAAAAAATATTATTGTTGAAATCAGAGCCGGTACAGGCGGAGATGAGGCAGCCCTTTTTGTTGCTGATTTATACAGAATGTATTTAAAGTACTCCGAATCAAAAAATTGGAAGCATGAGGTCATAGATGTTACTCCTACAGGTATGGGGGGCTATAAAGAAGTTATTTTTACGTTAAAAGGGGATTACGTTTTTAGCAGAATGAAATTTGAAAGTGGAGCTCACAGGGTACAAAGAATTCCTGAAACAGAATCAGGTGGCAGAATTCACACGTCTGCTTCTACTGTTGCAGTTTTACCAGAAGCAGAAAAAGTTGATGTTAAAATAGATCCAAATGATCTGGAGATTGATGTTTTTAGGGCTTCTGGAGCAGGTGGACAGCATGTTAATATGACCGATTCAGCAGTGAGAATTACCCATGTACCAACAGGCACAGTTGCTACCTGTCAGGATGAAACTTCACAGCATAAAAATCGGAAAAAAGCCATGAAGGTTTTAAGAGCAAGAATATATGATGAAATGATGAGAAAACAAAAACAAAAAAGAGCTTCGAAAAGAAAATCAATGGTTGGAAGCGGGGATAGATCAGAAAGAATAAGAACTTATAATTTTCCCCAAAATAGAATTACAGATCACAGGATAAACTATACCAGTTATAATTTAGATGCAGTTATGGATGGAGATCTTGATGAATTGATTGATTCATTAATTGATGCCGAACAAAAAGAAAAACTTGAAGAGGCTGGTTTTTAGTGGCAGAAGTCTGGACTGTTAAAAAAATCTTAAACTGGACAAAATCTTATTTAAAAAAATATGGAATAAAAAATCCCCGTATAGATGCAGAATATTTTTTGAGTGAAATTCTTGATACATCACGTATGGGTGTTTATCTTAATTTTGACAAGCCCTTGAGCAGTGAAGAATTAGACTCTTATAGAAAGCTCATAAAAAGAAGAAGGGAGAAAGAACCCATTCAGTATATAATTAAAAAGGCAAGTTTCATGGGATTTGAATTTTTTGTAAAAAAGGGGTGTTTTATACCAAGATTTTCAACAGAAAAATTGGTTGAAGTTGTTCTTGATCATATTAAAGAAATCAATAAACATAAAATTAATATTCTTGAAATAGGAGGGGGATCAGGAGCTATTTCAATTTCAATAGCTGAATTGAATAAAAAAACGAATTTTGATGTATATGAATCTGAAAAAATTCCTGTAGAAGTTATGAAAAGAAATATAAAAGATTTTGAATTAGAGGATAGAATAAAAGTAATTGAGAAAGATTATTTTAAAAATAAAATTAAAAACAGTTATGATTTTGTTATTTCCAATCCTCCATATATAGGAAGAGAGGAAAAAAAGGATCTGGATGCAGAGGTTCGAGAATATGAACCGAGAAAAAGTTTATATGCCGGTAATAAAGGGCTTGATTTTTATAAAAGATTTGTAAAATCAATGAAATTATTCGATGAAGATACTTTATTTTTCTTTGAAATTGGATATAATCAAAAAGAAGATGTGAAAAATATTTTTGAAAATGAAGGGTATAATACTGATATTTACAAAGATTTAGATAGAAAGGATAGAATTATTAAAATATACAAAAGAGGTGAGAAAGATGAGTGAAATTAGAACTCCAAAAGAAACAGTTAAGTATTTAAATCAATATATAATTGGGCAAAAAAAGGCAAAAAAATCGATTGCTATAGCACTTAGAAACAGATGGAGAAGAAAACAAATAGTGGATGAATTAAGAAGTGAAATTCTTCCCAAAAATATTCTCATGATAGGTCCAACGGGTGTTGGTAAAACTGAGATTGCAAGGAGACTGGCAAAGATGGCACAGGCTCCGTTTTTAAAAGTTGAAGCATCTAAATTTACCGAAGTTGGATACATGGGGCGAAATGTAGAATCAATGATTAGAGATCTTGTTCGTGTTTCTGTGAATAATATTAAAGAAAGAAAAATGAAAGAATTACGTCCAAAGGCTGAAGAATTAGCAGAAGAAAGAATTTTAGATCTTCTTTTACCTTCTATTGAAACTGAAGAGGATGAAAAAGAAGAAAAAACGGAAGAAGAAAAAAAACAATTTAAAAATACAAGAGAAAAGTTTCGTCAAATGTTTAGAGATGGTAAATTTGATGATAAAATAGTTGAATATAAAATAAGTAAAAAGGTTTCTCCAAATATTGGAGTATTATCAAATGCAAGTTTTGAAGAGATGGGGATGGATATACAGGACATGCTGAGCAGTATGATGCCCAAGAAGAAAAAAAGAACAAAAATGAAAGTTAAAGATGCTTATGAACGTATAATAAATGAAGAAATTGAAAAAAAACTGGATATGGATGCTATAGGTCAGGAAGCTAAAAGTGAAGCTGAGAATTCAGGTATTATTTTTATTGATGAAATAGATAAAATAGCCGGTAGGGAGGCTAAAAGTAAAGGCCCTGATGTATCAAGAGAGGGCGTTCAAAGGGATTTGTTGCCCATAGTTGAGGGATCTACCGTTAATACCAAGTATGGATTTATAAGGACAGATCATATTTTATTTGTAGCTGCTGGAGCTTTTAATGTTTCCAGGCCAAATGATTTAATACCTGAACTTCAGGGAAGATTTCCTATCAGGGTTGAACTGAGATCTTTAACAAAAAATGATTTTACAAGGATATTAAAAGAACCCAAGAATTCTCTAATTGTTCAATATAAGGAACTTTTGAAAACAGAAGATTTCCAGCTGGACATTACAGATGGAGCCGTAGAAAAAATTGCAGAATATGCTTTTAAATTTAATCTGGATGTTGAAGATATTGGAGCAAGAAGATTACATACTGTTATGGAAACAGTTCTTGAAGATATTTCTTATGAAGCATCTGACAGCAAAAAAACAAAATTTAAAGTTGATTTTGATTATGTTGAAAATAAATTAGAAGAATTAATAAAAGATAAAGATATAAATAAATATATTTTATAACTATGATAGAATTAAACAGGGATATAGGAAAATTTATAATTATTGCTGGAGGTGTAATTTTTATTTGTGGAATAATGATTTATTTTTTCCATGATAAAATCAAACTTTTTAACCTACCTGGAGATATTATTATAGAGAAAGAAAATTTTACTCTATATTTTCCAATAACTACAATGATTATAATAAGCATAATTTTTAGTTTGCTTATGAAACTTTTTAAATAGAATAGATATGAAGAAATTGATAGTTATCATAATAATATTATTAATTAAAATAAATATATTTGCGGTTCAGACCAAAGTTTTGATTTATAAGGGAAACAATAAAGTTAATCTGCAAAATAAAACTTACAAATATAATGGACACTATTTAAAAATAAATTACATAAGATTGATAGATGGCAAAATATATCTGGATAATCATCCAGTAGATCTTAATGAAATAACTATTGCTCCAAAAAATAAATATGTATGTCTGGATGGAAAAAAATATAATGGAAAATTGATAGTTTTCACAGATTATATAAATTTGTATTTAATTAATTTAATTGAAATTGAAGAATATTTAAAAGGGGTTCTACCCAAGGAAGTTAATAGCAAGTGGCCTGTTGAAGTTTTAAAAGCACAGGCAATAGCATCAAGAACATATATATACAAGAGAAAAAAAATGAATAATAAACTGTATGATGTTGGTAGTTCCCATTACTATCAGGTTTATGGAGGAGTGAATTCTAAAAGTAAAAAAACTAATTATGCTGTAGACCAGACAAAAAATATTGTTATGACTTTTAATGGTGATTTGATATACTCGTTCTATTACTCATCTTCAGGTGGATACACCGCTTCTTCATATGAAGTCTGGAAATCTAACAGGAAACTCGGATATTTAAAAGCTAAAAAAGATCCTTATTCAGTAGATACACCTTATGATTACTGGAGTTATAAAATATCAAGTTATGAGTTTAAAAAAATATTTAAACTGGGGAATATAAAAGATATTAAACTTTATTATTCAAAATCCAAACGTGTTAGATATCTGGATATTATTCAACATAACGGAACTAAAAAAAGAATAAATGGAAATGATTTTAGATTAAAAATTGGAAGCAGAAAAATAAAATCTACTATGTTTGATATGAATTATGATGGTAAATATTTTAAATTTTCTGGAAAGGGATGGGGACATGGTGTTGGAATGTCCCAATGGGGTGCTTATAGAATGGCAAAAAATGGTTATAATTATAAAGAAATTCTTAAATTTTATTATTCAGGAATTTCGTTTTCGAAGGTTTTATAAATGAAAACATCTGCTTTTGATTTTGATTTACCTGAAAATCTTATTGCCCAGAAAAGTGCAGATAAGAGAATTGAATCAAGATTGATGGTTTATCATAAAAAAAGTGAAAAATTGGAACATAAAATTTTTAAAAGAATAGTAGATTATTTTAATGAAGGGGATCTTTTAGTATTAAATAATACTAAAGTAATACCTGCAAGACTTTTTGGTAAAAAAACTACTGGTGCTGAAATTGAACTTTTACTTTTAAAAAATATTGAAGGAAATTTATGGGAAGCTCTTGCTAAACCACGAAAAAGACTGAAAGTTAACAAAGATATTATTATAAAAAATATTAAGGTTAAGTTAGTGAAAAAATTAGATTGGGGCGGTGTTTTAATAAAATTTCCTGATGATATAAATATCGATAAATTTCTTGATAATCATGGTAAGATGCCTGTTCCCCCATATATCAAGAATGAAAATGAACATTATTTAAAAAAAAGATACCAAACAGTATTTGCAGAAAAAAGAGGTTCCGTTGCTGCTCCTACCTCAGGATTGCATTTTTCTCAAGAGTTGCTTGAAAAATTGAAAAAAAAAGGTGTTAATATT
>CAZUKV010000005.1:0-38020 GCA_964621075.1 uncultured bacterium | reverse complement strand
TATCTCAATTAAGAGCTTTCATCCCGCCTTACAAAACAGGTTTAGATTTTACACCATTAGTTGCAATTATATTAATATGGCTTGCAAAAAAAATGTTATTTTTAATAATAAACTTTATTTTTTAAACTGGGGGTAAAAATGCAAATAACTGCTCGTGACATAAAAGAAATGGAATTTACAAAAAAGAATTTTAAAGGATATGATGTTGAAGAGGTTAAAAATTTTTTAGAAATGGTAGCATCAGAATATGAAAAATTAATACTGGAAAATAATAAATTGAAAAATAAGGTTAAGAATCTCGAAGATGAACTGGAAAATTATCGTAATAAAAATGAAAAATTAGATAAGATTTTGTTAACAGCACAAAACTTTGCTGAAAATGAACAGGAAAGAGTGGAAAAAGAAATTAAATTAAAATATAAAGAAGCTGAAATAAATATAGAAAAAATGATGAATGAAGCCGCAAAAGAGAAAGCTCAACTTGAAAGTGAAGTACAAAAAATTAAACATAAGAAAAAAAGATTAATTGAAGATTTTGAGAAGAATCTTGATAAACAAAAATCTTTTTTAAAAGAGTTAAAGTCATTAGAAGATGAGAGTGAAGTGGATGATGAGTGAATTGAATTATCTCAAAAAAATAAGAAAAGCATCAGAATTTTTGATTCAAGAGGGCATTCCTAAAAATATTGACCTGGCTATTATTCTTGGCTCAGGACTTGGGGGTATTGCTGATGAATATGGAAATAAACAGAAAATTTCTTATAAAAAAATTCCTTTTTTTGAAGAACCAACAGTTGAAAAACATGAGGGTAATTTATATTATAAAATTATAAATGGTAAAAAAATATTATTTTTACAGGGTAGGTTGCATCTTTATGAAGGTTATTCTTCTAAAACAGTTACTTTTCCTATAAGAGTTCTCCAGTTTCTTCACTGTAAAAAAATAGTGATTTCAAATGCTGCAGGTGGTGTAACTGATAATCTAAAAATTGGAGATATAATGATTATTGTTGATCATATAAATTTAATGGGAGAAAATCCACTGGTAGGGAATAATTTTCCAAAACTCGGTAAAAGATTCCCTTCTATGAGAAATGTTTATTCAAGAGAATTGATAAAAAAGGTTGATGGGATTGCAAAAAATATCGGATTAAATTTAAAAAAAGGTGTTTATGTCGGGTTGAAAGGTCCTTCACTTGAAACAAATTCTGAATATAAGATGGTTAAAATAATTGGAGGGGATGCTGTAGGAATGTCAACAGTACCTGAAGTAATAACAGCAGCACATGCAGGAATTAAAGTTATTGGATTTTCAATAATTACTAATATATTTAAGCCGAAAGACGAGAAAATTGATACACATGAAAAAATTACTAAAGTAGCAGAAAGAAGTAGTAAAAAATTGATTAAAATTGTTAAAGAACTTATAAATGACTTGACTTAAAACCTTTTTTTTACTACCTTTTTGAGAAGGAGGGGTTATGTATAAAAGAATAATATTTTTACTTATAATAATTAGTGTTTTATTTTGTGGAACAATTTTTTCAGAACTTCATGAACCAAAACCAAATCCAAATCCTTTTACTAAAGGAGAAACAATAGAATTTCTCACAAATTATCCATCTTATGAAAAAGTAGAATTATTTATTTATAATACAAAAGGGGATTTGATAATAAAAAAAATACAGGAAAATTTTTCTAGCTCAATAACATGGGATGGAAAAAACAAACATGGATATTTTGTTTCCAAGGGGATTTATTTTTATGTTTTGAAAATTAAACATAATACCGGTAGTACAACAAAGACAGATACAGTAAAAGGAACAATATTGTTTGTAAGGTAAGGGGAAAATTATGAAAAAATTCTATATTTTATTTATTATTATATTTATATTTGTATCATTAAATTTAGCAGAGGAAACCTGGACCGGTAGAACAGGGGGACATTTATTAATGGTAAACCCCTCTACAACCAGTATGGCTCTTGGTGGAGGTTATTTTGAAGGTATAAAAGGAGTTGAAACAACTTCTGTAAATCCTGCTGGATTGACCGGAATCAAAAGAAGAGAAGTTTCTTTTTCTCATGTAGAGATGTTTGATGGGTTTAGGGTTGAGTATTTAGGTTATGCACAAAAATTTAAATTTTTATATATATCACTTGATACAAAAGGTTATTTTTATAAAATTGATAAAATAGACAGTTCAGAAGTTGAACAGGGAGAATCAACTATTTATTCAATTGCCCCATCAGCTGGAGTGGCAATGAAAATTAAAAATCTAAGCATCGGTTTTTCTACAACTGTTTTATATGAAAACTTTGGAGAAATTGATGGTGAAAAAGTAGAACTCCTGAATTATGCATTCAATGGTGGCGTTCAGATGGATCTTTTTGATGAAAGAATCAAAATTGGGGGGTCTGTAAGAAATATTTCTAATGCAGATTTATCAGCATATGAAAATACAGGAAGAACTCCAATGCCTTTAACAGGCAATGCTGGTATTTCTTATATTTTTAAAAATACTGCATTGAAAAATAAATTAATAATTTCTGCAAATATTGAAATTCCTTATGATAAAGAATATGTACCAATATTTTCTGCAGAATATATGGTAAGAGATTGGTTAAAATTAAGAGGTGGATATAGGCTGAATGAGGACTATGAAGATGAGCTTCATAACATTTCATTTGGCCTTGGTATCTATGAATCAATAAAAAAAATTGATGGATCACTTGAATATGCATATTATTCTTTTGGCGAACTTGGAGGAACTCATAGAATATCATATTCAATAAATTGGTAGCAAAATAAATAAATCAAATTGATATAACAGGAGTTGATAAAATGGCGTATAAAGAATCTTTAAATTTACCTAAAACAGATTTTCCTATGAAAGCCAATCTGGCAGAAAAGGAAAAGAAGTATTTAAATATATGGGAAGAGAAAAATTTATATAAAAAAACACTGAAAAATAGAGAAAATTCTAAAGAGTTTTTCCTGCATGACGGTCCTCCTTATGCTAATGGGGATATACATATGGGAACAGCTCTTAATAAAGTTTTAAAAGATATTGTAGTCAGATATAAAAATTTAAAAGGTTTTAAAACACCTTATGTTCCTGGATGGGATTGTCATGGTCTTCCAATAGAACTTAAGGTAACTGAAACAATTAATGAAGATGATTTCCCACTTCCAGAATTTAGAAAAAAGTGTAGAAATCATGCATTTAAATTTGTAAAAAAGCAGAAAAAAGATTTCAAAAGAATGGGTGTTCAGGGAGATTGGGAAAATCCCTATCTAACATTACATCCATTATATGAAGCTTCCGTAATTGAAGTAGTTAAGAATCTGGCACTTAATGGTTTTATATATAAACAGAAAAAACCTGTTCACTGGTGCCCGAGCTGTCATACTGCACTTGCATTTTCGGAAGTTGTTTACAGGGATCATGAATCTCCTTCTATTTATGTAAAATTTGAGGATAACTGTGAAAAAAATACTTTTTTTATAATATGGACTACTACACCATGGACTATCCCTGCTAATTATGCTATAGCACTGCATCCAAAATTCACCTATATTAAAGTAAAAGTAGATGGGGAAAACTGGATAGTAGCTGAGAGATTATGGGATGATATGAGAGAGAAAATAGGAGTAGATAAATTTGAAATATTGGAAAAATATAAAGGGAAAGAACTTGAAGGTAAAACATGTCAACATCCTATAATAGAAGATAGAGACAGTCAGGTTGTTTTGGCAGATTATGTAACTGATGAAGAGGGTACTGGATGTGTTCATACAGCCCCCGGACATGGAGAAGATGACTTTTATACCGGGATAAAATATGATTTGCCGATATTTGCTCCCGTTGATGATAAAGGACGATACACTAAAGAATTTGAAAGTATGGAAGGAACTAAAGTTTTAGAAGCAAACAATGAAATAGTAGATAGATTAAAAGAAAAAAATGCATTGGTGAATGTAGCAAATGTAAAACATCAATATCCTCATTGTGATCGCTGTAAAAATCCAGTTATTTTTAGAGCAACAGAACAGTGGTTTATTGATGTAGATAATAATGATTTGAGAAAACATACTTTAGAAGAAATTAAGAATGTTAAATGGATACCAGGAACTGGAGAAAATCGAATAACAGCAATGGTTGGGGATCGTCCTGATTGGTGTATATCAAGACAGAGATCCTGGGGAATTCCACTACCATTTTTTAAATGTAATGATTGTGGAGCAGATATAATTGATAATGAAAAAATTTTAAATAAAGTTGTGGAATTTACAAAAAAAGAGGGATCTGATGGGTGGTTTACTCATAGTGAAGAAGAAATTCTTGGGAAATTAAATAAATGTCCCAGTTGCGGATCCAGAAATTTACAAAAAGATACTAATATACTTGATGTCTGGATTGATTCTGGATCAAGCTGGAAAGGTGCTGTTGAAAACTGGCCTGGTGTTAAGGATAAAGCAGACATGTATCTGGAAGGTTCTGATCAGCATCGTGGATGGTTCCAGAGTTCAATATTATTGAGTAATGCAGTTAATAATCAGGCCCCGTTTGATGAAGTAATTACTCATGGATTTGTAGTAGATGCAGATGGCAAGAAAATGTCAAAATCTCTTGGAAATGTAACATATCCCAAAGAAATAATTGATAAATATGGAGCTGATTCATTAAGGCTATGGGTTGCCTCTGAAAATTATAAAGATGATGTTCCCGTTTCTGATGTAATAATGAAAAGAGTTACTGAAGCTTATAGAAGAATAAGAAATACATTCAGATTTATACTTGGAAACCTCTATGATTTTAACCCGGATAAAGATACTGTTAATTTTCAAGACCTATTTGAGATGGATAAATATATGTTATATAGATTAGATAATCTAATAAAAAAATCTGAAGAAGCGTATGAAAATTATGATTTTCATAAAATATATCATTTAGTAAGAAATTTTTGTGTTATAGATCTTTCTGGATTTTACCTTGATGGTGCTAAGTCAGTATTATATCCTGAAAAACCAAATAGTATGAAAAGAAGATCAATACAAACTGTTATGTGGAAGATAATCACTTCTTTAACTAAAATATTATCTCCAATTCTTGTATTTACAACTGAAGAAGTTTGGGATTATGTTAAAAATATTGGTGCAAAAGAAGAAAGTGTTCATCTTACTGAATGGCCTGTTCTTGAAGTTAATTATGAAGAAGATTTTATCAAAAGATGGGAAATGATCTTTGAAATAAGAAAAGATATTCAGAAAATTCTTGAATTAAAAAGAGAAAAAGGTGAAATTGGACATTCACTTGATTCATATTTATATTTATATAGTGAGGATGAAGATATTTTAAAAATTCTTAGAAATTTAAAAGATCAGATTAAAAGAGCTAATGTTGTGTCAGAAGTCAGAATTGAAAAACTGAAGAAAATGAAAAAATCTGAAAATTTTGATGAGATAATGATTGATGTAAAAAAATCAGAAGATAAGAAATGTTCCAGATGCTGGGAATATTCTTCAACCGTTGGCAAAAATGATGAATATGAAGACCTATGTGAGAGATGTTTAAATATTGTTAAGGAGTTAAGTTAAGATGAAAAAAGATATGGTAGAGAAATACAAAAAGATGCTTTTAAAATTAAAAGAAAAATTAATACAAGATATAGGAAATATTGAGGAAGAACATATACATTCTTCCTCAATATTAAAAGATGGAGATACATATTATCCCCAACATTCTGCAGATATTTCTGATAGGGAATTTCAGACAGAAACAGGATTCAAGATTAAAAAAAGTGAAGAAGAATTGTTAAGGGACATAAATGAAGCTTTAAAAAGGATAGATGAAGGTATTTATGGAATATGTATAGATTGTGGTACTAAAATTTCAAAAGATAGATTAAAGGCTATGCCCTGTGCTATAAGATGCATAACTTGTAAGAATGATTATGAAAAAGAAAAAATTAAATATTAAAATATTAGCAATAACTGCTTTTATTAGTTTTATTGCGGATTTAATTAGTAAAGAAATAATTAGTTCATCTATGTCTTTAAGAGAATCCATTCCTGTATTTGATCAGGTGTTAAAAATTACTTATATAAAGAATAATGGAATTGCTTTCGGATTATTTCAGGATTTTCCTAATATTCTTTTAGTTATATCAATAATTGTTGTAATTGTTATATTTTATCTAATCAAATCTTTAGCAAATCAAAATCTTCAAACACATCTGGCTTTTGGATTAATTCTGGGAGGAGCATTTGGTAATATCCTTGATAGAATAAGATTCCAAAGTGTTAGAGATTTTATTGATGTGGGAATAAATTATAAATTAAGATGGCCGATATTTAATATCGCTGATAGTGTTGTATTGATTGGTGTAATTATGTTATTAATATATTATGATAAAACAAAAGATACGGAGGGGTTGTGATGTCTATAAATTTGAAAGGTAAATCAATAATTTCCTTAAATGATATGAAAAAGGAAGAACTTCTATACTTAATGGATATTTCAAAAAAAATTAAAGAGGGAAAGTTTTCAAATTTTCTTGAAGGAAAAATTGTAGCTTCATTGTTTTTTGAACCATCTACAAGAACAAGATTATCTTTTCAATCAGCTATTAAATATGGAGGTGGAAAATCAATTGGATTTGCAACTTCGAAATCATCTTCTACTGAAAAAGGTGAATCACTTGCAGATACAGTAAAAACTGTAAATGGTTATTGTGATGCAATAGTTATGAGACACAGGATTGAAGGTGCTGCAAGAAGAGCATCTGATGTTTCTACAGTACCAGTTGTTAATGCGGGTGATGGTTCTAATCAGCATCCCACACAAACTTTTTTAGATTTATTTACTATCATTGAGAAAAAAGGTTCTCTTAATAATAATGTAGTTGGATTAATGGGAGATTTGAAATATAGCCGTACAATACATTCTTTATTAATAGCATTATCTCATTTTGATGTAAAATTAGTATTTATATCACCAGAAGCTTTAAAAATTCCATCCAGATATCTTGAATATCTTAAAAGTAAAGATATTGATTATGAAATATATAATGATTTTAAAGATTGTGGAAAATCTCTTGATATTTTATACTGTACAAGGATACAGAGGGAAAGATTTTATGATCCCATGGAGTATGAAAGTGTAGCAGGATCATATGTTATTGACAAAGAAGGGTTGGATTATTTGAATAAAGAAACCTATATAATGCATCCATTACCACGTGTAGACGAAATTAGTGTTGAAGTGGATGATGATCCAAGGGCAATATATTTTGAACAGGCTCATAATGGAGTTCCAGTGAGACAGGCTTTATTAGGATTATTAACAGGTACTATAAAATAAGATAAGGAGTGTTTTTATGGCAAAAAATAATTCAGAAAGACCATATAAGGTATTCAAAATTGAAAAAGGAACTGTAATTGATCATATTCCTGCTCCCAAGGGTTTACTTGTTCTGGAAATATTAGGCAAAGAGAATGATGGAATTGTTTCTATAGGGTTAAATTTTGACTCTAATAAAGTAGGGAAAAAAGATTTAATAAAATTTGAAAATAAAATTATTGATAAGGAAGAAACTGATAAAATCGCTCTTGTTGCTCCTGAAGCAACAATTAATATTATTGAAAATGGTGAGGTTACTGAAAAAAGATCTATAGATGTTCCTCAAAGAATTCATGGATTTTTAAAATGTATGAATCCAAATTGTATAGTGAATGTGGAAAATTTAGAATCTAAGTTTAAAGTTATTGATGAAAATCCCGTAAAATTAAGATGTGATTATTGTGAGAGAGTTTGGGAAGTGAAATATGATATGATAGAAAAGAATAGGAAGTCAGAAATATGAATATTTATGAGAAGTTAGAATATTTGATTAGGAAAACAAGTTTCAATATTTTTAAGTATGGGCGTAGGATAATTAATCAATATGATTTATCTAAATCTCAGTTTGATATAATTGTTAATATTTATTTTTCTTCACCTAAAAGTTTAAAAGAACTATGTGACAATCTTGATTTAGCTCCAAGTACTGTATCTGAAATGCTTGATAGAATGGAGAAAAAAGATCTAATTGAAAAGAAGAGAAATGAATCAGATAAGAGAAAAATTAATATTGATATCACTGACAAATCCATAAGTATTATTCAAGATGTTATTGAAAACAGAGTTCAATATGTAAAAAATATATTGAAAGATGTTGATAATGAAAACCTTGAAATATTTGTAGATATTTTATCCAAAATGCTTGAATGTCAGAAAAAATAATTAATAAATTATCATGTTTAAAAGAATATGATAATTTAAATAATGAACATTCTAAGGTTGATGAAAAATTTCCTTTTAAAATTAATGATTATTATAAAAGTTTAATAGAAGAATATTCATCCAGTGATCCAATTTATCTTCAGTCCATTCCATCAATTAAAGAACTGAAAAGTAATTTTTCTCCCGATCCTTTTAAAGAAAATGAAAATCAAAAAATAGAACATTTAATTCATAGATATCCTAACAGGGCAGTTCTTTTAACAAACAATATATGTGAAGTTAACTGCAGACATTGCATGAGAAAAAGATTATGGAGAGAACAAAAATATATACTTAAGAGAGATGAGCTGGACGATGTTATAGATTATATCAAGAAAAATAATCTTGAAGATATCATTCTTTCAGGTGGGGATCCTCTTAATTTAGATGTTGAGTATTTAAATGAGATAATATTTAAGATAAATGAAATAGATTCTGTTAGACTAATTAGAATAGGATCGAGAATACCAGCAGTTGCCCCATATAAAATTGGAAAAAAATTACTTAATATTCTAGGAAAATATAATAATCTTTTTTTGTTAACCCATTTCAATCATTTCAAAGAAATTACAAAAATTGTTAGAGAAAAAATAAATATGCTTAAAAATTCAGGGATAACTTTATTAAATCAATCAGTACTATTAAAAGGTGTAAATGATTCTTCTTCTATTCTTAAAAAATTAAATAATGGATTAATTTCTATGGGTATAAAACCTTACTATCTTCATCAGTGTGATCTTGTAAAAGGTGTAACTCATTTTTGGGTGCCTATTGAAAAAGGAATAAAAATATTAAAAAAGCTTCAGGGAAATATTTCAGGAATTGCCATCCCTCATTATGCTGTGGATCTTCCTGGTGGAATGGGAAAGGTAGTATTGGGACCTGAAACAAAATTAATGAAAAAGGATGGGTTTTATATTTTTAGAAATTATCAGAATAAAATTATAAAGTATCCTGATTTAAAAAATTTCGTTTCATAAATCTTTTTAATTGATAAGTCAATTTAATTTATTATACTTTTTGTGGTGATAAAAATGCAAAAATATATAGAAATAAAAGGTGCAAGGATGCACAATCTAAAAAATATTGATTTAAAAATACCC
Organism: uncultured bacterium; assembly: GCA_964621075.1. GTDB lineage: Bacteria > Macinerneyibacteriota > Macinerneyibacteria > Macinerneyibacteriales > Macinerneyibacteriaceae > CAZUKV01. The sequence goes on along the minus strand of CAZUKV010000005.1, from coordinate 28,592 downwards.
AAGAATAATTTAATTACTTTTGTAGGTATATCAGGATCAGGTAAATCGTCAATGGCTTTTGATACTATATATGCTGAAGGACAGAGAAGATACATGGAGTCACTGTCTTCTTATGCAAGACAGTTTCTTGGAATAAAGGATAAACCAGAGGTTGATTTTATTGAAGGATTGTCTCCAGCAATTTCCATAGAGCAGAAGAGCAGAAGTCATAATCCCAGATCAACTGTTGGCACGATTACTGAAATTTATGATTATATGAGAATACTATTTGCCAGAGTTGGTAAACCTGTATGTTATTCTTGTGGAAGAGAGATAGGAAAACAATCTCCAGATGAAATGATAGATAAAATTCAGGAATTTAATGAAGGTACAAAATTCATGATATTAGCTCCAATAGTTAGAAATAGAAAAGGAGAGTATAAAGAATTTTTTAAAAAAATTGCCCGGGAGGGTTTTATAAGAATTAAAATTAATGGAAAAATAAAATTATTAGATGATGATATTGAGCTTGAGAAGAATAAAAAACATAATATAGATATAGTTATAGATAGATTGTCAATAAGAGATGGTATTCGATCAAGACTTGCTGATTCTGTAGATACAGCTCTAAGATATGGCAACGGAAAAATGATTATTGAAAAACAAAATGGAGAACAAAAGTTTTTTAGTGAAGAACTTCACTGCCCATATTGTGATATAGATTATAAAGATATAAATCCCCAAAAATTTTCTTTTAACTCTCCACAGGGAATGTGTAAGGCATGTAATGGTCTTGGAGAAAATAAAATAGTAGATATTAAAAAACTAATACCAAATAAAAATATATCTGTTCATGATGGAGCAATTACTTTTTGGGGTGAGTTGAAAAGGAAAAAAAATAGATGGTATTATTCAAGAGTGGAAAAAATATTTGGTTATCATAATCAAAGTATGGACAGGCCTTTAAAAGATCTTCCCGAAGAGTTTTTAAACAAACTACTATATGGGGATGATGATTTAAATACAGAAGGGGTAGTTAATATTATTGAAAGAAGATACAAAGAAACAAATTCTCCTGATAGAAGAAGTTATTATGAAAATAAATTCATGTCAGATAAAAAATGCAAAGTTTGCCATGGTAAAAGATTAAATAAAGAATCTCTCCATGTATTAGTTGGGGGAAAAAATATTTCTGAATTAGCGGAAATGCCAATAAAAGATTTGTATGAGTTTTTAAACAATTTGGAATTCAAGAAGCAAAATAAGATAATTGCATCAGAATTGCTTAAAGAGATAACAGCCAGATTAAGATTTTTGCTGGATGTTGGATTGTATTATTTATCAATTTCAAGAAAGGCCCCAACATTAAGCGGTGGAGAATCGCAAAGAATCAGATTAGCCAGCCAGATTGGAAGTGGATTAACAGGTGTTTTATATGTATTAGATGAACCTTCCATTGGGTTACACCAGAGAGATAACATGAATTTGATTACCTCCCTGAAAAATTTAAGAGATCTCGGTAATACAGTAATAATTGTTGAACATGATAGAGATACAATAGAAAGATCTGATTATCTTGTTGAATTTGGGGAAGGTGCCGGTGTTTATGGCGGAAATATAACATTTGAAGGGTCTCCTGAAGAAATGAAAAAAGATAAAAATTCTTTAACAGCTCAATATTTGAGATATAATAAAAAAATTAGTGAGAAAAAGAAGACAAGAATAATTCAAAAAGATGATTTTATAAAAATTAGGGGATGCAGCCAAAACAATTTAAAAAAAATAGATGTAAAAATACCTAAGGGAGTAATGACACTTATAACAGGAGTTTCAGGGGCAGGGAAATCCTCGTTAATTTTTGATACATTGTATCCTGTTTTGAGTAATAGAATAAATACAAGGTCAACAAAAACCACCGGGGAGTTTGAAAGCATAAATGGTTTTGATAGTTTTAATAAGGTAATTGAAATTGGGCAGGATCCAATTGGCAGAACTCCAAGATCAAATCCAGCAACTTATACAAAAGCTTTTGATGGTATAAGAGAATTGTTTGCGTCTTTGCCTGAAGCAAAAATTAGAGGATATGATGTTGGAAGATTTAGTTTTAATGTCAAAGGCGGAAGGTGTGAGGCCTGTCAGGGAACCGGAGTAAAAAAAATAAAAATGCATTTTTTGACCGATATCTATATAAAATGTGATGTTTGTGATGGAAAGAGATATAATAAAGAGACTCTTGAAATAAGGTATAATGGTAAAAATATTAATGATGTTCTAAATATGACAGTTTTTGAGGCTTTAGAATTTTTTGAAAATATTCCAAAAATAAAAAGAAAATTGAAAACGCTTAATGATGTTGGACTTGGATATATAAAACTGGGTCAATCAGCAACTACCTTATCAGGTGGAGAAGCACAGAGAATAAAATTAGCAAGAGAGTTATCTAAAAGAAGCAGGGGAGATACTATTTATCTAATGGATGAACCTACAACTGGATTACATTTTGATGATATTAAAAACCTGTTAAATGTTTTAAACCGGCTGGTTGATAGAGGTAACACCGTAGTAGTTGTTGAACATAACCTTGATGTTATAAAATATGCAGATTGGATTATTGATTTAGGTCCAGAGGGTGGTAGAGATGGTGGTTCAATAGTATATGAGGGTAAATTAAACGGAATAACAGATTGTGAAAAATCCTATACAGGAGAATATCTAAAAGAATATAGAGAATTAAATTGATTCAACAGCTATGAAGAGATTCAAAAATTGTATTTACTTTCAAATCTATATTTCATATAATTAATAAGGAGGTCATTATGAAAAGAATTGGGGTTTTAACCAGTGGAGGCGATTCCCCTGGTATGAATGCAGCAATTAGATCGGTTGTAAGAAATTCTATCTATAATGATTTGGAAGTTTATGGAATAGAAAAAGCATATGTTGGATTAATAGATAATAAAATGAATGAATTAAAATTAAAAGATGTTGGCGGAATTCTTCAACGTGGTGGCACAATTTTACAAACATCAAGATGTGAAGAATTTTTAACTGAAGAAGGTCAAAATAAAGCAGTGGAAAACATTAAAAAAAACAAACTTGATGGTCTTATTGTTATAGGTGGAAATGGATCATTGAGAGGTGCTCTTGATTTACATAAAAAAGGTATAAAAGTTGTTGGTATTCCCGGAACAATAGATAATGATTTATCTCAAACCGATATGTCCATTGGGGTTGATACTGCTTTAAATACTATTGTTGATGCAGTTGATAAAATTAAGGATACAGCTACGAGTCATGAAAGAGCTTTTATAATTGAAGTAATGGGAAGAGATAGTGGATATCTTGCTCTTATGGCTTCAATAGCAACTGGAGCAGAAGATGTTTTTATACCGGAAAAAAAATTAAATATTGATGATACAGCAAAAAAAATTAGAGAAGGACATAAAAGAGGAAAAAAACATGGTATTATAATTCTGGCTGAAGGTGCAGGTAATGCATATACAATAGGCAGAAAATTAAAAAATATTCTCGGATATGAAGTTCGTATTACTATTCTTGGACATATACAGAGAGGCGGTTCTCCTTCAGCATTTGATAGAATATTAGCCAGTAAAATGGGTGCTAACGCTGTTAAAGCACTTTTGGATGGAGAAAGCGGTAAAATGGTTGGAACTAAAAGTGGAAAGAATGTTTTAATTGATTTTGAAGAAGCTATTAAAGGTAGACATGAAGTTAGAGAAAATTTATATAATCTAAGTAAAATATTATCTATATAGGAGGTTGGAATGAGAAAATTGTTTATATCGGGAAACTGGAAAATGAATAAAAATTTTAATGAGGGTAACAATTTGATGCGGGATATTGATCAATATGCAGAAAAAAAAGATAAAATTGATATTGCAATTTTTCCCCCGAATCTTTATCTAAAATATTTTCATGAAAATTATAAAAATATAACAGTTGGTTCTCAAAATTTATATTTCAAAAATTCTGGAGCTTATACAGGAGAAATATCTCCATCAATGCTGAAATCTATTGGTATTAATTGGACAATAATCGGCCATTCTGAAAGAAGAACTATTTTTGGAGAAACACCAGATATTATTAAAAAGAAAATTGATTTTAGTCTTGAAAATGACTTTAATCCTGTTGTATGTATTGGAGAAAATATTGACCAGAGAGAAAAAAGTATGGAATTGGATGTAATTAAAATGCAGGTAAAAAATATTTATTACAAACTCCAAAGAAAAGATGCTCAGAATATTATTCTTGCTTATGAACCATTATGGGCTATAGGGACCGGTAAAACTGCATCACCTGAAGATGCTGATAAAATTCATGGTCAAATAAGAAAAGAAATTAAAAAAATATATGATGAGGAATTCTCCAGTCAGCTGCGAATCCTTTATGGTGGTTCCGTTAAGCCACATAATGCGCAAGAACTTTTATCTAAAAAAAATATTGATGGAGCGTTGATAGGGGGAGCTTCTCTAAAAAGTGATAGCTTTTTAAAAATTTGTGATATTGCAGGAAAAATAATGGGATGAATTTAAAATTTTTTACTGCAGAAAATTATAATAAAAATAATATTCTTAAATTCTGGGAGAATAATGATATAACATTATCAGAATCAGATTATAATGATATTTTTAGAGAAGATTACTATAATACAGATCTTTTTATTATTATTGAAGATAAAAATGGAATAGCTTCAACCTGCTGGGGAACATATGATGGAAGAAGAGGATATATAATACATTTAGCTGTTCGTAAAAATTTGAGAGGAAAAGGAATTGGCAAATTAACTCTGAAACATGTTGAAAAAAAATTAAAAGAAGTGAAATGTTCTAAAATTCATCTTTTTATTGAAAAAAGTAACAGTCAGGTAGTTAATTTTTATGAAAAATTGGGTTATGAAAAGAGAAACGATATAATTTTGATGTCAAAAAATATTATTTAAAGAATAATATCCTTTTAGTATTTATTTTCTTTCCTGAAATGGAATCTATAAATTTATTTGCTGAATTTTTCAGTGCAACTTCAATTTTGTCATTATCCCATCCATTTTGAGTGTTCTCTTTTGCGAAGGGATTTGTGGAGAAAGAATATTGGTATTTAGAATCAGTAATGAGGGTAAGGGTTTTAATATCATATAATTCATAAATTATTGTAATGTTAACCCTGTGAAATTGTAATTGGGCTTGTTCATTTTCAAGTTGAACATGATCTGGAAAATCATTTTTTGAGGGATAGTTGGTAAATGAAGAGAATTTTATTTTAGTATATATTGTTTTATCTGCGCCGGAAGCCCTGGCTGATTTAATTATAAAGACTTTTTTATTATTATAAATATTTCTTTCAGTAAAAGCAGATTGTTTAATTTTATTTTTTAATTTGGCCTTTCCTATTCTGTTTAAATAATTATGAAAGATTTTGTCTGTTTTGTTATTTAAAATTGGAGGAGAAAAGGTTATTGTTTCATCATTTAAAAGATAACCGGATAATTTTTTTTGAAAAATAATATTTTTTTTGGTTTGAGAACAGGAAATTATAAAAAAAATAAAAGTAATTACAATAAGTATTTTATTTTTCATATAGTTTTTAGAAATATTTTATAATTATTTAAAATATCCTCATTAATATCTTGAATATTTAATTTCAGAGCCTTTCTGTAAAACTGTTTTGCTTTAATATTTTTCCCTTTCATTTCATATAATACAGCCAGGTTATTATAGATTTTTGCTTTTAAAAGATTATCGATATTTTTGGATTTTAAAATTTCCTTATAATATTTGATTGCTTTATCATATAAATTTAGGGATGTAATTTTTGATGCGTATTCTAATTTGTCAGAGTTATTTATATTTATTCTCTGGGAACATCCTAAAATGACAGGAATGAAGAGAAGTAAAATTACTAAAAAATTACTTAAAATTCTTTGCATATCGATATATTATTAAAAATTTGAGAATAATCAAGAAAAAAAATAAAATAACTTGATTTAGGGTTAAAATATATTAAAATTATAATGTGGTAGTTGAGGGATTTTAATTAAATTAGGAGGTTTAATATGAAAGGTATTTTGGTTAAATTAACTATTGTTTTGGTTGCTGTTATTATGATTTTTTCTTTATTTTCTTGTGGTCAAAAGGGCAAAGAAGTTTTAAAAGTGGGTACAAATGCAGAATATCCACCATTTGAATATAAAGAAAATGACAAATTCGTAGGTGTTGATATGGAACTTGCCAGGCTTCTTGCAGAAAAACTGGATATGGAATTAGAAATATTAGATATGGATTTTGACTCTCTTATTCCTTCACTGTCAGCAAATAAAATTGATGTTGCAATGGCTGCAATAACAATAACAGAAGAAAGAAAACAAAAAGTAGATTTTTCTATACCATATTATAGTGTTGATCAGGCAATTATTGCTCCAGAAGAATCAGATATTGAAATAAATGAAGAAGGAGATTTGACAGAATATAATATTGGTGCTCAAAATGGAACAACAGGACAAATACATATTTCCAAGAATTATATTGAAGAAAGAAAAATGAAAAAGAATCAGCTCGGTAAATATGCTACAAATATTGAAGCAATTACGGACATGTTGAATGGTAATATTGATTTGGTAATAATAGATAGCAGTGCTGCTAAAGGATACATGAAGTTAAAACCAATTAAAATTATATATACTATTAAAACAGGTGAAAATTACGGAATAGCTATGCCTAAGAATTCACCATTAAAAGAAGATATTGATGCAGCATTGAAGGAAATATTAAAATCAGATAAATGGACAGATATTTTAAATAAGTATATTAAATAGAAAGTAAAAGAATATGTTAGAAGGAATAACTTTTATAATTGATAATTTACCGCTACTTTTAAAAGGAGCTTGGGTTGCAGTTCAAATTACTGTATTATCTATTCTTCTGGGTATGGTATTGGGTATTTTTATTGCTTTTTTTAGATTATATGGCCCTAAACCTGTACAAAAGTTGCTGAAATTTTATGAGTGGGTTCTTAGAGGATTACCAATTCTTGTAATTCTATTTTTAATATATTTTGGTTTACCAACTGTTGGATTAAATATTCCTGCATTTATATCTGTTATTCTTGGGTTGGGTTTAAGATCTTCAGCCTATCAGTCACAGATTTATCGTGGAGCTATTTTATCTATCGGTGCGGAACAGATGGAGGCGGGATTATCAATTGGATTATCCAGAATAAGAACTTTATTTTATATAATTATTCCTCAAGCAGTTAGGTTGTCATTACCTGGATTTACTAATGAATTCACTATAGTATTAAAAGATTCACCTCTAGCATATGCTTTAGGAATAGCCGAATTGCTTAAACAGGGGAGAAATATAATTGTAACTTCGTTTAGGCCGTTTCTTGTTTATTTAACCTGTGCAATTATTTATTTTCTTCTATTCCATTTTTTTTATTATTTCTTTAGAAAAATAACTGAAAAATTTAAAGTTCCGGGATATTTAATAAATAAATAGAGGAGAATTATGTCTGATAAAAAAGAAAAATTGTTACAAATAAAAAATGTTAAAAAATCTTTTGGAAAAAATACTGTTCTTGATGGGATTAATCTTGATGTTTATAAAGGCGATGTAATTGTTATCATCGGACCCTCTGGAACAGGAAAATCTACTCTATTAAGATGTATAAATATGTTAAATCCACCTGATAAAGGGAATATCTTAATTGACGGTACTGATATAACAGGAAAAGGGGTTGACCTTCATACGGAAAGATTAAAAGTAGGAATGGTTTTTCAACATTTTGCATTATTCAAACATTTAAAAGCAATAGATAATGTGGCACTTGGTTTAATAAAAGTGAAAAAAATGAAAAAGAAAAAAGCTTATGAAAAGGCTTTGAGAGAATTAGATCGTGTTGGACTGGCTGATCACAAGGAAAAATATCCTGCAGAACTTTCAGGAGGTCAGCAGCAAAGAGTGGGTATTGCAAGAGCACTTGCTATGGATCCATTACTTATGCTTTTTGATGAGCCAACATCAGCTCTTGATCCTGAATTAATAGGTGAGGTATTAATGGTTATGAAGAAACTTGCTGAAGATGGAATGACAATGTTATGTGTTACACATGAAATGGGATTTGCCAAATCTGTTTCTAATGAAATAGTTTTCATGGAAGAGGGAAATATTGTTGAGAAAGGTGAGCCCGATCAAATGTTCAATAATCCTAAACATAAAAGAACAAAATCATTCCTTCATAAGATCTCTGAACTATATGGTGGAGAAGAATCATGAGTTTTTTCGAAGCTTTAGTTAAATATGCACCGGATTTGCTAAGAGGACTTTATTTAACTATTGAATTAACATTGATTTCAGCAATAGTAGGTTTTGTTTTTGCTGTTCCTCTGGTTTTAGCAGTAATATATGGGAATAAATTTTTCAAAAATATTTCCAAAGCTTATATAACTGTTGTGAGAGGAACGCCTCTTTTAGTACAATTGTTTTTTGTTTATTATGGATTACCTTCAATCGGAATAAATGTTACTCCTTTTACAGCTGCTTTAATAGGATTTTTGTTAAATTCAGCAGCTTACCAGGCAGAATATATGAAGGGTGGTTTCCTTTCTATAACAACAGAGCAAATGGAAGCTGCTTATTCTATTGGAATGTCTAAATGGCAGTCTATTAAGGAAATTATTTTTCCACAGGCATTTAGATTTTCAATCCCAGCACTTTCTAATGAAATGATTTATCTTATTAAATATACATCTATAGCTTATATAATACAGGTAGAAGAACTATTTGCTCAGGCAAAATATTTTGCTTCAGATACTTTTTACCATCTTGAGATTTTTTTGCTGATTGGAGCAGTTTATTTAATTTTAGTATATGGAGTAACATGGTCAAGTGACTGGCTGGAAGAAAAATTGAAAATACCAGGTTTTGATGTTTCTCATTTGAAATAGGAATCTAAATTATAAATTAATTAGGGAGAGAAATTCCTCTCCCTAATTTTATCTATGTAATTTAAATCATAATTATTGAAAAAAAATAAAATTTTGCTACTATTGAGTCATTCATATTATGAAAGGAGACAGTATGAATTGCACTCATTTGGAGAAATTTTTTATTCATAATATCGGTACCAGCTATGGTTGTACTGAACCCGGTGCGATAGGTTATAATATTTCTTATGCCGGTAAATATTTAAAAAATATAAAAGACTTAAATATTGAAATTGATAAACTTACATATAAAAATGCATTTAATGCAGGAATTCCAAACGGTAAAGATTTTAAAGGAACAAAATGGGCATTAATTTTTGGTTTTTATATCGGGAATCCGGAATTAAAGTTAGAAATATTTAATGATTTGAAAAATATAGATATATTAAAAATGAAATACATTTCAAAAAAAATAAACTATAATTTAAAGATTGTTGAAAAAGATGACCTGTATATTAAAACTAAAACCACAGATAGTGAAGGAAATAGTGTAGAAGTACTAACTTATAAAAGTCATGACAATATTATATATTTAGATGTTAATGGTGAAATTAAGATAAATAAAAAAAATGATCTTAATAAAAATACAGGTATGGAGAAAGACTTTTTAAGAAAATATTATGATCATGATAATTGGGAAGTGTGTATAGAAAAAATGTATGAGTCTAAGAATGTTAAAGAACTAATAGATGAGATAATTAAAACTAATATGGAAGTATTTCATGCAGGAAAAAAATATTTTAAAAATTTAAATGATTTTGGTTTAGGTGGAGCTGTATTTTCGAGAATGAATGGTGATTTTATAAAAGTTTACACATGTTATGGTTCCGGAAATAAAGGATTATCTGCTTCTATTCCTGTTATAAATTATGCAAATAAGCTGAATGTACCAATAGATAAAAAAAGAAAAGCAGTACTTTTGTCTCTTTTAGTAACCATGCTTGTTACTGAAATATTTGGTGCAATTTCAACTGTTTGCGGAGTTGTTTATGGAGCAGGTGCCGGTATTCTTGCAGGATTTTTATATCTTGAAAATATTACTAATCATTTTGATGAAGCATATAATATATATATATCCGGTGTTGGGGGTTCTTTTTGTGATGGTGCTAAAGGTAGCTGTGCAGCAAAAGCAATAACTGCTGTTTCTACAGCAGTTAATACACTTGGCATGATTAAACAAGAATTCTTTTTTGACCACAGAGATGGATATCTTGGTAGTAATTTTTATGAAACAATTAATAATCTTTACAGGTATAACAAATCAATGAAACTTTTTGATAGTAAAACAATTGATATATTAGATGGAAAAAATTGTTAATAGAGATTATTTTAGGATATCAGCAAATGATCTGGCAATAAAATTGCTCGGTAATTATCTTTGTAGAGATATTCGTGGTAAATTAATTAAAACAAAAATAGTTGAAACTGAAGCTTACATGGGAGAATCCGATAAAGCATCACATGCCAGTACAAAAAATAAAACAGAAAGAAATAGTATCTTATATATGGATGGAGGGCATGTTTATATTTATCTAATTTATGGTAAATATTACTGTTTTAACATTGTTGCCAATAGAAAGAGAAAACCTGAATCTGTTTTTATAAGAGCTGTTGAACCAGTTGAAGGAATAGAAACTATTAAGAAAAATAGAAAAAATATACATAAAGAAATTGAACTTACAAATGGACCTGGGAAATTATCTATGGCTCTTGAACTTGATAAAGAATTTAATAAAAAGGATTTAACGAACAATAAGTATTTATGGCTGGAAAAAAAAAGTAATAAAAATTTCAAAATTAAAAGGGATAGAAGAGTTAATATTGATTATGCTGAAGAATTTAAAAATAAAAAATGGAGATTTTACATAATGAATAATAGGTTTGTATCAAATTAAGCATGTAAACGAACATGATTTTTCAGTAAAATATTGCCATTTAAACTTGCTTCTAAAATATCATTATTGTATATTGGTCCAACTCCCTGAGGTGTTCCTGTAAAAATAATGTCACCTTTTTGCAGAGTTATATATTTAGTTATATATTGAAGTATTTCCGGTATTTTAAAAATCATATTTTTTGTATTATCTTTTTGCATTGTTTTACCATTGACATCTAACTTAATTTCTATGTTGTGAGGATTCTCAAATTTATTTTTATTGATAAATGATGATACAGGAGCTGATGTATCAAAACCCTTACAAATACCCCATGGGTTTCCATAATTTTTTGCTTCTGTTTGCATGTCTCTTAATGTAATATCCAAACCAACACCATAACCTTTTATATAATCATAAACCTTTTTCTTTTTTATTCTACTTGCTTTTTTATCAATTAATAATAATAATTCAACTTCATAATGAATATTAGAATTTTTATCAGGTAATATTATATTATCTCCACTATGAATTATTGAGGATAATGGTTTTAAAAAAATCACAGGTTTTTCAGGTATCTCACTTTCCATTTCATTTATGTGGGTTAAATAATTTTTTCCAAGACATACAATATTTTGAGGAAAATAATTTTCTTTTGAATCAAGTAAATTAACTTTTTTTCTCATAATATCACCTTTTTTAGATAATATTAAAAGCATTTGAAAAGTCAACAAAAATTTGTTGACAAACGTTCGCTGAACGAATATAATTTTTTAAAAAAAAAGAGGAGAAACATGAAAAAATATTTTTACTTAATCTTAATTATTGTTTTAATTTTTTCTTATCTATATGCTGAGAAAATTAGTAATATTAATAAACTTAAAAAAGCTCCTAAAATTGATGGGAATATTCGAAAAGACGAGTGGTCAGAGGCTACTTCTTTTAATGAATTTTATCAAACAAGTCCCGGAAATAACTGTGAACCTTCTGAGAAAACTGAGGTTTATCTTGGACATACTGAAGAAAAATTATTTTTTTTAGTTAAAGCCTATGTAAAAAATAAAAATACTTTAAGAGCTTACCATCATGAGAGAGATAATATTTCAAGAAGCGATAGGGTATATTTTTATTTTGATACCTACAATTCTAACAACAAAGCATATTTTTTTGGAGCAAATGTATTTGGTGACCAATCTGATGGTATTATTAAAGATCATCATGATACTTCTATAGATATTGATTATAAATCAAAAGGTAAGGTAACTCCTTATGGATATCTAATTGAATTTGCTGTTCCCTTTGATAGTATCAAATATCAGAGTGGAGAAAATATTAAATGGAAATTTATGTTTGAAAGAAGAATACCATCAAAAAGTGAAAAAATTTCCTGTTTTAAAGTTGATCGTAATATATCAAATTACTTTGAAAACTATCAATATATTATTTTTAAAAAACTTACGGCAAAACAGCATTTATCACTGATTCCAGCTTATACCGGTCATTATGACATAAAATATGATACCAATGATAAAAAAACAGAAGACTATTATGATAAAAAAGAATTAAATATTTTTTATGAACCCAATTCTAATTTTTCCTTGAAATTTGTCTTAAATCCTGATTTCAGTTTTATAGAATCTGATGCCATGAAAATTGATGTTAATTCAAGATTTAGTACATATTATTCTGAAAAAAGACCTTTTTTTATTGAGCAGGATATTACCTATGATCCACCCATTGAAATATTTTATACACGAAAAATATTTGAGCCTAAGGCAGGGATTAAAATTACAGGTGAAAAAGATAATTTTCAAATATATGGAATAACTTCAATAATTGAAGATGTACCGATAACAAAATATTATAACCAATTAGATGAAGAATCAAATATTAGTGATACCTATTATGGATTTTTTTCTTTATCCAAAAATATTAAAAAAAATGCTAAAATTAGAAGTTCCTTTACATATAGAAATTTTGATAATTTTATAAACTCAGTTTTTAGTTTTGATGGTTTTTACAGAAAAAATAATTTTGAATTTGTTGGCCAGGTTGTTAGTTCTTTTGAAGAAAAATTAAACAAGAAAACTACAAAAGGATTTGGATATTTTGCCGGTTTCGATTATGAAATAAATAGATTTAATTTTGATTTAAATATAAAAGCCCTTGATAAAAACTTTAAACCGGATCTTGGATATATTACAGATACTGATAAAAGTTCTATATCAGGTGATATTTCTTATAATTATAATTCACAGACAGATGAAAACCTGGTTGATTTTTATCAGATAAGATTAGGACATTCATTTAAATATGATTATTCCTATCAAAATCTTAATGAATGGGAAATCGAGCCTTCATTTGAAATGTCTTTAAATAATATCTGGCTGCAAGTTAGCAGAGAAGTAAATATGTATAAGTATAATCAAAATAAATATCGAACATACCAGAATGAATTTAGAACCAGTATTAATGGGTTGAAATTTATAAACTTTTATATTGAATTAAAACAGGGGGAAAACCTGTTTTTCAATGAAAATTCTTTTGTAGATAATTATTTTGAGGTTGAAGCAAGTGTTAATATCTCACCTTTTACTTTTCTAAATATTGATTATGATTATAATTATCAGAAATTAAAAAATGCCTACACGGCTAATATAAATGAAATTGAAACTAAACTTCAGTTTATAAATCAAATATGGTTCAGGATAATATTACAGAGAGAATATTATGAAATGTATAGTGATAGCATAAAAGCAGAAAATTACAATATATATCCATTATTAACCTACAATCCCAATGCCAATACAGCAATTTATTTGGGATATAATGATATCGATAACAGTTTGAAAGAAAATAATATTATTATTAATGATGAAAAAAAGGATAACTACTTTATTAAAATAAAATATAAAATTGATATTTTATAATAATTATTTTAGTTTGTTTTTATAGGATTTATAAACCTTAGCTAAAATTGATAAAGTTTCTTTTACAGACATATTTTTTCTTTTAAGCTTAATTTTTCCATTTACAATATCAATGTGCATGTATTTGTCTGATTTAGAAACCGTTTTAGCTGATTTTTTTCTTGTAGGTGCTTTTTTCTCATGTTTAGTTTTCTGTTTTGTTTTTCGTGGAGCGTTTTCTTTAGTGAAATTAACGGGTCCAATATCAAATTGTGCAGCTTTTTGTCTTGTTTTTGGAGGTACTTTTTGTTTGTTAGTTTTTCTTTCAGAATTTTGTGGTTTGTTTTTTTCTGGGGATTTTTTAATTTGCTGTTGTTTATTTTTCTCGCTAATTTTTGAAAATGCTTTACTAACAGATTTTTCCTCTTGTTCTGCTTTATTTGAATCTCCCTGCTGGGGAGCTATTTTACCAATTTTCAATTTATCTTTCCATTGATTCATTTTCTTTTTATTTCTTTGTTTGATTTCTTCAATTCTTTTTTTATCCATTTTTTGCCTCCTCGAAATACTATATATTCTACATTCTCTTATATAAAGATATTATATCATAATATAAAAAAATATCTATAAAAAATTATTTTTATAATATAAATTATTTTATCAATATAATATGTATGTCACAAACATTTGTATTAGTAGGGCCGGTCTTGAGTAATCCATCTATACTATCAAAAAAATTATATGAGTCATTATTTTTTAGATATTCTGTTATATCAAGCTTTTTAGTTTTTGACTTATGTAATAAATCTAAATCTGCATAAGCACCTGCAGCATCTGTTGGCCCATCATTTCCATCAGTAGAAGCAGATAAAAAATAAATATCTTCATAAGCATCTGGTTCTTTTTCAATTTCGGATAAAAATGAAAGAGCTATTTCCTGATTTCTGCCTCCCTTGCCATTACCATTTAGGGTTACAGTTGTTTCTCCACCTGCAATAATACACAGCGGTTTGTTACCAAGAAGATTATTTTTTTTAACATCTTTTGCAATACCGGCAAAAACTTTTGCTACTTCTTTTGCTTCACCTATAATTTGTGATGATAAAATAATTGTATTAAAACTATTTTTTTCAGATTCTTTTTTAGAATCAAGTAGACTTAAATAATTAGTACCTATTAAAATATTAGTTGTATTTTTAAAAATCTTGTTATCTTTTCCGGGTGTTTCCATGATTTTGTTTTTTAATCCAAGATCAAGAAGTTTTAATACATTTTTAGGTAATTGATTCTCTATTTCATATTTTTTAATAATGGATTTCATCCCCTGAAATGTTTTTTCGTCAGGAGAAGTGGGGCCGGAGGCAATTGTATCCAGTCTATCTCCAACAACATCAGATAAAATCAGATTTATTGATGTAGCAGGAAATAATGCACTTGCTAATTTACCTCCTTTAATTTCAGAAAGGTGTTTTCTCAAACAGTTAATTTCGTTTATAATAGCACCACATTCAAGTAATTTTTCAGTTGTATTTTGGATATCATCAAGACTAATTTCAACCATGTCATTTTTTATTGGATGTGTCATTAATGCTGAGCCGCCTCCAGAAATTAAAGTTATAACGAGAGTTTCTTCATCAGATTTTTCAGCAATTTTGAGTATTTTTTTTGCTGCTTTAAAGCTATTATCATCAGGCACCGGGTGTCCGGCTTCGATTATTTTTATTTTATTTAAATTTTCAGTGTGGCCGTATTTGACCGAAATGAAACCTTTATCAATTTTATTTTTAAAAATCTCTTCGATTGCTTTTGCCATTGTTGCTGTAGCTTTTCCTGCTCCAATTATAAAAATTTTTTTATATTTTGAAAGATCAAAATTAAATTGTTTTTTAGGAGTATCTATTGTTAAGGTTGAATTTTTTAAATTAACATTATTTTTTAATATTTTGTATGGATTAGCTCTGTTAACTCCTGCCATAAATATATTTTTTAAAGTTTCCCTTTTTTCATTCACTATTATCCTCCTCCTTTTCAATATTTGATATGACTTTATTTAATTTATTTATATTTTGTTTAACAACTGGATTATAAATTAAACTATTTGCTTTCTCAAAATATTCGAGTGCTTTTTCATAGTTATTTTTTTGATTCATAAAAATTGTTGCAATATTGTTGTAGGCAACGAAATTTGTTTTATCCATTTCAGCAGCTTTTTTGAATTTATCCATGGCTTTATCATATTTCTCATTGTTTAAATAATCCATGCCTTTATCAACAAAATTTTGAGATTTTAAAGATTTTTCAAATTTTTTATTATCTTTGCATATTTCAATTCTATTATTAATAAAATTTTCATCTCGTTTATCTTTGCATTTTTTTAATGATTTTTGATAATAATCAATGGCTTTTTCTTGTTTTCCCCAGAGATAGTAGAGGTCTCCAAGTGCTTTGGTATTTATATAATTTTGATTTCTTAAATAATTTTCTTTAAAATATTTTTTTGCTTTTTTGAAATTTTTCATAGCTAATGAAACAAGACCAAGATTATATCTAATTCCTTTTTCGTTTGGATTTTTTTTATAAATTTTTTTGAAATATTTTAATGATTTTTCAAATTCATTTGAAACAAAAGAATTTAATGCTTTTCTTCTCCAAAAATAGATAAAAATTTTATCAAAAATCATAATACTCACTTTCTTAATTAGGATTTAGTGGGCCGGAAATTCCGGCCCGTTTAAATATTCTAAACAAATAAAGATAAAATTGCAACAATAATAACTGATACAATTCCCATTAGAAGTGTTGCTGTTGTGTATGCTCGATAAGCAATTGGAACTTCCATATCAGCAAATTTTGAAACTACCCAGAAATATGAATCATTTGCATGAGAAACTGTCATGGCACCGGCACCTATTGCTAAAACAGTTAATACCGGGCTTAAACCAAGTGAACTCAACATTGGAGCCATGATTGAAGATGTAGTTATGATTGCAACTGTAGATGACCCCTGTGCAGTTTTTAAAGCAGCTGATATTATAAATGGTAAAAATATTCCGATATTTACTGCAGCGAGGGTTTCACCAAGATAGTTTCCTATTGGAGATGCTTTTAATACTGAACCAAAAGCTCCACCTGCACCTGTTATTGCTAAAATTAGGGCTGCATTGTGAATACCATCTCCAATCCAGTCGTGAATAGCCTCACCCATATATTCTTTAGTTACAAGTAAAAGTGCGAGAAAAATACCTATGATTAATGCAGTTACCGGATCTCCAATGAAACTAAAAAAAGTTGAAAGAGGACCTTCTTTAATTAGACCCAATTTTGGATTAGACAAAGATTTTAACAGGATCAAGAAAATTGGTATTACAAGAGGTAAAAAAGATAAAAAAGCAGGTGGTAATGAACCAAAATCTTTTTGAAGTTCGTCATAAGTTTTTTCTAATTCAGGTTCAATTTCATATCTTTTTGCAAAATGTATTGCCCACAGATAACCGGCAAACATTGCTGGTATAGCAACTATCAATCCAAATCCTATAACCCCACCGAGATTGGCTCCTAAGATACCTGCTGATGCAATTGGACCGGGAGTAGGTGGAACCAGACAGTGTGTTGCGTACAGTCCAGATGCAAGAGCAACTGCCATTACAGCCATTGATTTTTTAGTTTTTTCTGCTAAAGCTTTGTTCAACGGTGTTAAAATTACATAACCGGAGTCACAGTAAACAGGTATTGAAACAACAAATCCTGCAATACTCATTGCTAATGGGGATTTATCTTTTCCAACGACTTTTAAAATTGAGTTGGTCATTGAAATCGCTGCGCCGGTTTTTTCGAGAATTGTTCCAATAATTGTTCCAGCAACAATTACAATACCTATGTATCCAAGCGTTCCACCAAAACCATCTCTAATATTAGTAATCAACTTATCCAAAGGCATACCTACAAAAATACCGTAAAGAAAAGTGACAAGAAGCAAAACCAAAAATGCATTCATTCGAAGTTTTGATGTGAGAAATATAATTAATCCTATAGCCAGTAGTAGAAAAATTATTGACAACCCACCAGACACCATAAATAACCTCCTTTTTTAGAATTATATATATTAATAATAGGATAAATCAGGATAGAATCAACCAAAAAAAGAAAAAATGAGTAATAATAGTATAAATATATTTTATAAAATTATTCGAAAGATGTATTCTCTTATGATATTTTATTACAACTTAATGTATATGCTTTTTTTTCTAAATTATAATTCGAAATCTACACTTAAATTAATATTTACTCATCATTTAATTTATATTGTCCCCCGATTAATTCATAATCTGTTTGAAAAGTTGTCTCTCCTATTAGAATTGATTTAGATAATGGATGTTCTCCTTGTATAGTCCAGTTGACATCTGAACAATCATATATCCGATGTCCTTTAAATGAAATTATTGTATATTTATTTAATTTTTGTTTTTTTGAATAAAATATTGTTTGATTTGAATATGATCCTGAATTAATTAGATTAGTTGTTTTATTAAAATTAACAGTAATATTTAAATCTTTTTTACTTATCTTACCAATCCAATTATTATTTTCATTTTTTACTAAACTGACCTCAGCATATTCACTATAATATCCTTTTGAAGACATATATTCACAAAATTTAATATCCGGTACTAAAAACTCAAGTGCTAAATATTTAGTTCCTTTGGTTTTAATCATTTTATTAACTTCCACTCTTGCGAACCAAATACCAATTGCTTTACTGTTTCCAAGGTCTAAATTTTTACTCTCTATTTCAAAAATCTTAGAATTTACAATTTCCAAAAATGAAATTCCCATATTTTTATCTTTTGGATTTGATTTAAGATAATTTATTGCCCAGCTAACACCTTTATTGGCAACCTGTTCAACAGTAACAAAATTCAAATATTCCGGCAATAAATCATTAACCAGGGAAGTGTCAAATAATAAATATGTAACTACTTCTGAAGGACCACTAACTATCCAAGATGGGTTTTGTTTATTAGGCAATTTTAATTCTTGTGAATAAGTCAAACTGAATATTAAGCTTATAAATGATATTATCACTAATATTTTTCTCATCTGATTCTCACTATTTTTTATGTAAAGATAAAACTCAATGGTTTTTAATCGTTACAGTGGAGTTTTAAATCACTTTCTATTAACCCGTTATAAATGGCAAGCAAAAGTTCTGACCTTTCAAATTTTTATTCTTATATTTAAATATATCAATATATTTTGATATCTATTTATTTTTATCTTCTGTACAATAAAAAATATGCATACACAGGAATTTTTTTCACATTTTAATAATAAATCAAAGAATAATAATATCAATGGTAATTCTTAATTAAGTTAATTTATTCATAAAATATTTGACATTATGAGATAAATATTTATTATAATACTAAATTTAATAATCTGCAGGAGGGATTATGGATGAGAAAAAAGATAAACTAAAAATATTTTATAAAAATATTGATAAATTTTCTGAAACTTCACTTGTAAATGGAGTTTTTGGTGGTTATTCTCCAGAAGGTATGCTTGTTGTTAACTTTTATTTTGATAGAAAATCGTTTCCTGAAGAATTGGAAATTCAGCATATCGAGCACAATGTATTTGGTAATGAGAATCCGATTTCATTTGAGAAAAATGTTGATGTTATAAGAGAAATTGTTTCTAAAATAGGAATGACTCCACAAACAGCTAAAAGAATTGGGAAATGGTTAATAGATAGGGCTGAAAAAGCAGAAAAAAGATCTGAAAATTAAAAATAAAAATAGGTTTTTATATGTATAGAAAAAAATTAAATAAATTAAAGGAATTTTCAGTTTACCGGGGGGAATATGAAGCAAAAATGGATCAGAATGAAACTCCCTTTAATCTTCCGGATACAATAAAAGATGAAATAGTTGAGAGATTTTATAAGGTTGATCTTAATAGATATACAGATTTAGAAGAATTTAATAAGCTAAAGAAAAAAATATCCAGGTATGCAGGGGTTGAGAAAAAAAAGATTGCTATTGGAGCAGGAGCGGACACACTTATTCATACTTTGATAGAAGTATTTGGCATCAATAATGGAAAAGTTTTGTCCTTTAAACCATCTTATCCAATATATAACATTTTTTCAATCATAAATGGTGTAGATACAGTTCAATCTGAACTTTTACCGGATACTTTTTCTATTGATAGAGATGATTTTCTTCAGAAAATAGAAAATGTAAAAATTATTTTTATTACATACCCCAACAATCCCACTGGAAACTTATTTGATCAAAAATTTTTATTAAAAACAATAAAAAATAATCAGGATAAAATTTTTGTTATTGATGAAGCATATTATGAATTTGCTAAAAAATCTTTTGTAAATTACATGGATAAATTCAAAAATATAATAATATTGAGAACTTTTTCTAAATATTTTTCGGTTCCATCAATGAGAATTGGATACATGATTTCAAGTCCTGAATATGTAGAATTAGTAGAAAAATGTCAGTTTATGCCTTACAATGTTTCTTTGATGTCTTTAATTACAGCAGGTGTTTTATTGAATAATAATAGTTTATTAACAAAAAATAGAGATTTTATAGTTAATGAGAGAGAAAGATTGTATAATGAGATACAAAAAATGGATTCATTTAATCCATGCAGCAGCGAAACAAATTTTATATTTATTAAAGAAACCAATAATAAAAATATTTCTAAATGTTTGTACAGAAATAAAATATTTGTTAGAGATTTTTCACAGAATGAGGGTTTAGAAGGATATTTCAGAATAACTGTTTCAACCCGAAAAGAGAATAATTTATTACTTAAAAAATTAAAAGAATGGAATAGAAAAAAAATGGGGGATGTATGAAATATAATAAAACATTGATAGAAAAATCAAAAGAAATTGTTAAAGATTTAAAATCTTATGATGATATAAAAAAAAGTCCTGAAATATTGGAAAAAATTAATAATTTGAATAAAAATCTGAGTAAATTAAATGAAATGAGCAACCTATTTAACATTCTTCATGAAGAATATCAGGAGACATTAAAATCTTTTTCTTTTATGAAAGATTTTAATAATTTAATCACTGATGTTAATACCTATCCTGAGTTTTTAAAAAAAATATTTAAAATATTGATTTTCAAAATGGGGGGATATAGTTCTTCTTTAATGCTTTATAAACCGAAAGAAAATGTTGTCGAAATGGTAGGATATTTTAATGTTGAACTTGGATTTAAATTTTTAGAAGATAAAAAAAATCGGACAAGTTTTAAAATGGGTGAGGGAATTGCGGGAACAGCAGCAAAGAATTTAAAACCGTTAATAGTTGAAGATGTTGAAGATTCAAAAGAGTTTAAAAATATTGAAAATAGAAATATTAATTCTCTTGTATCTCTTCCATTAAAATACAATAATAAATTACTGGGAATTATCAACATTTCTCATCCAAAACCGAAAAAATTTAAAAACGAAAATAAAAATTTTCTTGAAATCATATCTTCAATTATCGCACTAAAAACAATAATTAACGGATATTTTGATATAGGAGGAATTTATGGGTAAAGATAGTATTGAAAAGTTTAAAAAAGAACGAGAAGATTTGAACAAAATTATAATGAAAAATTCTAAAAAAAATATAAAAAGATTTTTTAATATTGATACAAATGTTTATAAAGATGGTGCTTTAAATTCTAAAACAAAAGAAATGCTCGGGCTTGTTTCTTCTCTGGTGTTAAGATGTGATGATTGTATATTGTACCATATTATTAAATGTTATGAAAAAGGTGTTAGAGATGAAGAATTTGAAGAAATTATGAGTGTTGGACTTGTTGTTGGAGGTTCTATCACAATTCCACACATAAGAAAAGCCTATAAAAACTGGGAAGAATTAAAACAAAAGGATGGTGAGAGTTATGAATAATAAATATGAAGAAATATTAAATAAAATTAATAATCTAAAAAAAGATGAAAATTTCATGCAGGAGATATGTAGCTACTTATATAATAAAATTGACCATTATGATTGGGTCGGATTTTACATGATAAATGAAAATAATAAAAACGAACTTATCTTGGGTCCTTTTAAGGGAGAACCAACAGAACATACAAAAATAGAGGTTGGTGAAGGAATTTGTGGGCAGGCTGCTGATAAAAAGGAAACATTTATCGTTCCTGATGTTAAAAAAGCTGATAATTATCTATCCTGCAGTCCGGATGTTAAGTCTGAAATTGTTATTCCAATATTTAAAAATTATGAAGTAATAGGTGAAATTGATATTGATTCACACGATATTGATTCCTTTAATAAAGAAGATGAGCAATTATTACAAAAAATAGCTGATATTGTTGTTAATTATCTTGATAACAAAAAATAATTTATTTGAATGGATTTATAAAAAGTGTTAGAATACATCTTATAATTGTTTAAAATTAAAATGGGGGAATATGGCAAAAAATATTTTCATTGCAGCAACAGATAAAGATGTAGGAAAATCTACAGTTTCTTTTGCGTTAATTAATCAGCTTTTAGAAGGCAATTATAATGTTGGTTTTATGAAACCAATTGGACAGAGATGGAGAGAATCTAAATGGGGTAAAATTGAAGAAGATGTTATTTTAATTAAAGAAATTTTCAAGTTAAAAGATGATCCAAATTATATGAATCCTGTAGTTGTTAACAGGGGATTTACTACGAATTATTTAAATAAAACTATAAAACCAAATTTGAGTAAGAAAATTTTAAATAGTTATCAATATATTCAAAAAAATAAAGATTTTGTTATTATTGAAGGTACTGGGCATGCAGGTGTTGGTTCGGTAATAGATCATTCCAATGCAGATGTAGCCTCTTTGCTGGACTCTAAAGTAGTTTTAATGGCTAAAGGTGGTATTGGAAGTACTATTGATAAACTGGAATTAAATAGGTTATTTTTTGAAAGAAAAGGGATAGATGTAATTGGAGTTATTATTAATAAAGTTTTAAGAAACAAGATTGATAAGGTAAAAAAATCAATAAAAAAATACTGTAAAAAAAATAGACTAAGACTTTTTGGTATAATACCGTATTCACCGATTCTGGGCAATCCCACTCTTGGAACAATAATTGAAGAACTTAAACCTGTGATTTATCAGGAAACTAATGAAAGAAATCTTGTATTAAATGATTATCTTGTAGTAGCTTCTCATTTAAAAGAAGCCATAAACATAATCGAGAAAAGATCGGGAAATCTTCTACTGGTAATACCTTCAGAAAGATTAGAAATTTCATATGCCATACCAAGCTTTTCTAAACTAAAAAGTTTCAAGAATACAAGAATATTTACAATTCTTTTTTCAGGACTTGAAAAACCGGATGACAATGTTTTAAGTATATTAAAAAATCAGAATATAAATGTTTTATGGAAAAAAGGGGATACATTTTCAGTTATATCAGCACTATCAGGAATATCTATAAAAACAAGACCTTTTGATAATTTTAAAATCGATGAAATTAATAAAATAGTAAAGAATAATGTCAATACAAAAAAATTATTTAAATTTGCAAGAAAAGCAAATATAATTTATGGGAAAATTGGAAGATTAAAGAGAATTTGTTATATTATAATTAATAAAATAAAAAAATTTTTTAAAAAGAAATTTTGAGAATGGAGAAAGATATGAAAATTAAATGGAGTTTATTTTGGGAAATTTTTATTTCATTTTTAATTGTAATAATTCTTACTCTAATTTCTTTTAATGCTGAATATTTAAGATTTAATTTTGAAGGATTAAATATATTTCTTTTTATACTCAAATTATTTTTTATAGCTATTGTAGCTTTTATTCTTACATATTTTATTTGTAATAACCTAAGTCAAACCTATTATCTTTTAAAAAAATCTATTGATAAGTTGAAAAAGTCCAACCTGCGTGACAGAGTTGTTATTGATCGCGATTATATATTTCATGATCTTTTAGATGATTTAAATGATTTTAGGGATATAATTGACTCCAAATTGAAAATAATTAAAGAAAATATAACATATATTAAAAATAATATTTCTGAAGACGAATACAGAAAAATTAAGGATCAAATTGAAGAGATAGAAGAAATGTATGAAGATAGAAATCAATAGATTAAAAATATCGAATCAAAATATAAATATATGATAACGCCAGAGAAAGAATAGTTACAGGAATACTGTATTTCAGGAATTTGAGAAATGAAATTTTGTATCCGGATTTTTTTGCAAAATTTGCAATTATTATATTTGCTGATGCTCCAATAAGAGTACCGTTTCCTCCAAGACAGGAACCAAGTGATAATGCCCACCAGACTGGAAGAATTGCATTATGACCAAGCTTATCTCCAAGATTTTGGATTAGTGGAATCATTGTAGCAACAAATGGAATATTATCAACTATACCTGAAAAAATACCTGAAAACCATAAAATAACCTGAGAAGCAAGCTTGATATTTCCATCAGTAAACTCAAGAACTCTGCTGCTTATCATTTTTATGAAACCTGTTTCAACTAATCCACCAACCATTATAAAAAGGCCTATAAAAAAGAAGATTGATATCCATTCAACCTGCTGAAGAACTTCTTCAAATTGTGTTTTACTAATTAATGTTAAAATAATACTCCCTGATAATGCTATTGTTGCAGCTTCAAGGTCAACAAAACCATGTATAGCAAAACCGATAACTACCAGAGTAAAAATAATTGCTGATTTTATTAAAAGATTTTTATCTTTTAGTAATTTTTCTTCATCAAAATCCATTATCCTGGCTCTATTTTCATTTGTTACTTTTATTTTATTTTTAAGAAAAATAAAAAATATTAATGCAAAAAGAACCATCTGTATTAAAATTAAAGGTGCAAGATTAGTAACAAAATCCATAAATGAAAGATTAGCTGCACTTCCAATCATTACATTTGGAGGATCACCTATTAGAGTGGCGGTTCCACCGATGTTAGAAGCAAATATTTGAACCAGTAAAAAAGGAATGGGAGATATTCTTAATTCATTTGCAATTAATATGGAAACAGGCGCTATTAATAGAACTGTTGTGATATTATCCAGGAAAGCTGAAAAAATGGCAGTCATAAAAAAAAGTATTATCATTATTTTTATTGGATCAGCATTAACAATTTTTGCAAATTTAATGGATAAATATTGAAATATACCGGTTTTTTCAATTATTTTTACTAAAATCATCATACTTATTAATAGAAAGATAACATTGAAATCAATGTGTTCAAATGCTGTGTGCTGGGGTAATATTTTGAATAACAGCATTAAAGATGCTCCTAATAATGCTATCAATGATTTTTCAAATTTTTCACTGGCAATAAGAATATAGGAAATGATAAAAATTAAAACTGCTTTAATCATGATTAATAAAAACCTTTCTATGCACGAATTACATTTTGAATTATATCTCTTGAGCTGACGATTCCTATTAGTTTATTTTCCTTATTTACAACAGATATGTGATGCCAGTTATTTTTTACCATTTCAAATCCAAGTTCAATAATGTTGGTGTTTTTGTTGATTACTTTTTTATCATCTTTAACATATATTTCTTCGACCTGGACTTTTTTCTCCTTGGATAAAAAATCTTCAAATGGACGTAAATTACTTAAGAAGTTTAGATCATTCATCATAAGAACATATTCCGGATAAGCAATCTCTAAAATTTGATTTATTTCAATTTTTCCGATATAATTTTTATTTTCATAGTTTTCAACTACCGGTATATAGGTTGTATCATATTTTTTCATTTTATCAACAACATCAATAATTTTTTCATCAGGCGTGGTACAATACAAAACATTTTCCATAATATCTTTTACCTTTACGGTTTCATCAATTTTTATATCTAATCTATTAATAAATTTTATTAACTCTTTAGGTGTTCCAATTGATAAAAGCTTATCAGAATGGGATGATATGAGTTTCGAAAATGCAGCTAAAGATTTTAAATAAAGATTGGATCCTGTATTGCTTGTTAAAAGTGCGATAAATAACTTTGCCTTGCCGTTTGAAATTTCAACTTCATTTTTTGACCTAACAATTGTAATAATGAGATCATCAAAATTATCAATTCTACCATGTGGTAGTGCTATTCCTTTTGGGCTGATATTATGGCCAAGTTTATCTCTTTCTATAAAAGCATTATATATTTTCTTTTTCTCAATATTGAATTTATCTTCTATCATTTTAGAAATTAAATCATATACATCTTTATATTTTTCAATATTGGCATCAAAAATAATCAAATCTTCACTTAATATACTTGATAATTTCATCTTCAGCCTCCCTTATTTATTTAATAAATTGATTATAAATAAATGAAAAATTTAATCAATATTTTTATATAAGAGAGGGGTATAGGGAAGAAAATTAGTTTTCTTCCCTGTCTTCTGCTTTTACCATTAAATCAGATATTTTTTTTGCAAATTCACTGGGGTTTTCAACTGGCAATCCTTCCATTACGAGAGCTTGGTTATATAGTAAATCACTGTATTCTTTAATGATTTTAGAATTCTTGTTATTATCATATTCATTTTTTAAAATTGAAAACAATTTATGATTGGGATTTATTTCAAGAATCCTATTAGATTCAAATGGTAAATTTTGTGTTTTCTTTAATAGTTCTTCTGTGTGAATGGACATTCCGGAATTTTCACTAACAAGACATGCTGCACTTTTATTTAATCTTTTACTCAATTTTACTTCATTAACCTTATCTTTAAGGTTATTTTTGATGGTTTCAAGAAGTGTTTTATTTTCTTTTTCTTTCTTCTCAATGGATTTATTATCTTCTTTTTCGAGGTCGATCTCTTCTTTATTTAGTGATTTTAGTTCATAATCATTATATTTATTTAAAAAGGTTGTTAAAAATTCATCTACGGGATCTGTAAATAATAAAACCTCATATCCTTTTTCATTAATTTTTTCAAGTTGCGGTAAATTTTCTGCATTTTTTCTTTCTGATGTAACTAAATAATATATATATTTCTGTTTATCTGTCATTCTATCAACATATTCAGAGAGAGTTGTTCTACCTTCTTTTGAATTTGTTGAGTGAAATAGTAGAAGATCCTGAAGCATATCTTTTTTAGAAGGATTTTGATAAATACCATTTTTTATAGTTGTTCCGAAATTTTCCCACCAGTTTTCAAAATTTTCTCTATTATTTTCCAATTTTTTTTCAAGCAGTTTTATTATTTTTTTCTCCAGACTTTTACCAATTCTATTTATTTTTTTATCTTTTTGAAGGGTTTCTCTGGATATATTTAAAGAAAAATCAGGAGAATCAACAATTCCTTTTACAAAGTGTAAATATTCAGGTAGAAGTTCTTCACAGTGTTTCATTATAAATATTTGCTTTGAGTAAAGATTTAGTCCCGGTTTAAAATCCTTGTGATAATAATTAGGTGGTGTTTCAGAAGGAATATACATTAAAGCGTGATAACTAACAAGTCCTTCAGCTTTTGTATGTATATAGTCAAAAGGTTCATTCCAATCCCCAAAAAAATTTTTATAAAATTCTTTATAATCTTTTTCTTCTATGTTATTTTTATTTTTTTTCCATAAAGGTTTCATTGAATTTAAAATTTTCTTTTCTACAACTTCTTTGGTGGTATTTTCTTTGTCTGAGGATTCATCAGGGATTTGTTTTTTAAAATCCATTTTAATAGGATAGGGGATGTAATTAGAATATTTTTTTACAAGATTTTGAATTTTATATTGGTCAAGAAATTCATCAAACTCATCACCTTCCCGCAGGTGTAAAATAATTTTTGTTCCATGTTTTTTTCTTTTACTTGTGTCAATTGTAAATTTTCCGTCACCTTTTGAAACCCATTTAACAGCTTCATTGTCGGGTTTCTTAGAAATAATTTCTACTTTTGAAGAAACCATAAAAGAGGAATAAAAACCCACTCCAAATTGTCCTATTAATTCCATAGCATCTTTTTCTTCTTTTAATTTTTCTAAGAAGTTCTGGGAACCGGATTGTGCTACTGTTCCAATATTATCAATAATTTCCTGTCTGGACATCCCTATACCATTATCCTCAACTGAAAGGGTTCTTTTATCTTTATCAAATTCAATATTAATTTCAAGATCTGTATCATCATCCAATAATTTTTTATTTGTTAATGATTTGAATCTTATCTTATTTAATGCATCAGCACTGTTTGAAATTAATTCTCTTAAAAAAATTTCCTTGTGAGTGTAAATAGAATGAATCATTATATCCAGCATTTTTTTCGTTTTAGTTTTAAAAGAATATTCTTTCTTTTTTGTATTAGCCATAAAATTTACCTCCTTTTTCTTAGAAATATATTAGATATTATTGAAAAATCAAGAGAAAAATTAATAGCTTATTTGTAACTAAAAATTGATAATCTTAATAATAATGTTTTATAAATGTTAATATAATTAATAAATAAATTAAAAATATTAATAATAGACTTGACAAAATTAATATTGTTGCTATATTTATAGAAAAGGAGGTAGTTATGTGTCCTGTAAGTAATAAAAAATTTAAGAAAGTAAATAATGATTTTGAAAATAAGAAGATTAATTTGGCTGAAATTTTTTTTATCCCATCATTAGATGGTGGTATATTTGAAAAGTTTGTTGAAGATTTAAAACATTAGAATAGGAGGAAATAATGTTGGAAAAATGTCCTATATGTGGTGGAAAGATTATTATTAAGGAGTATCAGTGTGAGGATTGTGATGTAAAAATTTCTGGTAAATTTGAAGTTGAAGATTTTACACTTCCATTAAATGAGGAACTTATGGAGTTTATTAAAGT
>CAZUKV010000004.1:0-42082 GCA_964621075.1 uncultured bacterium | reverse complement strand
CGCACCTGCTTTGGGAGCAGGCTGTCGGGGGTTCAAATCCCTCCACTCCGATTTTTATTATTTTATATTCTTATTTATAACTTTATAACTAAATGATTTATTTTCAATGTTCATATACTTTACTGCAATTGATATTCTATTATCCTTATTTAATAAATCCCAGTAGTGTTGCAAATTATCTTTCATTTTATTAAATATAGGTAATATTTTAGGCTCTCCGCTATATGATGGTAATGGATTTCCATCATCTGTATATGTTGAAATAAAATGACCGTATCCGGGAATTGCACTTTCGTAATTATAAAAATATCTTGCACAATAATTCTTGTTATTATTTATTGATTTAATTATTGACAATTTATAAGCAATTTCATTTTTTTCATTAAATAAAATCCCAGAAATTCTTGGAGTAAAATTAGGCTCATCGGGTTCAAAATATCTTGTATTTAATGCTTTTTCAAAGTTTTTACCATTTTTAATATATTTGTAAATTGTTTCAGTTTGATCTCCATTTGAAACGATATGTTTATCTTCAAAATTTTTCATGGAATAATATAAAATTAAAGAAGTATCCTCTACTAACTTTTCATTATATATCTCATTTTTTAAACAGTTATTTTCTACAACAAATATTCTGTTTCTGCTATTAGAACTTCTTCCCATAATCCAGTAAATTTGAACATAATTTTTTTTATCTGGAGTCATTCCCATAACTATTCCTCTGCCTGGATATTTTTTTTCTTTCAATTTTTTTAAATTAATTTTTGAAATATCTTTCATAATCTCCTCCTATTAATAAAAATTAAATAAATATCCTTGATTGTCAATAACAATATTTTAAATTATAACATTTGACATTCTATATATATTATTTATCCTCTTTTTATGGAAAATAAATTATTTACAATAAAAAAAGAATCATCTTTTACTATAAAAGAAAAAAAATCCGTTTTTATAGGACAATCATATAAATGCTTATCAGAAAATGATGTGGAAAATCATATAAATATCATTACAAACAAGTATGATGATGCAACACATAACTGCTGGGCATATCGTATCGGTATAAAACAATTTAAATTAAAATATAATGATGATGGAGAACCCTCAGGTACAGCAGGAAAACCAATTCTTAATATTATACAGAAAAATGATTTAACCAATATTCTTATAAATGTAACCCGGTATTATGGTGGAATAAAACTTGGAGCAGGAGGTTTAATAAGAGCATACAGTAAATCCGCTCAAAAAGTTGTTGAAAAATCTATAATAAAAAGATTAGAAAAATATTTAAGATATTCCATTATAATTGACTATCCCAATTATGACCAAATAGAAAATTTTTTCAAAAATAACAGTATAAAATTAGAATCAAAAGAATTTAAAAAACTCATAGAGATAAAAATATTAGTCCCGAAGAAAAAAGAAAAACTATTTTTAAATTTCTATAAAAATCTTACAAAAAACAAATATAAGGCAAAATTTCTAAACACTTTTTTTGTATAATTATTTCTGTAAAATATTTCTATCGTATTTATTAAGTTTTATTCCCTCTAAATTTAAATTTTTAATCTCTTTAATTCTTTTTTTATGTTTCTGTATAATCTCTTGATTATTAGTACAATCTATCATTAATTCATGCACTCTTAAAAAATTTGGTTCTATTTTCAAAATTGTTTTGCCAGTATGAAAAGCCTTATCTTTTTGATTGTTAATAAAAAATAAAATCATTTTTTTATAATAAAATACAGCATTGTTTTTATTCAAATCTATTGCCCTATTTATACTATTTAATGCAAGTTTATAAACTTCTTTTTTTAAATTTCCAAATTTTTCAGATCGTAGTATTTTTAAATAGTAATAAGTTTCCATATTATATACCTTAGGATTATATTTATCATAAATTTTCAAATTATTAAATAGATTCTGGATTTTATAAAATCTTTCATCCCATTCAAATCCAAGAATGTCATTTTTGGGTAAATCAAGTATATAACGTAAATATGTATAAGTATAAAATGGATCATATTTTGTAAAATTATGGGCAGTTTGATATGATTTATAAGCCTTAAAATATTTTTTATTTTCAAATTGTTTATAACCCTGATTACTTTTAATAAAAGAAAATAATTTAAAAGAATATATGTAAGTAATAATTAATAATAATATAAAAAATACTTCTTTTCGAAATTTAACAATCTTTTTTTTATTAAAATTAAAGGACATTATTACAGCAAATACAATCAACAAAGAGAATGATTTTTCAATATTATTAAATAATCCAAAAACCAAAAATATAATAAATGGTATTTTATAATAATTATTTTTGTAATTTTTAAATAAAAATAATAAAAATATAAATAGACCAATAACACCAAATTCAAGCAAGATTTCAAAATATATTGAATGAGACATTTGGGGTGATTTGGAAAAAAATGTTGCTCCATTAAATTCTCCTTCAAAATAATTTGGAAGTAAATTTTCAACATTTTTTATTCCATGACCGGTTACCGGACTCTCGAAAAACATTTTAGAATCAGCTTTATAAATTTTAAGCCTGCTCCATGATAATTGGTTTTCACTAATGTTACTTCTAATTAAAATTATCCCAGCTGAAATAACTATAAGAAAGACGACCAGATACTTTAATATCTTCTTATTTCCAAATTTGTAAGCCCCATATATAGAAAAAATTATTATTACAAAAATAAGAGTTCTTGAAAATGTTAAAATAAGAGTAAATAAAAATATAACAAAAAGAAATATTCTTAATATTTTGTTTTTTTTGAATAAATTTTTTTCAAAAATAAAAAAATATAACCCAATAGAAATCCATAAAGCAGCCCAATTTGCATTTACAAAAGTTGATGGGGTTCTTAAAATATGTTTAATATAAAATTGATAAAATATGATCAGGGAGTGAATTATAGTACTCAGAATATAAATATTAACAAAAAAAGTTTTTTCTATTTTAAGATTCTTAATTACTAATAAAACAAATAATATTATTAAAAAATTCAGTGTGGATGAATTAAAGTTATGAATAATAATATTATATATAAAATAAATTATTCCAGCAATAAATATTGAGAAATCAAAACTGGAGTATAATATTTTTTGTTTATAAAACAGAATAAAAAAAGCAAAAACAATAACAGAATATTTAAAATATAAATTTTCTCCTCCAATAAAAAAAGAAGATAACAATATAAGAAATATAAAAATATTTTCAATTTTGAAATATTTACTTTTTAGAATTTTCATTACCAAAATATTTCCTTAATTTATAATTAGTTATGAAAAGTGAATAATTCTTGTTATTATTTTTATAATTTCCCATCTTACTTTTAATTTTGTTAAAAAAAACCCTATCCGGATTTGTAAAATGAAAAAGTGATAATGTAATGTAAATAATTATAACTAAATATGAACACACTGTTT
Source organism: uncultured bacterium (assembly GCA_964621075.1). GTDB lineage: Bacteria > Macinerneyibacteriota > Macinerneyibacteria > Macinerneyibacteriales > Macinerneyibacteriaceae > CAZUKV01. Next base: position 38,641 of record CAZUKV010000004.1, on the reverse strand, counting down.
TTATTCTATAATTATAAACCTTACTGTTATTTTTGAAATTAGTTGCTAAAATAATCCAAAATAAAATTGCAACTGAAGGAACATAAAACATCATATCCGTAAAAAAATAAAGAGATATTATTATATAAAAGACTATCCATTTAGAATTTAATTGTTTGTAAATTATTTTAATGAAAAAATAAATAAATAATATACCAATAAGACCTAAATCAGCAAGAGATTGTAATACCATACTATGCGCATTATGAATGATGTTTGCTTCTTTGAACTTATAAGCCATATAATGGAGATCAAAATTATTAACACCGACTCCAATTATTGGATTATCTTTAAAAATTAGATAAGCTGTCCTATAATTTAAGTATCTTAAATTTAGAGAATTGATCACACTTGATAAAGACCTTAAACTAAAAAATATTATACCCATAATTACAACCAAACCACTAAAATAATAAAAATATTTTCTTTTATCACGGTATAATAATATTAAAAACATCAATAACAATAATCCAAAAGAAATAAATGTTTTTGTAAATATTAAAGCTGTAATATTAATTAATATTAAAAAAAGATAAAAATAATTCTTTTTTATTTTATACATTTTATACGAAACATATATGGCAGTTAATATAAAAAATGAATATATGTTGGGTAATGAAAAAGTTGCCATGTATCGATTTTGTTCTAAAACACCCATCTGATTTTCTGTTAATAAAGTTGAATTTTGTAAATATGGATATATATAAAATTTCTGAAATAAAATATATAAAAATAATATAACTGAATAAAAAAGAATTACCCTATATAATTTTTCTTTATGTTCATATTTATAAAAAATAACGAATAAAGCTATATATATAAAGAAGAAAAAATAATGCTGTAAAGATAAAGCAATATCTTTTGAATATAAGAGGGATATTAACGGTAAAAAAAATAATATTATCATTTCCCACGGAATTTTCTTTATGTTTTTAAATGAGAAGACAAGAAAAAAAAGAATTATTCCTAAATAAATCAAAAAAGAATCCCTGTAACTAATTAATATAGAATTAAAAAGTACAGGGACTCCCAGAAAAGGTATTAAAATATAAACTTTATATTCATTTATTTTATTTAACACCTATTATTTCCTTGCTATTTAGACTCATAATTCAATTTTGATTAGGTCTTATTATATATGGTGTAACAAAAATTAAAATTTCTTCTGTATTATTAGATTGAGTTCTACTTTTAAAGAGTGTTCCAATAATTGGAATATCTTTTAAAATTGGTACACCAGAAGTAGCATCTGTTTTATCTTTTCTTAATAAACCACCAATAACTGCAGTCTTTCCATCTTTGACTATCAATTTAGTTTCAGCAGTATTTGAAGATATTATAATATCTGCTCCATTAGCCGGTGGTAATAAATCACTAACTTCCGGTTTAATATCCAGTAAAACCTCATTTGATGCATTTATTGTAGGAGTTACATCTAATTTTATTCCTATCTCCTGAAGTTGACTAACAGTATTTCCACTTTCATCTAACTGTGTTATTGGTATTTTTTTACCAGCGTTGAAATGAGCTGTTTCATTATTAAGAACAGTAACTTTTGGACTTGCAAGTATTTCAGCATTATTTTCTGTAACCATCATATTTAATTTCATATTTAAGTTAAATGTATCAAGCAAAGAAGTTACAACCTGTCCTGAATTTGTTGCACCTCCAGGATTTACAATTACATCTGTTCCTCCATCTACTCCTTCATTTGTCATTGAAGATTCAAATGTTGAATTATTATTTAACTGCCATCTTATTCCAAGATTCTGCTGGGCAGTAGTACTAACCTTTATAAATTTAGCTTTTATCATTACCTGAGAAGTAGGTTTATCCAGATAACTAATTAGTTTTTCTGCCTGTTCTAATTTATTTTTAACATCTGTGATAATTAGAGAATTTGTTCTGCTGTCGATAGTAACTTTTGCATCTTCAGATAAAGTATTTGTTACGGTTTTAGATATATCATCCGGATCAGCATAAGAAATAGGAATAATTCTAATTTCTTTAGGACCAGCTTTTTCTAACTCCTGTCTTTCTTTTTTTGCCTGTACTTCTTCCTTCAATTCTCTAAGAGTAGCAACTCTTATTATATTTCCATCAATTTTATAGGAATATCCATTTGTTCTAAGAATAATATCAAGAGCTTTTTCCCATGACACATTATGTAAATCAATAGTAACATTACCCTGTACACTCTTTGACATTATAATATTATATCCAGCAATTCTTGCTATTTCAGCTAATAAAGAAGTTATATTTGCATCCTGTACTGAAATATCTTTCAATATCTGACCACTTCTTTTTATGTTTTCCTGATTACTGCCACTAGTCATTTTTTTAGAGGTATCCTCAGCAATTTGTTTATTTTCTTTTTCAAGTTGCTCAACCTCCATTACAATATTATTATTATTTCGATAGATTTCATATTTTATATTTTCTTTCAAAATAATATCTGATACAACATCATTTTTTGCAATTTTATTGTTTATTTCAACAACAGGCCCCTTTCTAACGGGAATATTTAATTCTTCCTGAGAAAGAACAGCATCTTCAAAAGTTAATCTTATTTTATTTTCGTTTCCAATCTGTTTTTCATTATACCTAATCCAATCATCCGTTTTAAATTCAATAAAAACTATTCCATTTTCCATTTTGTTATCAATGGAAGTAATTTTACTTCTGGTAACTTTTCTACCAGGTTCAAATATTAATGAAATTGTATCCTTTGTTTTATCAACATCATATGGAAATTGTTTATTTAAACTAATCTTAACACTTATATTTTCATCATTAATTTTATTAACCATTAAATCATTAACTATATCACCATCACCTTGAAACTCTTTTCTGTTAAGATTACTCGTAGTATTATATAACTCAAGAGAGAGAGTTCCGTTTTCTTCTTTAATTGTGTAATTTAATTCTCCATCAATTTTAAAATCAAGTTTTATTTTATCTTTATCAATCTTGTTCATATTTATTTCTGTTAAACTGGATAGTTTTTTTGGTGTATCGTGTTCTTTCTTTACAAAATCCTGATCTTTTATTAGAAAATGCAAAACTAAATTGTTGCCTTTTTTTTCTGGAAAATATTTTAACCACTCTTTGAGTTCAATAACAACCCTTGCCATATTTTTGTTGAATTGGGAATATCTTACTTCATTAATTTTACTGGATTCAACAGGTATTTGTTTAAAATTATCCTTAGATTTGATAGAAGGAAGATTTATAACTACCCTTTTAGGATTATCTAATTTAAATATCTGATACCTAAATTTATTATCAAAATTCAGTTTTATATCAATACCACTATCAACTTTTTCATATATAACTGAATTTAATATTGATGAATATCCTGTAAAAACAAAAAGAAATAAGAAAATTATTAAAAATAAATTTCTTAATTTAATTTTCATTATTTTCCTCCTTTAGATTCGACTCTTTCAAGAATAATTTTTTTGGATCCTCCTGTTGACTCAATGTATGTTTTAATTAGAATTATCTCATTTTTTGAAATTTCTTCAACCTTTGCCCCACCAAAAGCATCTCCTTTTTTCAAAATTATTCCTTTGCCATTAACATCTTCTATTAAAGCTTTTTTCTCATTACCAAAGCTCAGCATCCCTTTATATTTAAATCTTGTAAAATTAAATTGATATTCTCCAGATTCCCCACTTACACTCCCATATGATGAAGACTCAACCTCAATCTTAAAAGGATCATTTTTACCCTGTGAATCGTAGGTAAAAGTTTCTTTTAGATCAAGCTTTTTTTTATTATCTTCCTGTTTTTCTGTATTATTCGTATTTTTATTATCGTTTTCATTTTTAGAAACTTTCTTTACAGGTTTTCTTTCAAGCGATTCTCTATCCTCTGTATTACCACCACATGAAATAGAGATAAATAAAATTATTAGTAGAATAAATACTTGTTTTTTCATACGAGCCCCTTTATTTACTTGTCTTGCTAACATAAGATAATAACTCAAGTCTCACTTTTATTGTACTATTGCTGTCTTCTTCACTCATTGAGTTTAAAGTAATTTTTCCTACATTTACTATTCTGGGTAATTTACTGATAGATGACAAAAAACCACCAAGATTATGATAAGTTCCTTCAATACTTAAAGTTATAGGAAATTGTGAGAAATCCTGTTTTGTTTTTAATTTACCAAAATCCATTGATTGTAAAATCAAATTGGAATTATTTAACATCTCTGATAAATCTTTTAATAATTTATGATACCCAGGATTTGAAGGTAAATAATCTTTAATAATTTCAATTTCCTGTCTTTTGTTTTTAATTTCTTCCTTTTTTTCTGGTAGTAATTTTTTAATTCTGATTAACCTTCTAACTTCCTGATCCAGACTATCTCTATTTTGTTTTAACTGGGAAATTTGCTCGGATTGTGGTGATATCATAAAGGTATATATTAAATATAGTGCAATTATTAAAAAAAGTCCCAGAGCCAACATTTTTTGAGTTTTTGGATTATTTAAATCTATATCAACTGCCATACTCCCCCTTTACTCCGATTTAACTGTTTGTGCACTTAAGTTAAATCTTGAAATCCTAATAGGTTCATCACTTTCTGTTTGTTTTTCAAATGTTCTTTCACTTTCTGATATTGAATCAAGAGATGCATTCTGTATATTTTTCTTATCATTCAAATTCTCAACAAAAGTTGTAATTTGATTATTGTTCAAACTCTCACCTTTGAAAACCAGTTTTCCATTATTTAAATCCAGCGATTCCAACCAAAGATTATTTGGGACACTTAAAAGAACCTGCTGCAGAATTTTTGCAACAAATGTTTTTCCTTTTTCAAGGTCTTTTAAAACAGAAAGTCTTTTATTAATAATTTTCAATTGATTTTCTATTTTATCATATTCTTTTTTAAATTTTATATATCTTGATTTTTCTCTTTCAAGATTAGATACCTCATCTTTTAAATTATTAATTATTCTCAAGTTGTTCAAATATATAAATCCAAATAATACTATTACACCTACTACAGCCAGGCCGAAACCTATCTTTTTTATGGGAAATTGGGATCTACTTTCTCTTTCTTCCTTAGGTAATAAATTAATTTGTATCATTAGATTACCCCTTTCTAATTGCAAGACCGCAAACTACACTTAAAGCAGGCCCTAGCTTTTCCATTTCATTTTTATATTCATCAGGAATATCTAAATAATCAACAGGATTAAATATTTCAATATCCATAATATTTAATTCATTTTTTAAATAATCCAGCAGTCCTGGAGTTTGTGAAGCTCCCCCTGTAATAATCCCTTTGTTTATATTTAAAGGCATATCCCCTTGAACATACTTCATTGATTTTTTTATGTCGGCTGCAATACTGTGATTTAAAGAATCAAAATATTGGGCAACATCCATATTACTTTTACTTTCTCCGATTTTCGTATTTTCTGCATTATCAAATTGAACATTCAAATTTTTCGCAATTTCTGTTGTATAAGCATTTCCTCCCTGCTGCATTTCTCTTACAAATCTGGGTTTCCCATTTTCAACAATACTCATACTTGTTTTATTAGCTCCCAGATCTAAAAAAAAGACTGTATCTTCTATTGGCCCAACAAGAGTTTCATAAGCATTTTGAACCGCGGTTGCTTCAGTATCAACAACAAGAGGCATTAATCCCATACCTTTTAAAAGGGTTAATTTCGAATTAATAACATCTTTTTTTGCTGCAACTATCAAAAGATCAGTCTGTCCCGCTTCTTCATCAAGAATTTCATAATCGGTATAAATATTTTCCTTTTCATAAGAAATATGATTTGGTAGTTCCCATTCAAGAGCTTTTTTAACTTCATCTTTTCCTACAGCATCTACTTTAATATTTTTATACATTATGTTTCTACCTGCTATAGAAATTGATAAATTTTTATTTTTTATATTGTTTTCTGTGAATATTGTCCGAATAGCACTTTCGACTATGTTGGTATCAATTATATCTCCCTCTACTATAACTTCTTTTGAAAGTTTTTCTGTACCAAATTTTTTTACTTTTGCGCCCCTTCTTCCAACTTTCACTGATAGAACTTTAATTGCATAAGAACCAATATCTATTCCTATTAATCTTTTCATTGTTCCTCCTATTTAATCAAATATATTATATCATATCTATTAATAAAGTCAACTATCAATGGAATACTCCTCAATTTTCCTTCTTAAAGTATTTCTATGTATTCCAAGCATTTCTGCTGCTTTTGATTTATTGTTTTCAGCAATTTTTAATACTTTAATTATATGAGCTCTTTCAACATCTTCAAGCTTCAAACTGTTAATATTTTCATAAATTATATTTGGTTTTGATAGATTGTTCAACAATGTCTTATCTTTTCTTATAATTATATTTAGTATAAGATTTTTTAATTCTCTAATATTTCCAGGCCAGCTGTAATTTTTTAATATATTCATCTCTTTATCGGAGAATTCTATTTCACAGTTATATTTTTTATTATATTTTGCTTTATAATAGTTTGTTAGAACATTAATGTCTTTAGGTCTTTTTCTAAGAGGTGGTATTTCAATAGAAAACACATTTATTCTGTAAAAAAGGTCTTCTCTGAAATTACCATTTTTAACTTCTTTTTCAATTTCTCTATTAGTTGTTGAAATAATCTTTAAATTTAACTGCCGGGTCCTATGTTCTCCAACCCTGCTAATTTCTTTATTTTCAAGAACTCTTAACAATTTAACCTGGACATTTTGTGGAATCTCGGTTATTTCATCAAGAAGAATTATTCCATTATTAGCATATTCAAACTTCCCCTTGTATTCTTGTTTCGCACCTGTAAAAGCACCCTTTTTATATCCAAATAACTCAGACTCAATTAAATTTTCAGGTATTGCTGCACAAAATGCTTTTACCAGAGGATATTCTGCTCTATTGCTGATCTTATGAATATATTCTGCAAGAATTTCTTTACCTGTTCCACTCTCCCCATGTATTAAGGTTGTAATGTTGTTTTTAGCAGATATTTTTGCTTTTTCAATAACATCCTGCATTAATTCTGATTTGTAAATTAATTCACTGTCTTCTACTGTATTTTTATAAGATTCAACTCTATCTTCAAGATTTTTTTTTGTTTCAATTTTTTCTATTATCAAGTTAATTTCATCAAAATTTAAAGGTTTAGTTAAATAATCATAAGCTCCTTTTTTCATTGCAAAAACAGCATCTTCAGTATTTCCATAGGCTGTAATCATAATAACATCAATTTTATCATTGATTTTTTTTACTTTTTGTAAAACAAGAAGACCATTAACACGTTTCATTTTATAGTCAGTAATAACAAGATCAATATTCTGATTCTCTTTTATTATTTCAATAGCTTTTTCACCATCAGATGCCCTATAAACCTCGTGTCCCTGAGATTGAATGTATTCAGAGAGATATTTTAATTGAGCTGGATCATCTTCAACTACCATTATTTTCATAACTTTTAAAAACCATCCTTACTTTGGTATATGAACCTTTTTTTGATTCTATTGAAAGTTCACCACCATAAAGTTTAATTAAATGTTTAACAATATAAAGTCCCCATCCAATAAGTTTATCATCTTTTTTAGAATATTTATCTTCTGTTATTTTTAATAGTTCATCTTTTGAAATACCTCCCCCAAGATCATTTATTTCAAAAATAACATTTTTAGATTTTTCAAATACATTTAAATTAATTATATCATTTTTTTCCAAATTTTCATAGGAATTTTTCAATATATTATTTATAATGATTCTCAACTTATTCTTATCAAATAAAATATTCAAATCTTCCTCAACATTATAATTTAATTGTATTTCTTTCTTTTTATACAAATTTTTCCATTTACTAATCATGGAATTTATTAATTTTGTTACTTCAACGACTTCACTATTAATATCAAGAAATATTGTAAGATTTTTTAAAATAGATTCGATATTATTTATTTCATCATTCATTTGATCAAACATTTCTTTTTCGTTATATTTCATTCTCATTGTTTGTAAAATCATAGAAATAACGTTCAAAGGATTTTTTATTTCATGTGCAAGCATGTATGATAGTTTATTAAACATACTCTTTAATTTTTTATTTTTTTCAAATTTAATATTTTGAATTTTTTTAAAAATAATAACTTTATCATTTTCATTAAACCAGTTAAAATTTGAATATACAATATCAATATAAATTGGAGTACCTTCAAATTTATTAACTTTTTTTGAGGTATACAATTTATTTCCATCTATATTCTGTCTATCAAGAAAAGGAATTAATTCATAAATGTTTTTATCTTTTAGTTCACCGGCAAATTCATTTCTTGCTTTATTATTAGATAAGATAATTATCCCATTTTTATCAAAAAGAATAAATCCCAAATTCATATTATTTATAACAAATTTTAAAAGTTTAATATCCTTGTTTATTTTTCCCAGCATTTTATTAAAACTATTTTTTAATTGATTTATTTCTCTACTACCCTGAATATTAATATTAATATCATAATTGCCTTTAGAAATTTCTTCAGTATATTTAGAAAATTTATCCAATGGATTTAGAACAAAATAATAAGTAATATATATAAATAATATTGTATTTAAAATGATCAATAAAAAATAAATTAATAGATTGGTAATGTAACTGTTATACAGATAACTGCTATCAATTTTTTTAGAAAATATATATTTCCTGCCATTGATTTCTTCTGAATAATATAATCGATTTTTTTTAATTATTTTTGATTTTTTAAAAATATTATCAGTATTTTCTTTAATATATCTGTCGACATTTCCTATAAATTCATCATTTTCCACCAAATAAATATTATCAAATACCCCTGAAGAAACCAGATGTCTTACCAGTTTCTCTTTATCATCTTTTTCAATCAGTTTCACAAACCTTAGAGTATCTTCATAAATATAATCAAACCCCCTCGAAGGAATTTTTTGAAAATTAATAATTGAAATATATGATATAATAAAAAATAAAAGGATAAACAAAATAATTACGAAAATTATTTTTTTTCTCATTTTATCACACTGAATTTAAAATATTTTTGTATCTCTCTATTCTTAAAGTATAATAAATAATTACCAAATTTAAAATCTGATACATCAATTATTATATCATTCTCTCCCTGATGCAGAGAATAACTTTTATCATGTATTTTTTGCATTGCTTCATTAAATATCACTATTTTTCCTTTTGTTGAATTTTCATTATATATTTTTAATTTTATATTATCCATTTTACATGGATTTGGATATAGATAATATTTTTTATCCTGGATTTCTTCAGTATAAATACTATCCTCTTCAATATAATTACCGTTCCTTTTTACATCATAATTTTTAAAATTAAAAGAATAATAAATATCATTAAAAAAATAGATGATTTCATTTTTTTCTAAAGAATTAAAAACCACATTATTTCCAATAAAAGATTCAATATTATCATTTTTTAAGTTTATTATACCAGCCTTTTTTCCAAGGGCTAATAAATAAATAGATTTCATTTTTGTTATGATATTCAGATAATCAACATTTTTTAAGGAATAAACCCTTTCAATATCACCATAAGAGTTATAAATAATAATCCTTTCATTATAACTAACAAACACTTCTTTCACATTATCATTATCAAAATCAAACACAATAAAATCACGATAATCGTCTTCAAATTTAAATAAAAATGTTGAGCTTGTTTGATATCTATAAAGCATATTATTTTTCAAATAATATAAATGATTATTATAAAAAAAAGTTGCAGTAATTCCATTATCAACTACTATTCCATTATTATAAAGCACATTATCTGATATATAATATTCATTAGAATTTGTAAAATAAAAATCATTTATTTTCATATCAAATGATTTATAAAAATTAAAACTATCTGCTAATTCATCATAATAATAGATCTTCGATGATGAATTATTCTGTAAAATAAAATAATCATTATTTCGAATAACATTTGATATTACAGAATTTAGTTCTATAATTTTTTGAATGGATGAATTTTCATATTGATAAATATTTTCATTAGTAAAGATATATTTCTTAAAAAGAAATAAAATATTTTCATTATCAATAGAACCTATCATCTGATCATCTATTGAATAAATATCTCCACTTTCCAGCACATAAAAATTATTATTAATTTTTGTAATATTTTGATTAATTTTTGGAAAATAATTGCTCCTTAAATTATTCATTTCAAAGTTAGATGAAGAACTTTCAGTTTGTATATTTTCAACATTTATTCCTGTTATTTTATTATTGATTCTTGTATTTGGTACACTATCCCTTGTAAAATAATCACCATCATTAAAAAGATCATGTTTATCTCCAAAACTTCCTGTTTGCCCTATCGGCTTATTTAAATCAAACATTCCATCCGCCTGTTTGATATCAATAATTTTCAATCTATTAGTTGAAGCGTTATAATAATAATATGGATCATTTAACAAATTTTCATTTACTTCATAAATTAGTAATCCATCTCTGTTATTTGAAGAACTTTCACTAAATAAATATAATATTTTATCATTTTCAGTAGTAGAACCTTCAAATTGATATCTCCATAAATAATAATCATAATTATCTATATTTTTATCTCCAAGATTTCTATATTCTACATATATATTTTTATTTTTATTTATAAGAAATTTATTAAGTGTATCTGGGTTAACTACTTTTGTTCCATTAGCATTATAGATATTAACATTATCTATCCATCCCATTTTATATTTTTGAACTCCAAGAGGATGTGTAGGAACATGTCCCGAATAACTAATCCATCCCCAGCTCATTAAATCCCAAAATCCAACCCCAGAATTATATTGTGAAATATCATATGTTGGTTTCATTCCTAAATATGAACAGAATGAAAATGCTACGGGCCCTAAAAGTGATGGTGGATACCCTCCTGATTCAAAATCCTGTGCTTCACTTTCCGGTATAATAATAACACCATCATTTCTAAAATTATAATCATTTATAAAATCCTTGTTATATCCTGCAGAATTAAGATCTTCACTTTTTACAACACCTGATACGATATCTTTTTCAGTATCATAATTTGTATCAAACTCCTCTCCATATCCTGCATGAATTATAAAAACAAAATCATAATCACCAAAATTTTCTGTAGAATTATTTCTTATATAATCTAAAGTATCAACTGCTAGTTCAGCAAGTTTGTCATTTTCACCGTAATACGCCATCTTTCTGTTAAGTTGATAGATATCAGAAAGATGAATATCACTAATTTGAAAATTACCATTAGAAATATTTTCCATGTAATCAATAAAATTATAATAAGGAAATATTTTCTGAGAATAGTCTTCTTCAAGAACAAAAGGTGAATTACTTTCTGTAACAAGATCAAATAATTTATAATAATCATATTCAACAGGATTTAGATCCGTTTCGGATCTATATTTAAAAGTTCCATCTCCTGTGGTTTCAATATTATCATCTTCCTGAAACTCAATCCTTAAAAGAAGTACTGAATATGTTCCATTCCAATTTTCATATACTCTATTTTTTTTTGAAACAGATAAAGATTTTTTAAAGGATTTATAAGAAAATATATTTATTATGAAGAAAAAAATCACCATTAATAAAATAAAAAATTTAGATAATTTCATATTTCATAAGCCTTTCTTTTATAATACCTTTCTCAATATTTAATATTTTAACCATTTTTTCAATATTACCATTAGTAATTTTGTAAACTTTATTTAAAATATTTTTTTCATCATTCTCTAATATTTTTTGCAAATTAATATTTATATCTTCTAAAACTTCACTATTATAATATAAATATTTAGAATTACTCAATATTACCAGTCTTTCGATAAAATTCTTCAATTCTCTAACATTACCTTTCCAGTGATTATTTTTTAAAAATTCTTTTAAGTCATCATGAATGACTTTATATTCAAGATTATATTTTTCTTCAAATTTTTTTATAAAATAATATGCAAGTGGCATTATATCATCCACTCTCTTTCTTAAAGGAGGAATGTGAATTTCATAGGCATTTATTCTAAAAAATAAATCTTTTCGAAACAATCCGTTATTAATTTGATTTTCAATATCTCTATTAGTAGCGCTTAATAATCTAAAATTTGATTTAGTTTTTTTTGTTGCTCCAATAGGATAAAATTCTTTATTTTCAAGTACTCTCAATAAAGAAGCCTGATTTTGTAAGGATAACTCACATATTTCATCTAAAAATAAAATACCATTATTTGCCCTCTCAAATATTCCCTCATGAGTGTCTTTAGCATCTGTAAAAGCTCCTTTTTTATAACCAAACATCTCAGATTCAAAAAGTGACTCGGGGATTGCTCCACAATTTACTGGCAAAAATGATTCAGCTCTATCAGAATTCAAATAAATATATTTTGCAATTTCTTCTTTTCCAACACCGCTTTCTCCCTTAATTAATATGTTAATATCTTTATTTACAATATTATTAACCTCATTAATTAATTTTATCATGGTATCATCTTTAACAATGAGATTATTTTTTTGATAAGATCTTTTTTCATCTATATTTTCTAAAACACTGTTTATTTTTTCTTTGATATATTCTTCATCTCCGTCTTTTTCCATGAAATCATGTGCACCTAATTTCATTGATTTGACTGCAAGATCTACATTTCCATGGGCTGTTAACATGAGTACAGGAATATTAATGTCTCGTGAATTTAATTTTTTTAAATAATCAATCCCATCAATTTTTGGCATTTTAATATCTAGAATTATTAGATCCACATCATTATTTGTTAATATCTTATCAGCAATTTCAGGATTTGCAGCTCCAATAAAGTTATGTCCCATTTCAGAGATCATAAACTTTAGGATTCTTCTAATATTTTTTTCATCATCAATTACAAGAATCTTCATTCAAGCTCCTTCACATTAAATAACAAAAAGATATCGCTTCCCTTATTTTCTCTTACCTCAAAGAAAATCTCCCCATTAAATTGATTCATGTATTTTTTTACAAGATAGAGCCCTAACCCGGTACCACCTTTTTTATTTGAAAAATATGGTTCAAAAATTCTATCCAGTAATTTTTTATCTATACCCCCTGCAAAATCTTTTATATGAATAATTAAATATTTTTTATCTTTGTCAAAAAACTTTGTTTGATATCCCCTTGTAAATTTATCATAATAAATATTAATATCAATCTTATTATTCTCCTCTGATGCCTCAATGCTATTTTTAATAATATTATTCATAATTAAATCAAATTTAAATTTTGAAAAATAAATAACAGGTATATTATCTCCCTTAGAAAGATTGATATCAAATTTTTTATAATTTTTTATTATTTGCTGAACTCTTTTTATAGTATTTAAACTACTTATTTCCTTTTCACTCTCATAAGCAAAATTTCTAAATTTTTCAACAAGGGTTTCAATTTTTCCAAATTCTTCTTTTAAAATATCCATTAATTCAATAATATAATTTTTATTATTGGATATATCTTTATTATTCAACATTTTTTCTAACCTTGCTAGTGAGAAATTTATTGGCATCAATGGATTTTTTAATTCATGAGAAATTTCCTGTCCCATCTGGAGCCAGGAATCAATTTTATTTTCAAGTACAATATTTGTTATCTCAAATATTAGAAAAATATACCCATATTTAAATTTATTTATAGAATATCTATAAACCCTCCCTTTATCTCTTATTATATCATTTTGGGGTTGTAAAAAATCAATATCAAACTTAAAATCTTTATCAATTTTTCTAATATTTTTACTGCTATTATAAAAAGATAATACTTCTGAGTTATAGATATCAACAGATAAATTTTTATTATATATTGCTGCACCAATAGGCAGAGAGGTTATAATATTTTCAAGAAATTTCTGGTGTTCTCTTACATTTTTTCTCATTACTTTTAATCTTTTGACCATTTTTTTAAAATTAACGTTAAGTATTTTTATTTCTGGAAATACAGAATTTTGGTAATTTTCATAATCGAATCTTCCATAACTAACTTTTTTGGTTGCTAATATAATATTATAAAGAGGGTTTACTAAATTTCGATTGAGAAAATTAATAAAATAAATGATTAAAATTATTAATAAAATATTAACCAGCATAAAAGTATGAATTTTTTCCACAAATATTTCTTTTTTTAATGGGGAAATATCTATTACAATTTTAAAAATGTTATTTGGAAAAATACTTGATTTAAAATAATGATTTAATTTACTTTGTCCAAACACATAAGTACTGAGATATTTTTTATTAGTAATTTTCAAATACTTATCTTTATTGATGTAGTCCAGATCTAAATTTACTTTATAAATATCTTCATTATATGACAATATTCGCTTGGGTTTATTATAAATAATCCAATTATTTAATTTATCATTAATAGAATCCACATAATTCATTCGTTTTGAATTTTTAGACATTTCTCTTTCGGTTATCGTTTTTCCAATTAATTTATCATCTCTTATTCTTATTAATCTATCAATCAAAATTTTCTGTTTATTTTTTATATCATTTGATAAATAGGATCGTATGTCATTATTGTAATTATTAAAAATTAAAATCGTACTGAAAACAAACGGGATTATTAATAAAACTAAAAATAAAAATAACACTTTTGTTTTAAATTCAAATAAACTTTTAAAATCTAATTTTTTTAAAAAAAATAATAAAAAAATCATGATGGGAAAAATTATAACACTATATAATAAATATTTTATAATGAATACTTTGTAAGATTTTTGATAAAAATAATATTCCTGATTTTTATTTTTGACACTACTTTTAATATAATAACTGTTATCTATATCAGCTTCATTTAAAAGAATTTCCTGTTTAGTATTTCTAAATTTAGGAAAATAAAATGTATGTCCAATTACTTCCTTTGATAGGTCATCTTTTTTTATTCCTATAACAATTTTTCCGATTGTTTCTTTACCAGAATATAAAGTTTTTTTATAAATAAGATATCCATTAATATAATTAAGATTATTATTTATACCAATTTTATGTAAAATATTACAATTATAGGCAAAAGAACTATAAATATTATTATTTTTATCCAAAAAATAGATGAAATTATCAATTGTTAAATTTTTCATTGGAGTTTTTCTCCATTTGTAAAAAGCAAAGTTTTCATCATCATACTTAATATTATTTTTTAAAGACCATCTGAGATTATCATCTTTTTTCAATTGATTATAGGTATCAGTAAATATCTTATGAGGTTTATTTTGAATTTTTTTAATAGATTTTAAGTACACATCATTGTTACTCAATAATAATTTTGGAGATATAAAGAGACTAAACATTGCTAAAAATAAAACAAGATAGTGTAATATTTTATATTTTTTAAACAGACTTTCATAGTAAAAATATAATAATGATAAAATAAGAATAGGTATAAAAATATAATATAATTGTAAATAAATAGATAAACCAGATAATAAAATTAACATTAAATACTTATAATGTTTTTTAATTTTTTTAAATGTTACCATATTTATTAATAAAAACAAAAATAACCCTATAGATATAGATATATATTCAATATTCGTGTATGATAACAGGTATTTTATTTTGTTAGTATTTTTTAAAATATATTTAAATATAAATAAAATAAAAAATATATTCATAAAAATTGAAACAGCAAAATCAAAAACTGATGTGTTTCTTAATTCAGTAAAATCATGCTCTTCAAGTTTTTTTATTAAAAAAAGTAGAAAGATAATTAATAAAAAAGAATAAATATTAATAAAATTAAAATACAAATTTATAAGAAAAAAAGAAAAAATTAGAAATTTATATTTAAATTTTTTAAAAAAGAAAAACAGAAAAATATTTATTATAAAAACTACTGCCAAAAAATATGAAAATCTAATTTTATTTAATACATTCTTTTTGGGAGACCCCATCAGTTTTATGATAATATCATTATTCATTTTTTTGAAATAAGTATTATTATTCTGTTGATAGGATCTATGCTGTCTAAAATAATTATAATTTATATCTTCTTCATTAACATAAAATTGTCCGGGTTTATAATAAAATTTAATCTCCAAATTTATTTTATCTTGAATATTTTTTTTCCAGTTTGAAGAATATTTATTCTGACCATAAATATTGCTTATATAATACCTTAAAAAATATTCTCTATGTTTATGTGTATAATAATATCTAATACTGGCTTCATTTTTTCTTATAATAATTTTAGGATCTTTTGTAATTTTAGCATTTTTATAAAAATCAGCTCTACCCTTCCAGTTCATTAGCTGATTATTCCTGTAAATAACAATTCCAACATCACTATTTTTATTATAATTTTTTTTTATCAGATTGTATTTATTTTCAAAAAAACTATTTTTTAGATTGTTAAATTGATTTTCAATATGAACAACAGCACTCTCAAACTTTTTATTATTATAAGACTCATCATAATTAACTTTAAATATTAAGAAATTAAAAATTAGAGTAGTTATAAAAAAAATTAGAAAAACGAATCTTCTCTTTTCTTTTATAACTAAAAAAGAAATAGCTATTATTATATAAGCAATATAAAACAGATAGGTTATTTCTAATTTTAGAATCAGAAATGATATTAATAAAACTGATAAAAATGATATAATCATATCATTTTGATTTTAATTCAGTAAAGATTTTTTTCAAGATATTTTTATCTTTTTCAATTTTATCTAAAAATATTTCCCATTCTTCTTCCGAAATATCATTTTTTTCCAATAATTTATTCTGAAATTCTGTAATACTCTTGTTATTTTTTATTAATTCAGGTATTTTATTTTTTATTTTCTGATATACGTATAATTTTTTTTGCAGATCAGTTTTATTATTGGTTAAAATAAACTTAAAAGAACAAAATAATATAATAATAAGAATAATCAATATTAATAAAAATTCTTTTCTTTTCTTCATCTTTTATACCTTAATACACTAAATTTTTTAATAGATTTATCAAACGTAACTTTATAAGTTCTCCCTGGTTTAGCTTTTTTAACAGTTTTTCCATCAAGATCTACAATACTAATGACTTTTATGCTTCCCTGTTTCTTTCCAGGTTCAAAATAATCATATTTTTCTCCAGGTTCAAAAGGAGCTTTTGCAATAAATTCACCAGTTTCATCTATATAACCCAAAATTCTGTAATCAGAAAAAGTTCTTGATGATTTAATATTTGATTCATATCCATCAGGACCGGATATAAAGCCTTCATGATATCCCCTATTATTAGCTTCAAACAACATATTTCTCCACTTTTTTCGTTTTTTGTGATTATTTTTACTTAAAATAGAATCTATTAATAATCTATATGACCGGATAACTGTAGTTAAATAAAGAATACCCTTTATTCTTCCTTCAATTTTAAAACTTTTAATGCCAATATCAATTAAACGGGGAATATAATCCCATAACATTAAATCCTTAGAATTAAAAATATATAACCCTCTCTCATCTTCAGAAATTTCAAATAGTTCTTCTTTTCTTTTTTCTTCTCTTACATAATATTTCCATCTACAGGGGTGAGCACAATCTCCTCTATTAGCATCACGTCCAGTCATATATTTACTTAACAAACATCTTCCCGAGTAAGCCATACACATAGCACCATGAATAAATATTTCCGTATCAATTTTAGATTTATCTACAAATTGTTTAATTTCATTAATACTCAATTCTCTTGCAAGAATCGCTCTTTTAGCTCCCAGTTTATACCACATATCAGCAGTTTCAATATCTGTAATATTTGCCTGTGTACTTACATGTATCTCCATATCAGGCAAAATATTTTTTACAAGTTTGAGAACGCCCAGTGTAGAAACAATAATTGCATCAACGTTTAATTGAGCTATTTTTTTTAGATAATTTTCAATATCATTCAGATCATTATTTCTTGGATAAATATTTAATGTAAGATAGCCTTTTTTGTTTCTTTTGTGTAAATAATTCATTGCATTTGATATTTTGTCTATAGTAAAATTTTTACTTCTTGCTCTAAGATTAAATAGTTCTCCGCCAAAATAAACTGCATCTGCACCATATCCTATCGCTAATTTTAATTTTTCAAAACTTCCAGCGGGTGCAAGTAATTCAACATTATTGCCCATTATATTTCCTTTTTGCTTTCAAGTGTTCTTTATAAGATTTCGTAAACTCATGAGTACCATCTTTTTTAGATACAAAATATAAATAATCTGTATCTGCAGGATTCAAAACAACTCTTATTGATTTGATACCTGGATTATTTATAGGTGTTGGCGGTAAACCAAAATTTTTATAAGTATTATATGGTGATTTTATTTCTAAATCTTCTCTACTTAATTTTTCTTTATGTTCGCCCAATGCATATTCTATTGTTGCACAACTCTCAAGAGGTTTATAAATTTTTAATCTTTTTAAAAATACCTGGGCAATTATAGCTCTTTCAGAATCAACTTTAGCTTCCCATTCTACGAGTGATGCAATTGTAAGTATTTCATTTAAAGTAAATGTAGATTTTTCTATTTTACTTATTAGATTTAGTTTTTCTAATTTATCTACCAAATTATTATACATCTTAATTATAATCTGTTGTTCAGTATTATTGCTATCAAAATAATATGTATCAGGAAAAAGATATCCTTCCAAATTTCTGGATTTTATCCCCAATTCTTTTATGAAACTTTTATCTGAATACAAATTTTTAAATTTGTCCCCATCTATTAGTTGTTTTTCACTTAATTTTTTAATTATATCATTGTATGTAAATCCTTCAGGAATGGTAACTTTTATACCATTGGCAAAACCACGAGATAAAATTTTTGAAAGAGTAAAGAGATTAATATTAGATTTAAAATAATAATCACCTGCATTTATCTGTCTTGAAAATAATCTGTAATATAGTTTCGTATAAACTTTAGATAAACGTACACCATTTTTGTTAAATTTTTTAATAACTACAGGTAAATATTCTCCTTTTTGTATACTCAACTTCACACCTGAAGTATTCATGGGAATAATCCAGTAATATATCAATAAAGAAAAAAATATAAATAATAATATTATTGGTATTACTAAAATTAGTTTTTTCTTCATATAATTTCAATATTTCCTTTCTTGTATTTTATTTGAATTTTATCATTTTGAAAAATATCATTAGATTTAATATTAATTGCCAGAAAAGAAAATATATATTTCTGAAATATTCTATCCATGGCTCTTAATTTTTCAGGATCTTTTTTTATTTTTTCTAAAAGATATTTAATAATATTTGCTCCAATAACCCAATTTGTCTGAATTTTATCATTTAATTTGTTTTTAAGATTTTTTCTAATAATAGTCTTCATCTGTTCATCGTTAAGGTAATTAAATATAACCAAATTATCTGCAATATGGATTAATTCTTCATCAATAATTTTTTTCAATCCTTCTTTTACTTCTTTATCATTATATTCATAAATTTCTTCAGATTTAAATCCAAGTTGTTTCTTTTTTTCCTGATATGCTTTAACAGTCATGATTATAGTTATTCCTTTAAAATTAACAGTATTTCCAAAATTATCTTCAAAAGTACCTGTTTTAAAAATATCCTTAAATATGGATAAAACTTCTTCAGAAGCTTTATCTATCTCATCTAAAAATAGGATTGAATATGGATACTTGGATATAATTTTCGTTAAAACAGAAGGATATACATTATTTGATGATGAATCTGTCATCCCGAGTAATTTGAAAACAGATTCAGATTTTGAAAATTTATTCATGTCTAAAAAAGTAATTCTATTTTCATCATTATAAAGAATTTTTGACAGTTCTTTAATCAGCTTTTTCTTACCTACTCCACGGGGACCAACAAATAAAAAAATACCATCTGGTAAATTTGGATTTAAATTGAAAAAATTTTCTTTCATTTTTATTGTATTTAAAATGCTTTCAATAGCTTTTTTTTGTCCAATTATATTTTCATGAAGACTTTTTTCCATATTTTTAAAATATTTCTTACTTCTTTCCACTCTTCCAAGTGGGATATCTAAGTATTCAGCTATAGTTTCATTAATATCTCTTTTACGAATAATTTTTGTTTTTCTATTTTTTAACTGTTTTTTTATATTAACATTAGTGGAAACCATATCCAAAAGTGAAATTGATTCTTCAAGAAAATTATTTGTAGTGATGTATCTTTTAACCATTTGATATAAATATTTGAGATTTTCCTTAGATAAATTTACCAGCTCTCTTTCTTCTAAATTGTCCCTGTAATTTTCCAGAACTTCAAATGCTTTTTCTTTTGATACTTTTTTTAACTTTACAAGTTCAATTTTTTTCTTGAAAAAACTATTTTCATCAAAATAATTTCTCATATAATCTCTTTTTGTAAAACCAATAATCTTGATATTTCTCCTACTTAAAGAAGGTTTTAATAAAAGCAGAATATCAATTTTACCAGCTTTATAAAAATCAGGAAACAATTCATCAAAATAAAGAATAATATTAGAATACTGTTCAGCATCAGTTATTATTGATCTTAAATTTCCAACAAATTCACTTGCATCCTTTGAATCAGCTATTATTGAATCAGTCATAATTCTAATCACATAATGATTTGCTAAGGGCATTTTTTCAGGAGTAGTTTTAAGTTTTTTGGATAAACCCTCAATTAAAACATCTTTATCAAGACCTAGAGATCCTACAATAACAGGTAAATTTTTAATATCCCGAGACAGAATTTCCAATAATTTATCAGTGATTTTCCAATTTTCAGTAAAAGGTTGAACGTTTTTTTGAGAAACGAGTTTGTTTACATTTACACCATACTTAATCAAACTGCTCTGCTCTTCCATGTAATTTTTTTTCAGTTCTTCTATATAATAAATATCCTCCAGGTTACCAAGCTCAATATGTATAGAATCAAATATTTTTTCAATTTTTAAATCCGGTTCATCTATAATTGCTAAAAAAAGATGAAAAGGTTCAATTTTTTTTGATTTTGTGTTTAGTGCAATTATACTGCTTAATTCTAAAATATCTTTTGTTTTTTCTCCTATTTTTGTACCGGGATTTTCTGATTTCGGTAAATTCTCAATTTCTAAAACAATTTGCTCCATTAGTTTATTTTTATCTATATTTTGCTTTTTCAACCAGTTGTCAATTCTTTTAGTACAATTGTTGATAATAGAATACAGTAAATGAATTTGTTCTATAGTCTCATTTTTATATTCTGCTGTTATTTCTTCAGCTTTATCTAGAATTTCTTCAAGGTCCTGAGAAAAAAGATATCTTTTCATTCATTTTCTCCTTTATCTTCCATTTCATATATATCTGAATATTCTTCAATTTTTTCTTTTAGGTCACTTAATGTAGGATCAATCTGAACTGCTTTTTTCCAGTTTTCTATAGCAAGGTTTATTTTATTATTTTCTTCATGTATATTTCCAATCAGCTTGTATGCTCTGGCTAAACTCGGACTTTTTTCAAGAGCTTTTTGATATAATGATATTGATTTTTCATAATTTTTTTCTTTTTCCAGAGCTTTTCCTAAATTCAAATAAGCCTCTGCATAATCGGGTTTACTTTTTAATAGATTTTTAAAAACTTCTTTTGCTTTATCAATCTTATCAAGTTCAGAAAAACAGATACCTAAATTACTGTAAGCTTCCCATAATTCTGAATTTAATTTTATTGCAGATTTAAATTTATCAATTGCAATCTCATAATTATCTTCAAGCATTAGACGAACACCTTCATCATTAAGACTATTACTTTTTCTTATTTTATAATTCTCATTTTCAGTTTCAATATACTTTTTCTGAGTTTGCATGATTTTATTCATTTCATTAAGATTTTTCTGTACTTCCTCATTTATCTGCTCGTAGTTATCATTTATTTTTGATAAATTATTTACAATTTTATTTACATTGGAATTCATTTTTTTTATTTCTTCGATTAACTGTGTTTGTGATTTTTTATAATTATCACTGTTCTCAGCAATATTTTTATTTAATTTTTTAGATAAATCAATTCTTTTTTCATCTTTCTCAATAACTATTTCCAATTTATTACTGATAGTTTTTATAGAATCATTTAACTCATCAAACCTTATATTGTTTATTTCCTCTATAATATTACCTGTATTTGAAAGTGTAGATGATATATTTTTAACATCTTCATTAATATTGATTAAATTATCTTCCTGAGAATCAATTTTTAGTAGTATTTTATCCAATATATTTTTAATTAGCTTATTATTATTTTTTATCTGTAGGGAAAATTCATTAATTAAGGAATAAATTTTATCATAAAACTTTTTGTTTAATTTTGTTTGTTTATTAATATCACTTTTTATTTTTAATTCATCTATTTTTTTCTTATATTCATCAAGAATAGTGAATCTTTCATCATAAAGATTTTTCAGATATGATTTAATTTCCTCAATTATATTTATATATTTTTCATCTTTTATATCATCCTTTTCTTCTGCTTTTTCTGATATTTTATTTTCAATTGAACTTAATTTCCTCTCTATTAAGGAGCCATCTTCAATATTTTCCATATATTTATTGAAAGATTTGTAAGTTTTATTTAATAGACTACCCATTTTTTTTATTAATTTTTTATTGGTATTTGAAGATTTTTTCATCATTTCTTTAATATCTTCAAGATTTTCAATTTCAAAAGATTTTATGGTACTGAAAAAACAAACTTTATCTTCTTCATTAAAAAACAAACATTTTTTTTCAAGACAGTCGATAAATTCATCATTTATACTGCTTAAAAATGGACATTTTTTCATATTCTCATCTCCTTATTTCATGTTAAATTTATTAATAGTTATATAATTTTCTTTCTCTTTTTCGATTAAATTAAATATTTTTTTATACTCATAATCATTTATATTTCCTTTTAAAAAATGCAGATAAAAGAATGCTTTATTAAACATTTTTTTCTTTTTGCATATATTTATAATATATTTTAATAATTTTATATCCTGATTATCAATATTAAATGAATCAAAGTTGTATGATTGTAATATTGTCATAAAACTTGATATATCATTTTTTTTGTAATAATATTTTAAGAATAAATATTTCCGTGTTGTAGAATTAACAATTTTCTTAAATGAGCTACCAAATAATAGATCTTCAGCTTTTTTCATTTTATTACCTTCTAAATATATATTCGCTAATTTCACAAGATTTTTTTCGTTTTCATGACTTTTTAAATAATCTACCCAAATACTATTTTCATCATAATTTAATTTTTCTCTTAATTTAATTAATTGATTTTTTGAATTTAATATAGAAAGTAAATTTTTAATAATAATTCCATACGATTCCATATCATTATTAATCTTTTTCAAATTTGCATGAAATAATAATAGTTCTTTTTGCTTATTTTCATTTAAAAATTTGTTAAAATTTGTTTTTTCCAATATCTCATCAATTTTGCTAAATTTCTCCATCTTTTTTAGCAGGTTAATATAATAAATAAATATTTCTTCTTTTTTTTCACTATTTTTAATAAGAAAATCAAAAGATTCAAATATATGTTCTTTATTTTCAAAAACATTTATATTTTCTTTTATTATTGTAAAAATTTCATCGTAATTTCTTATACTCATGTGTAAATCAATAAGCAATTTCAGTATTATTTCATTTTCATGTAATTCATTAGCAGAATCTAAAATTTGTATCAATTCAGCATTCATTGATGGATCATTAAATTTCATTACATCATTTATATTCTCAATAATTAAATCAAGATTAGAATTTAAGTTTATTAAAATTTTTGTGTAGAACAATTTCAACTTATTATTAGTTTTATCTTTCAAATATCTTTCAACCTTTTCTTTTAAACTATTGAGGAAGTTATTATCCAACTTATTAAATATCTTATTATAATTTTCAATAGCAGAAGTGATTTTATGATTGTCCAGATACTGATCTGCAAGTAATTTATATCCCTTCCAGAAATCCTCATTTTCATTAATCATCATCTTTAATAATTTAATGTATTTTAAAACATTATCCTGTTTAATTTGAATCTCTTCCAGTAACATGTAGGCTTCATCCAGCTTCTCTAAATAGATATATAATCTTGCTAATTCAAAAATTATAAATTCATCAGCATCATTTCTTTTATATATTTTTTCATATTTTGGATGTAAAGTATCAGCAATCGTTCGATCAATTTGTATCGCCCTGTTATAATGAGTTATTGCCTTCCGGTCTTTATTTAGTTCTTTAAAAATATCACCAATTAATATTAAAATACGTGGAGAATCACCTTTTAATTCACTCAATTTTTGTATCTTATCAATCATTAAATTAGTGTATTTTTCTTCTTTTCCTATTACTTTTTCAAAAATATCAAGTCCAGTTTTATATTCTTCAATCTCTAAATAATAGCTACCTAAAATGTAATTTAATCCCGGATTTGGTTTAACTATTATTGATATCTCATCAATGATATTTTTAATTATCTTCAAAGACTTATTATTATTTCTCTCAAGTAAATTATTAAGAGATTTGATTAATTTTTTAAATTCATTTTTCTCATAATTTAAATAGATCTCAGAAATTAAAATTGCTGTTGAATCAGGATTCTTCTCTTTGATACTATCAATAAATTTTTGTAATTTATTGTATTCACTTTTTTCAATTGCTATTTCATTATAAAGATTTATTATTTCATCATTTATCAAACCTTTATCTGTTAATTTTTTCAGATAGGTTAAAATGTTGAGGTATTCTCCCTGATAATTAATATATATAGATTTTACATTTTCAATTATTCTATCATAATATTGATTGTCAAATAATATATCAACATATTTCCATTTTAAATCTAAATTATTAGGATTATCTTCAAGTATTTTTTTTGCAAGTTTTTCAGAATTTTCCACAAGCTGTTCATCTGTAGAATTTTTTAATGATTTGTTTATCTTCTGAAATATCATCACCGGATCTGCAGATTTCAAAAACAACAAATAGGCTTCATTGTAATTTATATATTCTTTTCTCAATTTCTTTTTTTTAAAAATATTCAATAAAGAAATAACATTATCTAATAATTCTGGTGCATTATTTCCAAGTTCATTTAATTTAAGATATAATTCATCATAATACAATTTATTATCATTAATAATCAATTTACCGAGAATTTTTAAGGCTTTTTTATTATAATTATTTTCAAAATACATATTAAACAATAATTTTTGTAATTTTATGGAACCGGGAGAATGTTTTAAAAGGTTCTCATAATTATCTATTATTTTTTCTGTTAAATCAGGAAAAGATGCCTCAAATTCTTTAAAAAGAAGATATGCTTTTTTTATATTACTAATTGTTAAATAAGCACTCCCTAATAATGTATAATACTGTTTTAGATCATAATTTTCTTTATCAATTTCAGTTAATTGATCTATGATGTAATCTGAATTATCGTTATTTAACTCATATATTTTTTTTAATAAATGAAATTGCTTTTTATAATTTTTATTATTTTTATGATAATCTGCTAATACTTTATATATTCTTTCACTTTCTTGATTTTTTTCCAGCAGTATTTGCCCTAATTCTTTAACTTTTTTTGATTGAGGATTTTTAATTTGAATAAACTTTCTGTATGCTTCATCATATTTTTTTTCATAGACTAATAATTGAACTAAAGCTGTAATAACAAAATTTTTGGGGCCAAGATTTAAATATATATCAGTTAGATTTTCTTTTATAAAATTAAAATTTATTTCTTTATCAGATTTTTCAAAAAAAAGTATAAAATTTTCAACAGATTTTTTATAATTTTCATTATAATAATTTCCGAGGGCTTTTAATTTATAAATATTTGGATAGGTATCATAATCAATATTGATAGAATCAAATATCTTTGTTATATACTCATATAAAGAACGGTTTTCTTCGATTCCTCTTATAAATTCTTTAATAGCATTATTGTATTTTTCATTTTTTACGAGAATCCTTCCTATATAATAATTTAAAAAAGGATTATCATTTTCAATATTTTGAAATATTTTCAAAAACTCCAAGATTAAATTCATTTCAGGTTCTATATTTCTATTTAAAATTTCTTCGATATAATCAAAAGCTTTATTATACTTTTCTAAAACAAAATTTGTAAAAAACAATTTATAAAAAAGATCAATATTATTATTTAAAATAAAATCAACATCATTTATTTTTTTCAACATTTTCAATTTATTTTTATATTTATCTCTTATTTCTGTTAATTTATCTTCATTTAATTTTTTCAAAGTATAATATAAAGATTTATAATCTTTATTCTGAAATTCAAGTTCAAATTGAAATTGAATTACTTCAGATGATTTTGGAAATTTTTTAACAAGTTTATCCCTGATAAAATCTATAATTGAATATTTACTTCCTGAATTATAATTTAGGATTTTTCTGAGTGTTTTTACTGAATTTACAGGGTCATTATTCATCATGTATACTTCAACTAGTTTCCATAATACTTTTTCATCTTTTGGATTTTCAAGTAAATAATCCTGTAATTTAAATTTAGCATCTTTATATTTTCCACTCTGAATTAATTTATCAGCCTTGCTAATTAACCTATCACTACTTGCCATATTCTCACTCCACTAATCTATGTACCCTAAATCCCTCAAAATTCTTTCATCTTTTCGCCAATTTTTCTTAACATTTACAACAAGTTCCAGATAAACATTTTTATCTAAAAATTTTTCAATTTTTTTTCTTGATTCTTTTCCTATTTTTTTAATCATCGATCCTTTAGATCCAATTAAAATCCCTTTTTGGGATTCTTTTTCACAAATTATTGTTGCTTTTATATACTTATCTGAAAAATCTTTGATTATTATTGCAACAACATAAGGTAACTCCTCATAAACATTTTTTATAATAGATTCTCTTATCAACTCTTTTATCATAAATTTTTTATCTTTATCGGTCAACATATCTTTAGGATAATAAACAGGACCTTCTTCAAGATTATCCTTGATTAAATTTTTTAATAGATCAATTTTGTAATTATCTTTAACAGAAATAGGCACAATAGTTTCAATATTTGTAAATTTATTAATTTTATCAATTAGTTGTATTAAATCATTTTCGCCCTTTAATAAATCAACTTTGTTTATAAGAATAATAATTTTTTCATGAGGTAAATCGACAGAATCCCAAATTTTTTGATCTTTTTCATTAAAATTATGAGATGCATCAATCATGTACAAAATCAAATCGATTTCATTTATGGATTTTTTTGCCCTTGAAACCATTGCTTTTCCTAATCTTCTTGAAGGGTCAAATAATCCGGGGGTATCTATAAAAACAACCTGTGTATCACTTTTATCCCAGTGAGCAACAGCCTGTATTTGATCTCTGGTAGTTTGTGGCTTAGAAGTTACTATACAAATTTTATGTTTAACAAGTTTATTAATTAAACTGGATTTTCCAACATTTGGTAAACCCAGAACTGATACAAATCCTGATTTCATTATAAATCATCACCTTTTTTTTTTATTTGATTATTTATAAAATCTCTTTTTACAAGTGCCCCTGATATTACTATTTTCATCGCTGATTCAACATCTACATCTAAATCAATTACATCCGAATCTTTTATATAGATTAAATATCCGGAAGTTGGGTTTGGTGTAGTGGGAACAAACACAGAAATATATTCTTCACTATTTAATTCCCCATTCAATATTTCGAAAGAAGAACTCATTTTCTCTGTAACAAATCCAAGAGAAAATATTCCTTTCCTTGGATACTCTAATAAAACAACTCTTTTAAAAATTTTATTACCGCTTCCAATTAAAGATGATGTAACATGTTTTATACTCTTGTATATCCGGTTAATAAAAGGCATACGATCAATCAATAATTCAGAGTATTTAAGTAATTTACTTCCAATAATATTTCTTATTAAAACTCCAAAAACAAAAATTAAAATTGATACCGCGATTAATCCTATCCCTGGAAAATAAATAGCAAAATAACTACCAATAAAATTGTCGAACTTATCTATTAAAAAATATATTATATAAATTGTTAAAGCAAACGGAAGTGCAGCAATTAGGCCTGCAAAAAAATTTTTCTTAATCCAATTTATAAACTTCATTTTTCTTCTCCAGATTCCTTAACTGTTAATAGAATCTTTTTAATTCTGCGATCATCTGCTTCTATTATTTTAAAAGAAAATTTCTCAAATTCAAGTTTTTGTCCTTTTTGAGGTAAAACCCCCAGTTTTGAAATAATAAAACCGGCTAAAGTTTCATATTCTGCATTTTCATCTTCAAACTTTTTTATATTAATATTAAAAGTTTCTTCAAATTCCTCTATTGTCATTTTAGAAGAAACAACATATTCTTTTTTTGATAACTCGGTATAAAGAATTTCTTCAACATCATACTCATCTTCAATTTCTCCAACAATCTCTTCTAATACATCTTCAATAGTAACAATACCAATTAAATCGCCATATTCATCAACTACAAATGCCATATGCTTATGTTTTGATTGAAAATCTTTTAAAAGCTGATTTATTTTTTTTGTTTCAGGTACAAAAAAAGTATCACGTATCAACGCTTTAATATTAAAAGTTTCTTTATTGATCTTAATCAAATCTTTTACATAAACAATTCCCAGAATATCATCCAGTCTTTCATCATAAACAGGTAGTCTCGAGTGTCCTTTTTCTTCAATAATATCAATTAACTCATCATAGGGTATATCAACAGGAACAGCTATAATGTCAACACGAGGAATCATTACTTCTTTGGCAACAATATCTTTAAATTCTAAAACACTATTTATTAACTTTCTTTCCTGAAGATTCCCTTCTTTGAAAATATTTTTAATTATTCTATCCTCTACTCTTCCAAAATATGATGTTTTTAAAACCTTTTTACCACCAAAAATTTTTAGCAAAAAATTAATGGGCAATAAAATTATTCTCACAAATGGCATACAGATATGTAAAAAATAATAAACAGGTGATAATAAAAAGTAAAAATATTGTAGTTTACCCTGCATAGCTAAAGAACGCGGTAAATATTCACCTATTGTAATAAAAATGAAAAATGAATATAAAATTGTTAAATTAATATTTTTATCTGTTATAAAAAATAATAGGGATATCAGTATTATTTCATATACATATCTTGTAAAATGAATAGTAGCTAATAATATATCCCTTTTTTCAAGCCACTTTACAAAAATAGATCTAATTTTTTTCTTTTTAAATAAAATCTTTCTTATTTCATTATACTTAAATCCAGCAAAAAATGATTCTACAAATTTAAATAGAAAAAGTAAAATACTTATAAGTAAAACTAAAATGTAATTTATATACATTACTGTACAAATCCTCCCAAGATATAGCTAATTATTACTGTTAAACTAAAACCAATTATAGCACCAGAAACAACCTGTGAAAAAGAATGAATTTTTAAATCTATTCTACTTTTAGATACTATAACAGCTAATAAAAAAATCAAAATCTTTATAATTAAAATATTAACATACATTAAACTTAAAGCAAATATTGAAAAAGAAAGAGCTGAATGTCCGCTTGGCCAACCACCCTTAAACACTTTTTCAGAATTAATTATTTTTTTTATTATAATTATAAATAATATCAAAAAAATAAATGAAATAAATATTATTGTATCATTGATTACCCAATTAATTTTAAAAATATTTAATATTTTTTTAAAAAGTTTAGTAAATATTAAAAAATAACCAACAACCAGAGCATTTATTGAAGTAATCAAAACTGCAGCAGCAGAAATGTCTTTTATGACTTTGATAATTTTATTTTTCTTTTTTGTAATAAAATTATCAATTAATACTTCAAAAACAGTATTAAATAATTCTGCAACTAAAACTAATGAAATAGAAATTACTATAATTACCAAATGAAATGAATCAATATTCATAATAAGGCTAACCAGAATAGTTAAAAGTGATAAAATTATATGGTACCTGAAGTTTTTCTCCATTTTGTATGTAATATTCAATCCTTCAATAGCATTTTTAAAACTATCAATTAGATTATCATTATTCTTTTTTTTCATAAAAATCTTTTAAATAGCCTTCCTGAATTTCAATCATTTCAGTATAAGTTTTTTCTGTTTTATGGTCATATCCTAAAATATGTAATATCCCATGAATTAACATTTTCTGCATACATTTTTCATAATTATCATACTTATTTTTAACATATTCTTCAGAAATAATAATTTCACCCAAACAATTATCATATTCATCTTCAAGTGGAAAAGAAATTACATCTGTTTCTTTATCAATTTTTCTATAGTTTTTATTAATGTTTTTAATTTCATGACTATTAGTGATATACAAATTAATATATTTATTTTTTTTATTGAAATCACTCAATATTTTATCTGTAATCATAATAAATTTTTTTTTCATATTTTTATCCAGGTTATAATTATTTTTCTCATTTATTATTAATATTTTATTTGATTTCATCAGGATATTCCACCCTCTTATGTAAGTTACTTTTATAATAGTCAACAAAACTATTTTTAATAGTATCGAGTTCCTTCAAAGTTAAATTTGTATTATCAAGCTGTGAATCATCAAGAGCATCTTTAAATATTTTGTCAATCCTCTCTTTTAATACATGAAATGGAGAATCAGTTAATACCCTTGCAACTGCCTCTACCTTATCGGCAAGAAAAATTATTGCTGATGATTTTGATTTTGGTTTAGGCCCATTGTATCGAAATAATTTTTCATCAACTTCCTCATTTTGATTTTTTGCTTTCATATAAAAAAATCTAATAATCGAAGTTCCATGATGTTCTTTTATTATATCAACAATTTTATTTGCCAGTCCATATTTTTTAGCAATTTTAACTCCTTCATCAACATGATTTTTTAATATTCTTACTGACATGATAGGTAATAGAGAATCATGTTTATTTGGCCCGTATAATTGATTTTCAATAAAATAATTAGCACGTTTTATTTTACCAACATCATGATATAGTCCACCAACTTTTGATAATATTGAATCGGCTCCAATAGCTTTTGCTGCTTCTTCAGAGAGTTCTGAAACAATAACACTATGTCTATATGTTCCAGAAGCAATATTCATTAATTTTTTCAATAAAGGATTATCCCAGTTTAACAATTCACTTAAATTAATATCCGTAGTAATATTATAAAATCTTTCAAATAAAAATATCAGCACATAAGCTATAACAAATGTAATTGAAATATTTAATATAGCATAGAAAAATAATCTAAATATATTAAGAGGTGAAACATTCATCCCATAAAAAAGATAATTAATAATTATAAAAACAACAAAAGTAAAAAATATAAAAAAAACAATAGTTTTTAAACTTGGATATCGTTTTTTTAATTTATCTTTATTTATATAAAAGAAAAAAGCCATCAATAAAAAAATTAATAAATAATTCAAGTTATCTATGTAAAGAATGTAAATTGTAAAAAAAATAATTAAAGAAATTAAAGAAATTCTGAAATTAATTAAAAAATAAATTGCTATAATAAATGTTAAAAAAGGAAAAATATAAAATAATTTTATATTAATATAATTCTGAAACAACATTAACGTCAAAAAATAGAGAATTATTAATAAAATAAATATCGTATATTTTGATCTGCTTAATGAATTAAAATATTTATTCATAAAAAAAGAAAATATAACAAAAAAGACCAGTAATATTGAACTAAAACCTACAATATTAATTATTTTTGATTTTTGAAAACTATCATACATTCTTGAAATTTTATTATGTAAACTTTCATCAACTATCTCTCCTTCTCTTGCAACAATTTCTCCTTTTTGAATATTCTTTTTTATATATGTCTGTTCATTTTTAATTTGCTTTTTATAACTTGATGTTTTTTCTTCACTATATTTAACATTAGTTTTTATATAATTTTTAACAATGAAAAAAGTTAACTCTTTGTATTGTTCTTCTCCTTCAAGTGTATTATTTATTTCTTTTTTTAGATAATTATCTATTTTTTCTTTAACTATCAACCTTTCGCGAATAATATTTTGTCCATTCATATCTTTTATAATAATATTTTGATTAGCATTTTTTATAAAAAAAGATTGATCAATAACACCTTTTTTGTAAATTTCTTCAAGAATTTTTAATGATATTTTTGCAAGTGTATTCAATTCACTTTTACTAAAAATTAATTTATCATTTTCTATATCAACCTTATCCCATACTGTTTTAATTCTCATTATTGTTTCATTTTTCTTAAGATTTGAATCAAGAATGTTATTAATTCTTTCAATATCTGATAATAAATTCCTTTCAATATTCTCGGAAACATTTTTATCAATATAATAAATTAAAGGGGACTCTTGAATTTTTTCCTGAATTAATTCTTTTGATTTATTTCTATCAACCCAGGTAAAATCAATTTGAGAATATATATTTTTATTTAAAACCTTCCCAATTTCATAATTAATTTTATCATAATTTAACTTATTATAGGAATAAAAACCTAACAATAATAAATATAATAATATTAATGATATTACGATACTATTTTTAAAAAAAGATTTAAAATATTCACCTTTATTTTGTGATAATTTTTTTTCAAATTCCTTTATTATAGTTTTCATAACTTTCAATTCTTATATGCTTTTATTATTTTCTGAACAAGACTATGTCTAACAACATCAATTCTTGAGAAAAATATAAAAGCAATATCATCTATATGTGATAGCTTCTTTTCAGCATTAACCAGTCCACTCTCCTGTTTGTCCGGTAAATCAACCTGGGTTATATCCCCAGTAACTATTATTTTAGACCCAAAACCCATTCTTGTTAATAACATTTTCATCTGATCAGGTGTAGAATTTTGAGCTTCATCCATTATTATAAAGGAATCATTTAAACTTCTCCCCCGCATAAAAGCAAGAGGAATTATTTCAATAACATTTTTGGATATTAAATTTTCGACTTTACTTGGAGTCAGCATTTCATATAGAGCATCATAAAGAGGTCTCAAATAAGGATTAACTTTTTCTTTTATATCTCCAGGTAAAAAACCAATTTTTTCTCCAGCTTCAACAGCTGGTCTAACCAATACAAGTTTTTTAATAATATTATCTCTCAAATAATTAACAGCTTTAGCAACAGCTAAATATGTTTTTCCAGTTCCAGCCGGCCCAATCCCAAAAGTAATATCAAACTTATCAATAGCATCAACATATTCTTTTTGATGTAAAGTTTTAGGAGTAATAACTTTTTTTTTTGCAGTTATTACAACTTTTTTATTTAGTAACTTATGCAAGTGAGGTTTTTCTCCATGATTAACCATCTGTATAATATAACGAACATCAGATTTTTTTGGTTTATAATCAGAATTTAAAAGTTCTATTATTTCATTAATTATAATTTTTACTTTATCAAAATTATTTTTAGATCCATTAAATATTAATTCCCCATTTCTGATTGTAAAATTTACATTTAAAAGATCTTTTATAATTTTGATATTTTGATTATTAACACCCTGCAAATTTCTTAAATCTGTTGAAGATGGAATGGTAAGTGTGAATTTAGATTCTTCTTTAGTCAACAATCTTCACCCCTCTAAATAAAAAAAGATAAAAAAAGGGAGAAATCATTAAAAAAAATTTAATAATTTCTCCCATAATTTTTAGCAAAAGTAAAATTTAAATTACAAAAAATTATGGTCTAGGGATATCTAATACCATTCCTGAATCAATTACATCAGGATTGGATATTTTATCTTTATTTGCTTTATAAATTTTTTCCCATTCCTTAGCAGAATCATAAATTTCATAATATGATGATATACCTTTTAAGGTTTCTCCTTTGTATACTTTCCATTCTTCTGGAAGTAATCTTGGAATATCAAAATTTTGACCTGGATAAATCAAATCAGGATCTTTAATCTGATCTCTGTTTGCTCTATAAATAACAGGCCATTTAGCATAGTTACCTTTTCCATATACTTCTTCATATTCTGCTAATTTTGATAACCAGTCACCTTTTTTAACAACATAATTTTTTGGAACTTCATTGAAATTTTCCATCATTTGTTTTTCTTCAGGTTTCCATTGCCTAACATTTTCTGTTTTAGTTTCAATATTATCAATTTTTTGATTCAACTCTTCAATTTCATTTTGATATTCTTCTACTTTTTCTTCTGCCATTGCTTCTCTTTCCTGATAATATTTGTTCCATTCTTCAACAGAACCGTCTTCTGGTGGTCTAGTTTGTGCCATCAATGGAGCAACAAAAAGAACAACTAATAAAATAATACCTATTTTCTTCATAATATCTATCCCCCTCACCACAATTTTCCTTTTGATTCCTTAACTCTATTATACTTTTCTAGATTCGCTTCATTTTCTTTCGCTTCTTGATACTCTTCTTCAACTTCTTCCACTGTTCCTTTTTTTTCAGAGATATCCTCTTTAAGATTTTCCGCCTTATCTTCTACTGTTACAGCCTCTTCCATATAAGGTTTTGACTTTTCCGGAATTAAAACAGTTTCTCCCTGATCTTGTACTTCAATTCTTTTTACACATCCAGTTGAAAATGATAATAAAATTACCATACCCAAAAATATTAATAAAATTTTTTTCAAGACTCTCACCTCCTACAGTTAAACAAACCAAAAGCAAACTAATTTAATTATATATATAAATAGTATTAATGTCAATCTTTTTTTAATTTTATCCTCAATTCCTCTAATTGTTTTTTATTAATCTTACTTGGAGATTTTGACATTAAACAGGAAGCATTAGTAGTTTTTGGAAAAGCAATTACATCTCTAATTGATTTATTATTAGTTAAAATTTGAATAATTCTTTCTAGCCCAAAAGCAATACCACCATGCGGAGGAGTACCATACTTCAGAGCTTCAAGAAAAAATCCAAACTTATCCTTTTGCTCGCTCTTATCAATATTCAAAATATCAAAAACTTCTTCCTGTAAATTTTCAAGATGGTTTCTAATACTACCCCCGGCAATTTCTTCACCATTAAGCACTATATCATATCCATAAGATCTAATTTTTTCAGGAGCACTATTTTTATAATTTAACATATCTTCTCTATATGGCATAGAAAAAGGATGGTGATTAGCTTTATATCTTTCTTCTTCTTCACTATATTCAAACATTGGAAAATGAGTAATCCAGATAAAGTTTAATTCATCTTTATTTTTTATTAAATCAAAATCATCACGCAATTTAATTCTTAATCTTCCCAGAGCTTTTGAAGCAATTTTACTGTCATCAGCTACAATAAAAACTGTATCACCATTTTTCATATCCATTGCTGATTCAATACTTTTTCCTCCATCTTTTAAAAACTTTAAAATTGATGATCTAAGCTGGTCATCCGATTTTATAAACCAAATAAGTCCTTTTGCCCCAAAATTTTTCACATATTCAGTATAATTATCAATATCTTTTCTGCTAATATTTTCATTACTTAATTTGATAGCTTTTATTTTTTTTCCTGATTCCTTAACCCCTTCAAGTACTTTAAAACCTGAAACATCAATTTCCGGAGTAATATCTTTTATCTTTAACCCAAACCTTAAATCAGGTTTATCAATACCATATTTATTAATAGCTTCGTTATACTCCATACGTCTAAAAGGGATATTAATTTTTTTATCTATAATTTTTTCAAAACTATACTTAATCAATCTTTCTGTTAAATCAAGAATATCATTTTCTTTTACAAATGCCATTTCAATATCAATCTGGGTAAATTCAGCCTGTCTATTTGCTCTGAAATCTTCATCTCTAAAACATCTTGCTATCTGATAATATTTATCAAATCCTCCTATCATTAGCAATTGCTTATAAATCTGAGGTGATTGAGGTAATGCGTAAAAATTACCCGGTTTCATTCTTGAGGGAACAACATAATCTCTTGCCCCTTCAGGTGTGCTTTTTGATAATATAGGTGTTTCTATTTCAATAAATTTCTCTTTATCCAAAAACTCTCTAACAGCCATTAAATATTTATATCTTGTTCTTAATATTTGCTGCATTTTAGTTGTTCTTAAATCTAAATATCTGTATTTCAGTCTTACATCTTCTGATAAATCTTTACTCCTATCAATTGGAAGGGGTTTTGATTTTGAAAATTGTTCGAACTTTTCTACCCTTACTTCCACAGCACCTGTTTTTAAATCCTTATTTTTTTCTTTTCTTTCAATTACCTCACCTTTAACACCAATACAATCACCAACAATACAATTTTTAATATCTTTAAGATTTTTGTTGTTAAGATCAAATACAAGCTGGCAAATTCCCTCATGATCCCAGAGATCTACAAATAAAATTTTTCCAAAATCTCTAATCTTTTTTATCCAGCCATTTAAAATTATATTATCAGATATATTTTGTTTATTTATCTTTCCACAAAAATGAGTTCTTTTAAGTTCCATACTCGCCCCTTTATTTAATAAATTTTTTCAAATTCTTGAATTTAATATTTTTTTCCTCACCAGATTTCATATTTTTAATATGAATATCTTCGCTTTTCATTTCTTTTTCTCCATAAAAAATAACATAATCAAAATTATTTTTATCAGCATATCTCAATTGATTTGAAAAATTAACCTGTTTATATTTAAAATCTATTTTTATTCCATCTGATCTAAGTTTGTTAGCAAATTTTAATAATTCATTTTTATCATTTAAATACCAGGCTATAAAAACAGAAGGCTTTTTATCTTTGATCTCAAGTTCTTTTTCCATAACAAGGTCTACAAGTCTATCAAAACCAAATGCAAAACCCAAACCAGGTCTTTCAACACCACCAAGAGTTGATACAAGATCA
Source organism: uncultured bacterium (assembly GCA_964621075.1). Lineage (GTDB taxonomy): Bacteria > Macinerneyibacteriota > Macinerneyibacteria > Macinerneyibacteriales > Macinerneyibacteriaceae > CAZUKV01. Next base: position 1,710 of record CAZUKV010000004.1, on the reverse strand, counting down.
TTATACCTGCCACCACCAACAATCTGATTTTGAGAGCTATCTAAATCTTCTGCAATAATTTCAAAAACAGTATTCGTATAATAATCTAGCCCCCTAACCAAGCTATGATCTATACTGTAAGGGATTTTGAATTCCTCGATATAATTCATTAATTTTTCATTAAACTCTAAACATGAATCACATAAATTATCAATAATTCTCGGAGTATTTTTTATAAATTGTTTTTTTCCACATTTTTTACAATCAAGTATTCTAAGAGGATTAGATTCTAATCTTCGCTGACATGTATCACATAAAGCTGATTTATGTTTAAACATATATTTTTTTAATTTTTTTATATATTTTTTTCTGCACTTTCCGCATCCCATATTATTTAGATTAACTTTTAAATTATCAAGCCCAAGTTTTTTTAGAAATTGAATAAGCATATAAATAATTTCAGCATCAATTAAAGGAGATTTAATACCAAAAACTTCAACTCCTATTTGAAAAAACTGCCTATATCTACCTTTCTGGGGCTTTTCATATCTGAACATTGGTCCTATATAATAATATTTTTGTACAGGATCAGCTTTATGCTGTCCATTTTCTATGTATGATCTTACCACTCCTGCAGTACCTTCAGGTCTAAGAGTAATATTTCTACCACTTTTATCCTGAAAACTATACATTTCTTTTTCTACTACGTCTGTATCTTCTCCTACACCTCTCTGGAATAGCTCAGTTTTTTCTATTATAGGAACGATTATCTTTTTATAACCATAAAGTGAAAAAATATTTTCAGCGATTTGTGAGATATATTTAAAATATTCTACTTCTTCCCCATAAATATCACGCACACCTCTTACTTTTTTATACATAAAACCTCCTTGAATTATATGGAATAAATCTAACACAAATTATATTTTTTTCAACTGATGTTTTTCATTACCTGCCCGAGTTTGAAAACCGGCAGATAAATTGAAAGAGTTATGAACAAAATAATACCAGCAATAAGAATTATAAAAACTGGTTCAAGTGATGAGCTAATTGTATCTATTTTTTTATTAATTTCATTTTCAAAATATTCATTAAATTTTATTAACATTTCATCAAGCGATCCTGTTTCTTCACCTGTTCCTATCATTTGAACAAAAACTTTCGGATATAATTCTCCTTCTTCCAAAAAACTATTATATATTGAATTTCCAGCTTCAATTTTATCCTTAATTCTCTCAAGACTTTTTCTATAAACTACATTATTTAAAATATTTTTCGATAGCTCAAGAGATTGAATTATATTTATACCTGCATTGATTAATATTCCAAAAGTCTTAGAAAAATTTATTAAAAGCCCCATTTTATATATATTACCGAGTTTAGGAAATTTTAATAAAAATTTATGGTAATAAAACCTAATATTTTCTTTATGATTTATTAAATACTTTATCAAAATGAAAATAAGTATTAAAAAGAAAATTATTAATAAAAAATAGGTCTGAGCAAATTTAGAGATATTCATTAAAATTTTTGTAACAAGTGGTAAATCTGCTCCAAGTTTAATATAAATTTGTTCAAATCTTGGAACTATAAAGATAACCATTCCAGTAGTTGATAATAAGACAAAAGCAAATACTATAAGTGGGTAACGCGTTGCAGATTTAACCCTATCCTTAATATCTTTAATTTTTTCAAGGTATTCACTAATACTAATTAAAGTAAGACTCAAAC
>CAZUKV010000003.1:0-51784 GCA_964621075.1 uncultured bacterium | reverse complement strand
TAAGAGAACTTTTAAAATTAACCAACAAGCCTGAAATTATCTCTTTTGCTGGGGGGCTACCTGCTCCAAAAACATTTCCAAAAGATGAATTAAGTAAAATTGTAGAAAAAGTTATAAACAACGATGGGAATATTTCTCTTCAATATGGTGCAACTGAAGGTGATGAATTATTAAAAGAAGAAATAATAAAACTTTTGAATGAAGATGGGATTAAAAATCTGGAATCTAAAAATGTATTACCTGTAACTGCATCTCAGCAGGCACTTGACATGGTTAATAAAGTTTTTGTTGATCCAGGTGATCCTGTAATAGTAGGGATGCCAACATATGTTGGTGCAATCGGAGCAATGAGGAGTTACAGGGCTGACATGATTGGCGTGCCACTGGAAGATGATGGAATGAATATGGATATACTGGAGAAGAAAGTTAAAAAATTAAAAGATGAAGGAAGAAAATTGAAATATGTTTATGTTATTCCTGATTTTCAAAACCCTGCTGGAATTACAATAAGCAAAGAAAAAAGATTAAAGATGCTTGAACTGGCATATAAGCATAATTTCATAATAATTGAAGACTCACCTTATAGAAATTTAAGATATACTGGTGAAAATGTTCCTTCCATATATTCTCTTGATGATAAAGGGCATACAATTGGACTTTATACTTTTTCAAAAATTTTTGCACCAGGATTTAGACTTGGATGGATAATTGCACCTGAAGATATCATTGACAAATTTGTTGTTGCAAAACAGGCAATGGACCTTTGTACTCCTCCATTCTCTCAGAGAATAGCGGGATATTATATGAAAGAAGGGCTTTTGAAAAAAAGAATTGCAAAGAATGTTAAAATATATCAGAAAAGAAGAAAAGCCATGCTTGAAGCCCTTGATAAATATATGCCTGAAAGAGATGATATATCATGGACAAAACCGGAAGGCGGCATGTTTCTATGGTTTACTGTACCGGATTTTATTAATACCGAGGATTTGTTCTATAAAGCGATTGATGAAAATGTTGCTTATGTTATAGGAAATGCTTTTTATGTTAATGGTGAAGGAAACAACTCATGTAGGTTGAATTTTTCATATTGCTCAGCAGAAAAAATTGATGAAGGAGTTAAAAGATTAGCAAAAGTTTTAAAAGAAGATATTAAAGAGAAGGAATAGCAATTTTATATTGACATAACTGATTTTTTAAACTAATATATCCAAAAAAGAAGAAAGGGGTATATATGCGTAAGGTTATAAAATTAGTAATAATATTATCAGTGGTATTCATCATAGGATGTAATTCTGGTGGTAATGTTATTCTTGATAAAGCAGCTATTAATAAGGCGAAGACAAAAATAAACGATTTGGCTAAAATTGTTGGTGCTTATAAAAGATTGAGAAATGAATTACCTGCTGAAGATAAGCCACTATTTGAATCTTTAGAAGGTTTTATAACAGAAAAGAAAATGGCTGAATTTGTTCCTACTGTAGAAAATATCTATAATCAATACCTTGAAAAATTGATTAGTGAAAAAATAGAAGAAATACCAAATAATAAATTATCAGAAATTGCTGAAGAAGCCAAAAATGATGAAGAAATGCAGGAAAAATACTATCAGCAGCTTCTTGAACAGAATCAAGAAATTTATGAGGGGGCTGTTCCTGAAAAATTAAAAACAGAATTAAAAGATGAGGCTCAGTTGAAAGTTATTGAAAATTATAAGAGAGAAGAGGCACTTTCTTTGATTACAGATAAGGAAAAAGATGAGTTGATGAATGAGGCAAAAAATCTTTATAGAAGAAAACTACCTCCTTTCAACACAAATCCCGATGAAGGTGGATGGAAGAAGCCTAAGTGGGTAATTATTCAACCTAAAAAAGAGTTAATTGTTGAAGAAAGAGTTCAAAAATTTAAAGATAATTATGGAAGAGAACCAAGGGGCTTTAGGTTAAATAGAATAAAAGAACAGGCAGATGCTTTTATTAAGTCTCAAAGAACCGGGTATGTAATTTGGATGGCTAATGATAGTAATAATACTCTTGTCTATGCAAAAGTTCAATAAAGATTTTAAATATAGAGGGGAAGAAAATCTTTCTTCCCTTTCTTTTTTTTTTACTTATCCGGGATAGGAAATTTTAATGGCTAATTTTAATTCTACTGATAGAGAAAAATATTTAATTAATTTGATATTAGAACATTATAAAAAAGATAAAAAAGATGATTATTTTTATAATAAGGTTATAAAATATTTTAAAAATTTATTTAATAAAAGTGATGAATATAAACCATCAAAAGGTTATTTAGAAAATGAAAAAAGTATTGAAATATATGAAAAGATAAAGGCTGAAAAAATAACTGCAAAAGACACACAGTGTTTGATAATTGCCAGGGATGGGAAAATAAAAGGGAATATTGAGGCAAAATATCTCTATATTTCCGGGAAAATTGAGGGAGATATCAAATCAAAATATCTTTTTCTCAGAGGAGAGGTTGATGGAGATATTGACACCGATTACCTGGAAATTTTCTCAAAAGGAAAAATAGAAGGAGATGTTTCTACAAATAACCTGGTCATGCATAAAAAAACTTTTTTAAATGGGAATTGTAAAATTACAAAAGAATAATATATTAAATATGGAGGAGATGCTATGTCAACAAATATTGAAAAAATAAGAAATGTTGCTATTACTGGGCATAATGCAACTGGAAAAACCATGATTGTAGAATCAATTTTAAAAGCAACAGACCAAATTGATAAAAAGGGGTCTATTCAAAAAGGAAATACTTTTTCTGATTATGATGAGCAGGAAAAAGAAAGAAAAATGTCAATTAATTTAACGACAACCTCTTTTAACTGGAATGATTACACCATTAATCTTTTTGATGCTCCTGGTTATAATGATTTTATAAATGATAGCAAGGCTGGTATTTATGCCTCTGATCATGTTATAACTACGTTTGATGCAATTTTAGGAGTACAAATTGGTACGGAAAGAGCTATTGAAGATTCAAAAAATATGGATAAAAATATTGCAGTTTTCATAAATAAAATGGATAAGGAAAATGCTAATTTTGATGAAGCGTATAATGAATTAAAAAATTCACTTGATAAACCAAGACCTATAGTTGTTCAATTACCTATTGGAGAAGGCGAAGATTTAAAAGGTGTTGTGGATTTAGTAAACATGCAGGCTTATGAAAGTGATGGAGAGGGTGAGAAAAAAATTGATATTCCCTCTGAAATTGAAGATGAAGTTAATGAATATAGAGAAAAATTGATGGAAGCTATTGCAGAGGAAGATGAAGAGCTAATGATGAAAGTTCTTGAAGGAGAGAAACTAAATGATGAAGAAATGAAAAAAGGATTAAAAAAAGCATTACAGATGAGGGATATTTCTCCAGTTTTTTTTGGTTCCGCTGAAAAACAAATTGGTATTTTTTCTATGATAAAATTTATTACAGAATATTTTGATTCTCCAAAAGAATTTTCAAGTTATAAATTAGAAGATGAAGAGAAAGCTATTGAAATTAAAGAAGATGGTCCTTTTATTGCTAAAGTATATAAGACTTTAATAGATCCATATACAGGGAAAATGAGTTTAATTAAGGTTCTTTCAGGGAAAATAACAGGAGGAGAAACTGTAAGATTAAATAATGAAGCAACTAATGAAAGGATTGCACATGTGTATATTCCAAAAGGAAAAGAACTTGAAGAAATTGATGAATTAAGTGCAGGAATGATTGGTGCAATTAATAAAGTTGATGCTATTAAAACAGCAGAAACTTTAACTGAAAAAAAAGATGAAAAGAAAGTAGAATTTTTTAAACCTCAGAAACCGGTTTATTCTCAGGCGATTCATGCAGGCAGTGGAAATCAGGATAAATTAGCTACTGGATTAAACAGATTAACCGAGGAAGATCCGTATATTAAAAGCTGGAGAAATAGAGATACAAAACAATCCATATTATCAGGACTCGGGAATATTCACATTGAAGTTCTTGTATCAAGATTAAAAGAGAGATTTAATGTGGATGTAGAAACATCAACACCAAAGGTTAGTTATAAAGAAACTCTTGCTAAAAAGGTTAAAAGCCACCATAGACATAAGAAACAATCAGGAGGAAGAGGACAGTATGGAGAGGTTTATATGGAATTTAAACCTTTAAAACGTGGAGAAGGATTCAAATTTATCAACAATATTGTTGGTGGTGTTATTCCTTCAGGTTTTATTCCAGCTGTTGAAAAGGGTGTAAAAAATAAAATGGAAGAAGGTGTTATTGCCGGGTATCCAGTTATCGATATAGAAGCATCATTGTATGATGGTTCTCATCACTCTGTTGATTCTGATGAACACTCATTTAAAATTGCTGGGTCAAAAGCATTTTCAAAAGCTTTTGATAAGGCAGGTGGAGTTTTGCTTGAACCTATTTCAAAAGTAACTATAGAGGTTCCCAAAGATCAAATGGGTGATGTTATGGGAGATTTAAACAGCAAAAGGGGAAAAATTCTTGGAATGGATCCATTAAAAAAGGGATGGCAGGAAATCAGAGCTGAAGTTCCTGAATCTGAAATGCAAAATTATTCAATAGATCTTAGATCAATAACCAGTGGAATGGGGAGATTTGAAACTGAATTTGCATATTATCAAAGAGCTCCTGAAGATGTACAGAAAAAAGTTGTTGAAGAGTATGAGAAAAGTAAAGAAGAGAATGATTAATGATTTTAATTTTAGTTTTATTTAAGAAGGGGGACTTATGAAAAAATTATTTATTGTTGTTTTAATAGGAATTTTTACAATAACAGCATTTGGTTTGCAGGTTAATGATATTGTAAATACATCGATTTACAATTCGAAAGGTTTTAAAGCTGAAGTAAAACAGGAAACTCAAGATGAAAAAGGAAATACAGCAAAGAGTAATTATACACTTTATAATAAAGGGGATTTTTCAAGAGTTGATATGAAATTAACTTCTGAAATGATGAAAAATCCTGCTCAATTACAACAAATGAAAATGATGGGTCTTGATGAGAGACAAATGATTATTGAGAGAACAGAAGATGATACAAAAGTTATGGTTATCTATCCGAGAAATCAGGCTTATTTCTATCTTAAAAATAAGCAGGCACTTGATCAAATAAAATCAAGTGGTGGATATGAAAAAACATTGAAAAAAAAGGTTGAAAAATTGGGAAAAGAAAAAATTAATGAAAAAGATTTGGTAAAATATAAAGTATTGGAAAATGAAGAAAACATTAAAGAAAATTATATGTATATTGATCCAAAAGATAAACTTATAAAAGCAAGTAAAACAGTAACAACAGATGGCGCAGAAGTATTTCAATCCATGAATAATTTTGAGATAGGAATTGATAATTCTGTTTTTTCTGAACCCAAGGGATACACCAAATATAAAAATGCTATGGACATGCAGAGAGCTATAATGCAGCAATTTGGTGGCTAATAAATTAAAAATTAATTAACAAATATCAATATTTAGAAGGGTGGTCTATGAAAGATCACCTTTTTTCATTTTTCTTATTTAAAAAGAATCTGTCTGTATGCTTCAAAAGCAGTTACTGCAACAGAGTTAGATAAATTGTAAGATCTTGTTTTCCCTATCATTGGTATTTTAAGAGCAGTATCTTTCTTTTTTTCCAATAAATTTTCAGGCAATCCTTTGGTTTCTTTTCCAAAAACAATGAAATCTCCCCATTCAAATTCTGCTTCATAATAAATTTTTTCAGCCTTTTTAGAAAAAAAGTAAAAGTTGGAGTTTTTGAAAGTTTTAAATAAAAAATCGAGATTATCAAAGTGATAATAGGTTAAGTGTTTCCAGTAATCAAGTCCGGCTCTTTTTAAATATTTATCATCAAGACTAAAACCTAATTTTCCTATCAAAAAAAGGGGAATATCAAGGCCCACGCATAGACGACCAATATTACCGGTATTAGGTGGAATTTCTGGTTCAACTAAAACAATATTTATAAAACCCTTTTTTATTTTACTTTTTGATTCCATCATTAATTATTTTTTTTATCAATTCATTTTGATTTATATTAACGGCCTCAAATGCCATTGGAACAAGACTATGATTTGTCATTCCGGGAAGAGTATTAACCTCAAGAAAATAGTGTTTGTGATTATTTTTATTATAAAGAAAATCAAATCTAACTACTCCATCAAAATTCATTTTTTGATATAGTTTCAATGCCTGTTTTTTTATAATATCTGCAATATTGCTGTGGATTTTAGCAGGACAAATATATTTAGATCCGCCGTCCTCATATTTCCTTTCATAGTCATAAAATCCGGTTTCAGGTATTATTTTCACAAAAGGGTATGTTTTATTATTCATTACTGTTAAAGTCATTTCATCTCCTTTAACATACTCTTCAATAACAATTTCATGATTAAAATTAAATGAAAAATCAATAGCTTTATTTAATTCTTTTTTATTTTTTACAATTTTTACTCCAATTGTAGAACCTTCAGAAGCCGGTTTAACAATTAAAGGGAATTTTAATTTATCAATAACAGATTTAATATCATATTTAATGTTTTTTTGGAGGAAAAAAGAATTTGGGGTTGGAATATTGTAGTAATGCATAATATATTTTGTAATTATTTTATTCATTCCTATAAAAGAAGGTCCCATTTTACTGCCATTGTAAGGGATATTGCACATATCAAGGAGTGACTGGAGATGTCCATCTTCTCCATAACCACCATGAAGCATGAGTAAAACAAACTCTATAGAATTATTTTTTAAGATATTTATGAGGTTTTTTACAAGATTTATATTCCATTTTTTAGGAGTTTTTTTCATCTGGGATTTGAAATTATTAAATTTTTCAGCTCTTCCTGAATCAACTAAAATAATATCATTTTGTTTTAATTTATTATAAACGTTTTTACTGCTATTAAAGGAAACTTCTCTTTCTTCTGATGTTCCCCCACAAAACAAAGCTATTTTCATCATTCCTCCTTTTTATTTACTATATCAGAAATTGGTTTATTTTAAAAGATATTTGATTTATGATGTTTGATATTGTTTAAAAATTTGATATAATAACTAAACAAAAAGGAGGATATATGGAAAAAATAGAAAAATTATTAAAAGAATTTAAGAATAATCCCAAAAACATTGATTTGCTTTTTGATATTTCAAATTATTATTTTGATAATGATGATTATACAAGTGCTATAAAATTTTTGAATAAGATTCTTAAAATTGATCCTGAAAATGAAGAAGCATTTTTAAATTTAGGTATTATTTACGGTAAACTTGCTCTTGAAGATATTACTTTAGATGAATACTGGGAAGACCATACAGATGAAGAAAATTTATTCGAAAATGCAATTAAAAATTATTTGAACTGTATTGAAATTAATCCGAAGAATAAAACTGCATATAATAATTTGGCTGTTGTTTACGATGCTTTGGATTGGAATGATAAAGCGAAAGAAATGATTGAAAAATCATTAGAAATTGATCCCAATCAAAAAGATTTGAAAGAGATGCTGGATGAATTAGAATTTTAATATGAATAATTTAAAAGTAATATCGGATTTTACTCCTTTAGGGGACCAGGGAGATGCAATACAAAAACTGGTTGAAAATTATAACAATAGCGAAAAAAGACAGACCTTGTTGGGAGTAACTGGTTCAGGAAAGACTTATACTTTTTCTAAATTAATAGAGAGTATGAATAAACCCACACTGGTAATGAGCCATAACAAAACTTTAGCTGCCCAGCTTTATACTGAATTAAGTAATTTTTTCCCTAAAAATAAGGTTTGTTATTATGTCAGTTATTTTGATTATTATCAACCTGAAGCTTATGTACCTCAAACAGATACATATATTGAAAAGGATTCTTCTATAAATGAAGATATTGATAGAATGCGTCTTGAAGCAATTACTTCTCTTTTAACAAGAGATGATGTGATTGTAGTAGCCAGTGTTTCTGCTATATATTCAGTTGGTTCACCAAGAGATTACAAGGAGGGAGCTGTTGAAGTAAAAGTTGGTGAATCAATAGAAAAGATGAATCTTTTGAGAAAAGTCATAAAAATTCATTATGAAAGAAATGATATAAATTTTTATAAAGGTAATGTTAGAACACATGGAGATATACTTGATATATATCCTCCGTATGAAAATCAACCTGTAAAAATTTCATTTTGGGGAGATGAAATAGATAAAATTTATTATTTTGATTATTTGAATGGAACAAAAACAAGAGAACTGGAAAAAATTAAAATCTATCCAGCTTCATATTATGTTGCTTCTGATGAGGGAATAACAAAAGTAATTGGCAAAATTAAATCTGAATTGAGAGAAAGATTGAAAGTATTGAGAGAAAAAAATAAATTGATAGAAGCACAGAGACTACAGATGAGAACGAATTATGATATAGAGATGCTTGAAAAAATTGGATACTGTAAAGGAATAGAAAATTATTCAAGATATTTAACCGGAAGAAATAAAGGAGAAAGACCTTTTGTTTTACTGGATTATTTCCCGGATGATTACATGGTTATTATAGATGAAAGTCATATGACTGTTCCGCAGATTAATGGAATGTATAATGGAGATAGATCACGAAAGCAAAAACTTGTGGAACATGGTTTTAGACTGCCATCCGCTTTAGATAATCGGCCGCTAAAATTTAAGGAATTTGATAATATTCTTGATAAGGTTTTATATGTTTCTGCAACACCGGCTGATTATGAGAAAGATATAAGTGATGATATTGTAGAACAGATAGTAAGACCGACCGGCCTGCTGGATCCTGAAATTGAAGTGAGAAATACAGAGGGACAAATATTTGATTTGATAGAAGAATGCAAAAAAGTCATTAAAAAAGATGAGAAGATACTCGTGACAACATTGACAAAAAAAATGGCTGAAGATTTAACTGATTATCTCAAAGAAAATGGTTTAAAAGCGGAATATCTACATTCAGAAATTGACACAATGGAAAGAATTGAAAAGATAAAAGATTTGAGAAGCGGTAAATATGATATTATAGTTGGAATTAATTTATTGAGAGAGGGAATGGATTTACCGGAAGTATCAAGAGTAATAATTTTAGATGCGGATAAAAAGGGATTTTTAAGGTCTTATAGAGCTTTAATACAGGTAGGAGGAAGAGCTGCAAGAAATGTTAATGGAAAAGTTATTATGTATGCTGATGAAATAACAGATAGTATGAAAAAAATGATTGATGAAACAAAAAGAAGGAGAAAAATTCAAAAAAAGTATAACAAAAAACATAATATTAAACCTGAAACAATAAGAAAAGAAATTAATTATTCTTCTTTATTAAGCTATAGAACAAAAGGAGAAAAAAAAGATGAAATTAATATTGACATTGTTGAACATGAAGATATTCCTCAGTTAATTAAAAAATTAAAAGCCAGGATGGAAGAAAAAAGTGAAAAATTATTATTTGAAGAAGCTGCTAAAATAAGGGATAAAATTTATGAACTACAGGAACGATATGAAGATGATATAAAAATTTGATTGGAGTAGGAATGATAAAATTTAAAAATTTAGATAAATTAGTACAATTAGCTATAAATGAGGATCTGGGTAATGATTTTATAGATATTACAACAGATGCAATTCTTGAAGATGAAAAAATAGTTGTATCATTAAAAGCAAAAGAAAAAATTATATTTTGCGGAAAAGAGATTATTATCTATATTTTCAATAAAATTGATAAAAATTTAAAACTTAATTTTTTCAAAAATGATGGAGAACTTCTCCTTAAAGGGGAAGAAATTGTTGAAATTGAGGGGAAAGGAAGTTCAATATTTAAAGGAGAACGTATAATTTTAAATTTTGTACAGAGAATGAGTGGAATTGCAACTAAAACAAAGAAATTTGTTGATTTATTAAACAGTGATAAAATAAAAATTTTAGATACAAGAAAAACATTACCCGGTTACAGGTACCTTGATAAATATTCTGTTAAAATTGGTGGAGGTACAAATCATAGAATGAATTTAAATGAACTTGTAATGATAAAAGATAACCATAAAAAAATAGCCGGGGGAATTAAAAATGCAGTAAATAAAATTATAAGTAGTAATATAAATAAAGATATTGAGGTTGAAGTAGAAACAATAAAAGAAGCGGAAATTGCTTCAAAATTGAATATAGATATTATTATGCTTGATAATATGGATAATGAGATGATAAAAAAGGCTACCAAAATAATTAGGAAGAATAATCCTGAGATAAAAATTGAAATTTCAGGAAATATTAATGAAGAAAGATTGAAAAATTTAAATACCCTTGATATTGATTATATTTCAGTTGGAGCATTGACTCATTCAGTAAAAGCAGCTGATATCAGTTTAAATATAAAATAAATCGCAACTATTTCTTTTTAGATGCATCTAATATAGTGAGAATGAAATCAGATATTGTACAAACAATAATGGATAGAATAAATATAGTAGATTATATTGGTAGATATATACAGGTTAAAAAAGTTGGTAAAAACTTTATGGCTGTTTGTCCTTTTCATAATGATAAAGGGCCCTCTCTTTCTATTAGCCAGGAAAAAGGTTTATATCATTGTTTTGGGTGTGGAGCTTCCGGTAATATAATTAATTTTGTAATGGAATATGAAAATCTTGATTTTAAAGAAGCAGTTATTAAATTGGCTGATGAAGCGAATATTGATATTAATTTTAGTAATAAGTACACCAAATATTCTACATATTATAAAATAAATAAACTGGCAGCTAAATATTATTACAATAACTTAGTTCATGAAGAAAATGGACAAAAAGCTCTTAAATATTTAAAAAAAAGAGGAGTTGACAAAAAAATAATTACAAAATTTGGATTGGGATATGCTGCTGCACAGTGGGATGACCTTTATAATCATTTGAGAAAAAAAGATGTTGATACAAAAACAATGAAAAAATTGTCACTTATAAAAGTTAGCAATTCCAAAGAATATGACCTATTAAGAGATAGATTAATATTTCCAATAATCAATAGATTTGGGAAGGTTATTGGTTTCGGGGGAAGAAGGTTGAATAAGGATGATAATATAAAATATCTTAATATTGCTGAAACCCCCTTATTTAAAAAATCCGGTGTACTGTATGGTATAAATCTAACTAAAAAAGAAATATTTAGTAGTAAAGAGTTAATTCTAGTCGAAGGATACATGGATATGATTACACTTTATCAATATGGCATAAGAAATTCTGCTGCAATACTAGGTACTGCATTTACAAAAGAACATGCCAATATCCTAAATAACAAAATTGATAGAGTTTTTCTTTTTTTTGACAGTGATGAAGCTGGGGAAAAAGCAGTTATAAGATCATTGAAAATTTTATTTGATTCAAATATTTCATCTTATGTAATTGTAAATAATTTTAATAAAGATCCGGATCTATTATTAAAAGAAAAAGGAATTGAGACATTTAAAAAACTGAAAAAAAATGCTTTGCCTGGATTTAAATTTTTCCTTGATTATTATAAAAAAGACATTAATATTAACAACCCAAATGAGAAGGTAAAATTGTATAAAAAATTAAAAAAAATATTGAATGATATTAGGGATGAACATTTGAGATATGAGTATAAAAAAAAATTAGCAGAATCTTTCGGTTATAAATATAGAAGTAATAGAAATAAATCAGGACGAAAAAATAATAAAAATATAAATAATAGAATATATCCTAGAAATGAAATTTTAATTCTAATATTTTTGTTAGAAAATAAAGAGTTTGCAGAAAAAATTTTTGATCTTTTTGAAGAAATAATATGTTTTGTAAGGAATGAAAAAATTAAACAAGAGTTAGAGTCTTTAAAAAATATTTTCAATAAAGGTAAAAATTTACATTGTAAAGGAAATGTTGCATCATATATAAAGAATGAAAATATTAAGAAAAATATAATATCTTATTTAACACAAAACAAACTGGTAATTAATGAGAAAAATTTTAATTTATTAATTGAAGAAATAAAAAGAAAAGCAAAAATTATAAAAAATAGGAGGTTTTAAATTGGGTAAAAAGAAAAAGTTATCTAAAGAAGAAGTAATGGAATTGATAATTAAAGAGTCTGAAAAGAAAAATGGTATAACCTATGATGAATTAAATGATTTAATCCCGGATGAAGTTGTTTCTCCTGAGTTTTTTGAAAAAGTTATATCCAAATTACAGGATAAGGATTTGTTGAATGAAGAAATAGAGGGTGAAGAAAAAGAACTAGATGAAGAAATTTTGGAAGATGCTCTAAAAACAAATATAAATGATCCGGTAAGGTTATATCTTCGTGAAATGGGCAAGGTTCCCCTTTTGGATAAAGAGGGAGAGGTTAAAGTTGCCAAGAAAATTGAAAAGGGTTATGACATTATAAAGGAAAATTTATATAAACTTGATTTTGTGGTAACAGAATTAGAAAAAAGAATGAAAAGATGTGAGTTAAATCATTGTGAAGATGTAGTTAATATGGAATATAATGATATAAATAATCCAGAAAAACAGGAAGAATACAAAGAATTTATATTCAGTCAATTTGATATAATTAAATCAATTTATGAAGAAATTCAAAAAGAAAAAGAGAAATATGATAAAGAAAAAAATGAAGATGAAAAAGAAAAAATAGAAGATTTGCTTGATACCAAGAGAGAAAGGTTAAGAGCTGCAATTGATGAACTGGATTTGAATAATGATCAGGTAGAATCTCTTTATACAAGATTTAAAATATTGATGAATAAGTTGATTGAAGATGAAGAGAAACTTGAAAAAATGAAAATGAAAGATGATGTAGAAGATTTCGAGATTCGGGGAGTCGAAGAAAGTATAAAATCAATAGTTGATAGACTCGGAATGAAAAGAAAAAAACTTGATATGGTTATTTTAAATATTAATAAAGGTAAAAGAAAAGTTGAAAAAGCAAAAAAACATTTAATTAGTGCTAATGTAAGATTAGTTATTAGTATAGCAAAAAAATATACAAATAGAGGTTTACAGTTTTTGGATTTAATTCAGGAAGGAAACATGGGATTAATGAGAGCTGTTGAAAAATTTGATTACAAAAAAGGCTATAAATTTTCTACTTATGCTACCTGGTGGATTAGACAGGCTATTACAAGAGCTATAGCTGATCAGGCAAGAACTATTAGAATACCCGTTCATATGATTGAAAATATTAATAAGGTTAATAAAGCTATTAGAATTTTTAAACAGGAACGGGGAAAAGAACCTACTAATGAAGAGATTGCAGATGTTGTAGGAATGAGTAAAAGCAAAATAGAACAGATTAAAAAAATTGCTATAGATCCGGTTTCTTTAGAAACTCCAGTAGGCGATCAGGGAGATAGCCAGCTTGGAGATTTTCTTGAAGATACAAGAATTGAATCACCGGAAAGAACTGTACAATTGAAACTCCTAAGGAAAAAACTTAATGAACTTTTATTAACTCTGGATGACAGAGAACAAAAAATTATTCGATTGAGATATAGCTGGCTCGAAGGTAGATCTTATACTCTTGAAGAAGTAGGAGAAAAATTCGGAATAACAAGAGAAAGAGTTAGGCAAATAGAACAGAAGGCCCTAAATAAACTGAAACATCCGAGTAGAAAAAGAATATTGGAAGAATATATGAGAATAATGGATAGATTGAGTTCTAATTACTGATAAATATGTATAATGAACAGGATAAGAATACATTTTTAAAAAATAAAAATGTTGTTATTTTTGGATACGGTAATCAGGGAAAACCTCAGGCTTTAAATTTAAAAGATAGTGGAATTAATCCCATTATCGGGTTGAGGAAAAACAGTAAGTCCATAGATGCTGCTAAAAAAGATGGCTTTAAGGTTAAGAATCCTGTAGAAGCGATGAATTTTGGTGATGTTTTTGTAATTTTAATTCCGGATGAAGCTCATGAGGGTTTTTTTAAAAAATATGTTTATAATAATATAAAAAAAGGTCAGACTTTCATTTTTGCTCATGGTTTTTCTATTTATTTTAAGACAGTAAAATTAAAAAATTATCCTGTAAATATTGGCATGGTTGCTCCCAAGGGACCTGGAACAGCTGTTCGGGAAAGATTTTTATCTGAAAAGGGTTTACCCGGAATAATTGCTCTTGATAAAGATTATACAAAAAATCTTAAACAGATTCTTTTTAGTTATTCATATTATGCTGGATTCTTAAAAAAAGGTGTTTTTGAAACTTCATTTAAGGAGGAGGTCCTGTGTGATCTTTTTGGTGAACAGGTTGCTCTTTGCGGTGTTACTGTAGAAATAATGAAAATGGCTTTTGAAATTCTTGTAGAGAAGGGTTTTTCACCAGAAATGGCATATTATGAAACAATTTTTGAAATGAAAGCAATAATAGATTTAATTTTTAATAAAGGGATAAATGGTATGAGAGAAAAAATATCTGATACAGCTGAATTTGGAGCTTATGATGCTGTAAATGAAATAATTACACCTTCACTTAGAGAAAAAATGGAAAAAAGATTTGATAAAATTGAAAATGGCAAGTTTAGTAAAAAATGGGTAGAAGAATATAAGAATGAAAAAAAATATATGTATGATAAAAGGAAAAAAGAAGAAAAATCTTTAATATGCAGAATTGAAAAGAAAATGAGAAATAGGGGGCTACTGTAATGGCAGACATATATGATATTGTTTACTATGGAGATGATAGACTTACAAGAGAAAATGAAAAAATAGGAAATATTACAGAAGATATTAAAAATATTGCAAGAAAAATGATTAGAACAATGAAAGAAAAAGATGGAGTAGGCCTTGCTGGCCCACAGGTTGGGATCAATAAAAAAATTGCTGTCATTGATATGACTTTTGGACAAAAAGATAGGGAAGAAGAATATCTGATTTTAATAGATCCTGAAATAAAAGAATACAGCAGCGAAAAAAATATTATGGAAGAGGGATGTTTGAGTTTTCCTGAGTTATTTATTCCTGTAGAAAGGTCTGTTAAAATAAAGATTTCAACAAAAAATATATCAGGTGAAAAAATTTCTTTTGAAGCTGAAGGATTTCTTGCCAGAGTACTTCAGCATGAAGTTGATCATTTAAATAGTATAGTTTTTGTAGATAGGATATCCCCTGTAAAAAAAATGGAAATATCTTCAGAATTGAAAAAAATTAAAGAAAAAGCGAAAGAAGTTAGAAAATGAGAATTATTTTTATGGGAACTTCCAGATTTGCCCTCCCTTCCTTAAAAAAAATAGCAAAAAATTATGATGTAATTTCTGTTTTTACAAAAAAAGATAAACCCCGTGGTAGGGGGATGAGGTTAAAAGAAGGTGTAATAAAAAAAGAGGCAAAAAGATTAAAAATTGAAGTTAAAACGCCTGAAAATTTATTAGATAAAAAAATTATAAACTATTTAAAAGATAAAAAACCGGATCTCATGGTTGTAGTCAGTTATGGTCTTAAAATACCGGAAAATATTTTAAAAATTCCTAAATATTTTGTTATAAATGCACATGCCTCACTCCTTCCTAAATATAGGGGTGCATCTCCTATTAATAAAGCTATTCTCGAGGGAGATAAAAAAACTGGAATAACAGTTTTTAAATTGGATAAAAATTGGGATGCTGGAGATATTATCGAAACTTATTCAGTAGAAATTGATAAGAATGAAACAGCAGAATCTTTATGGGATAAGTTAAGAAATTTATCAGCAGAAGCACTTTTAGACAGTATAGAAAAAATTAAAAATAATGATTATGAGTTTGAGAAACAGGATGAATCAAAAGCAACTTATGCTTATAAAATAAATAAAAAAGATGCAAAAATTAATTGGAATAAAACTATAGAAAATATAGACAGACAGATTAGAGGATATTATTCATGGCCTGGAGCTTTTTCTTATTACAAGAATAAAAGAATGAAAATATTAAGTGCTGTTATTGAAAAGAAAGAAATTAATGAAAAACCAGGTACTGTTGTTGATATAAATCCCAATAAGGGAATCGGTGTTGCAGCAAATAATGGGATAGTGTATATAAAAAAATTAAAGCTGGCGGGGAAAAAAGCCATGGATTATATAGATTTTCTTAATGGTTATGATATTTCTAAAGGAGAAATACTTGGATAAGAAAGGTTTATTTTTTTCAACATTTATATATCTATTTTTTTTAATTTTAATTTATTATTTAATATATCCAAGAGTAGATAGCCTATTAATACTCAGTAGAATATTAATCTTTTCTTTTTTTATGCTTTTTTTCTTGTATTTTATAGGAATATTGTTATTAATTTTTGGCTTTGCAGTAAAAAAAATATTTTTATTTCCTCTTTATAGATATTATGTTTTACCACTTGCAAGTACAATAACCGGTATATTTAGCAGGGATAAAAAAAAGAAATGGGAAAAATTTATAAAATTAAATAATAAAATTATTGAAAAAGCTAATTTAAAAATTGACAATAAGAACATGATTTTATTATTACCTCATTGTCTCCAAAATACTAGATGTGAGATAAGAATTACAACTGATATAGATAACTGTAAAAAATGTGGTCTATGTGAAATTGGAGAGTTAAAAAAAATAAAAGAAAAATATGATATTGAAACTTTTGTGGTAACAGGTGGAACTCTGGCAAGAAGAGTGGTCAGAGAAAAGCACCCGGATGGAATTGTTGCTGTCGCATGTCATCATGATTTAAAGGAGGGTATTGAACTTGTGTATCCAATACCGGTATATGGTGTTTTAAATAGACAGCCTGAAGGTCCTTGTGTTAATACAAGAGTTGATATTGATCAAATTGTATATGCTCTTGAAAATATTTTTAAAATTAAAAAGATTAAAGATAAGTAAATTAAATTTCATCTTTTTTTAAAAGCATATTTGCTTTTAATATAAGTTCTTTTGTATCAAAATTTTGTATACTATTCATTTTTTTATTTTTTCCTTTTATAATTTTGTAGGTAGTATTAATTGGATGAAACCTGATATAGTTTCCTTTATTCGGAGAATAGATTGCTAATAGTTTAGTTTTTAATGCGGAGGCTATGTGAACGACCGAGGTATCAGGGGTTATTATTAAGGAAAGATTTTTAATTAAATAACCAATTTCATGGATGGAATTTGTTTTTGGATATAAAAAAACTTTGTTGGGATATTTCCTTTTAATTTTCGTAAATAGTTTTTTTCTTACTTTTTTATAAATTATAACAATTTGATATCCAGTATTATTATTTATAAGTTTAGATAATATTTCTTTGATATCTTCACTTTTAATTGTCCTTTGAAGTGTTCTTCCATCTATATTGATTCCAATTAATTGTTTTTTTAATTTAGATAAAAATTTTTGAGGTTTCAATTTATTTTTTTCGTCAAAATGAAATTCAAGATTTATGGAATTTGGTTTTTTTATATTAGTTTTATCCAGCAAACTAAGAAAATATTTTGAAAAATGTTTATTCTTTCTATTTCCTGAAAGAATATTGTAATTTTTTAACTGAGAACTTTTAATATTAAATTTCTTTTCATAATAATTTAGTTTATAAGGGCCTATTTTTATTTTACTGTCGATTAATAATATTTTTAGATATTGATATAATGAAATTTTTCGTGAAAAATCAATTAGTAAATCAAATTTTGTTTTTCTAAGGTGAATTATTTTGGATAATCTGGATATTAAAGATGAATTTTCATTCAAATAGTGAATTTTGTATATATTTGGGTTATTCTTTAAAACCGAAACGCTTACTTTTCCGGCTAATATTTCAATTTTTATTTCCGGGTATTGTTTTTTTATTGAGTTTAATAATGGAGTAAAAAGGATCATGTCACCAATTTTACTGTAAGGTAAAAGAAGAATTCTCTCTCTTCCTCGAAAATAAAACTTATTTATTTTTTTTCTTTTTAAAATAAAATAATTGAGTAATTTTAATAATAGTTTATTTATTTTCATAATTTATATTTTAATAGGGATATATTTTCATTCAAGTTTTCTTATTGACTAATAAATATTAACAATTATTATATAAATGGTTGAATGTTTATCTGAAATATTTAAAGAAAGGAGGATTGTTTTAATGGAAGCCTTACTAATAATGATCATATCATTTGTGGGTTTTTTAGTAATGTATAATTTGTATGGTAAGTTCATTGGGAGCAAAATTTTTGAAATTGCTACTGGTAAAGAAGTCCCATCCAAAAAATATGAGGATGGTATTGATTATGTTCCTACAAAAAAGGAAATAATATTTGGACATCACTATACTTCAATAGCAGGAACAGGTCCTATTGTAGGTCCCGCCATAGCTATTATTTGGGGCTGGGTACCTGCCTTGATATGGATTTTTCTTGGTTCTGTAATTATGGGAGCAACCCATGATTTTGGTTCTTTAATTATATCAATGAGGAATAAAGGGAAATCTATATCTGAATACACCTCAAGATATATTAATTCCAGGACCAAATTTTTCTTTTTTGCGATTGTGTTTCTTGAATTATGGATTGTAATTGCAATATTTGGATTAGTAATAGCAGTTGTTTTTGATATGTTTCCACAATCGGTATTTCCGGTTTGGATGGAAGTTCCAATAGCAATGTTGTTAGGATATTTAATTTATAAAAAGGGCAAAAATGTAACTTCCTGGTCTATATATGCTTTAATAGCAATGTATGTAACAGTTGGAATTGGTGTTTTCTTTCCTATAAAAATGCCAGCTATTTTTGGAATTCCAGCAACAGGTGTGTGGACAATATTATTATTGATTTATGCATTTATTGCATCAACTCTACCTGTAACAACTCTTTTACAACCAAGAGACTATATTAACTCTCATCAACTTGTTGTAGCATTAATACTAATGGTATTGGGAGTATTTGCAGCAACATTTTCAAGTTCACATTTAAATATTGTTGCACCAGCAGTTCAATCTACTCCTGCGGAGGCTCCACCAATGTGGCCGTTTTTATTCATAACAATAGCCTGTGGTGCAATATCAGGGTTTCACTCCCTTGTTTCCTCTGGTACCTCGGCAAAACAGGTATCAAGTGAAGATGATGCACTATTTGTTGGTTACGGTTCCATGTTGATGGAAGGGGTTTTAGCTACATTAGTTGTTATAGCTGTTGCAGCTGGTATCGGTCTTGGATATGAAAAAGGTGGCGAATTATTAACAGGTGTAAGTGCATGGACAACACACTATTCTTCATGGGCAGCCGCTTCAGGGCTGGGCGCAAAAATAAGTGCTTTTGTTGTTGGTGCTGGAAATATTATAAATAAATTAGGAATACCAAGACAGTTTGCCATAGCAATAATGGGGGTATTTGTAGCTTCTTTTGCCGGAACTACACTTGACAGTGCTACAAGAATTCAGAGATATGTAGTAACTGAATTGTTTACTGATATTAAAATTAAAATATTCCAGAATAGATATATTTCAACCTTTTTTGTTGTTTTAACTGCTGCTATTCTTGCATTTGCAACGGGTGCAGGTGGGAAAGGTGCTTTAACCTTATGGCCTTTATTCGGTGCTGTAAATCAGACACTTGCAGCATTAGCTTTAATTGTAATTACAATTTATTTAAAATATAAAGGTGGGTTGAAGTGGCTTGTTTCGGGTCTTCCTGCAGTTTTCATGGCAGTCATGACTCTTTGGGCAACTATAATGAATCAATCCAATTTTATGTCTGCTGGGAATATTCTTCTTTCAGTTGTAAATATTATAGTGATTTTACTTGTAGTTGGGATAATGTTTGAAGGAATCATAAAATTTTTCAGAATTGAAGATGGAGAAGAAGAACCTCCCCCGGTGAAAGAAGAAATTTAAAAATATTTTGAAGGGGTGGTTTTATACCATCCCTTCAATTTTAAATATGAAAAAGGATAGTAAAATGAGATTAAATTTGAAAAAATTTTACTTTGTATTTGTTTTACCATTTTTCTTTTTAATGATTCTATTATTTATTATTCAAAAATTAGGTGTTCAAATTGTTATTTATGAATCTTCAAAAATGATATCTTTTGTTTTTCTTATTCTATCAGTTTTATTTGCTTTTGTAGTTCCACTCTGGTATAGGTTGACTTTTTTGAAAAGCTGGCAGGATAAAGAAATTGAATTAAATAGAAGAGAATTTTTAAATTTTGAAAAAAATTATATGATATTACCCCTTATCACTCCTTATATTATAATAGTAAGTTATGTTTTTGGTGTATCAAAAATACCCATGGGGGTAATTGCTATTATCGGAATTTATTCAGTCTATTATTATTATCCATCCAAGAGAAGATATAATCTTGAAAAAAGAATTTTTAATATTAAAGAACAATGAATATAATAGATAAAATAAAAAAATTTTTTAAAGAAATCGATCATATTCAAAGAGAAAATGTTCTTGAAATTGTAGAATGGGAAGAAAAAGAAGTAGAAAATATTTTTGCCTTAATTGTTCTGGGTATTTTTATTGGGTATCCGTCACCTCCAATACAAATTTCTCTTGATTTGTTACCCTATATGGAAGATGAAATGAATTTAATGCTTGAGAAAGTTTCTACAGCGCATGATCCTCTTGGAGAACTTTTTTCATTGCTGGATATTGATTAAGGAGAAAAAATGAAGAATATATTTTTTTTTATAGGAAAAGGTGGAGTGGGAAAATCAACAACATCTTCCTTATATAGTATAAAAAAGTCAGAAGAAAGAAAAACCCTCCTGGTTTCCATGGATCCTGCACATAATCAAAGAGATATTTTTAATATGAAATTTAATCAGGATATAACAAAAATTAATGAAATGTTTAGTATTATAGAAGTTGATGAAGAATACTGGATAAAAAAATATTTAAGTGAAACTGAGAAAGAAATAAAGAGGAATTATAATTACCAAAGTGCTTTCAATATGGGTAAATATTATAATATTTTACAGTATTCACCGGGAGTAGAAGAATATGCGCTGGTACTGGCTTTTGAGAATATTATTTCAAAACATACTGAATACTGGAATATTATATTTGATATGCCTCCAACTGCATTGACTTTAAAATTTTTTATGCTTCCCTCTGTATCAAAATTATGGGTACAGGAATTAATTAAATTAAGAAAAGAAATTATTTCTAAAAAAGAGATTATATCAAAAATTAAATTTGGAACTAAAAAAATAGAAACTGATAAAATAAAAAATAAACTTGATAATCTTTTAAAAAGATACAGTAAAATAGACAAAATTTTTAAAAGTAAAAGGACTAAAATTAATCTTGTTTTGAATTATGATAAGCTCTCCTTTAGAGAATCATTGAGAATCAAGGAAAAACTTGAAAGCTCTGGAATTAATATAAACAAACTTGTAATTAATAAAGTTAAAAATGAGAATTATATCAAAGAAATAAAAGAAGAATTTAATCATGATAAAATTACAATCTATCCTTTCTCGGATATGAATTTATCTGGATTGAGTAAATTAAAAGAATATTTAAACAGGTATAAAGATGAAAAGTAAAAAGTTGATCTTTGGGTTTTTGGGGGGAATGGGATCAATTTCATCAGCTGATATTTTTAATAGACTTGTATTTAAAGTTCCAGCAAAAAATGATCAAAATTACCCGGAAATAATTCTTTATAACAATTCAAATATTCCGGATAGAACCAAAGCAATATTTAAAAATAATGATGAGATTTATAAATATTTTGAAAATTCAATTTATTACTTTAATAAATGTAATGTTGATTATTTCGCTGTTTTATGTATTACTGCCCATTATTTTATTGAAAAAATGAAAATTAGATCTCCGAAATTAATTAATTTAATCGATTTGACCATGAAAGAAATAATTAAGAGAACAAAAGTGAACAGTAAGATTGGAATTCTTGCAAGCCGTGGTTCTATAAAAACCAGGATTTGGCAAAACAGGTTAATTAAAAACAATTTTAAACCGGTTGTTCTTGAAGAGAGTGAACAGGAAAGATTAATTCATAAAGCAATATATGGAAAAAATGGTATAAAAAAAGGAAATCTTTCAAAGAATAATAAAAACTTGGTAAAAAAAGCAGTTAATATTCTGGATAAACTAAATTGTGATTTTATTATCTCTGGATGTACAGAAATTTCTATTATTACAGCAAGATTAAATAATAAAAAAATTATTGATCCTGTTAGCTGTTTGATTAATGAAGTAATCAAATTAAATTATTAAGTTGTAATCATGGCCGCAATTTTTTAAAAAATCTTTTTAATATTTTTTTTGAGAAAGATGACTTTATACCAATTTTATATCTCACTTTATGATTCAACCATTTTTTATCAAAAACATTATCTTTGGATATAACAGCACCCTGTTTGGGATCCAGAGCTCCAATAAAAACATTTTTTACTCTTGATAAATAGATAGCACCTGCACACATAGTGCAGGGTTCAAGTGTTACATATAAATCACAGTTAATTAATCTCCAGTTTTTAATATTTTTTGCTGCAGATTTTATTGCAATTATTTCTGCATGGGCTGTTGGATCATTTTTCCCTTCTTTTCTATTATGTCCGCGACCAATTATTATATTATTTTTAACTATAACTGCTCCTACAGGAACTTCATCTTTTTTATAAGCTTTTAAGGCTTCTCTTAAAGCCTCTTTCATAAAAATATTATTGTTCATGAATTAATTATAATAAAATTTTCACTACAGTCAAAACTTAATAAATTTGAAAAATTTATTATATATGTTAAAATAATCTTATGAAAGGAAATCCTTATTATTCATTTTCTCAATATATTAGAGAAAATTTTAATACAAAAGCGTACAGAGTTTCTATAGATGCATTTTTTGGTTGTAAGGAAAATTGTATTTATTGTGAAGAACATTACAGAAAACCCAGCAAGTTAAAAATTGAAGAACAGGTAGATAATTTGATACCTATATTAAAGGGCAGATACAAAGCAAAAGATTTTTATCTCTATTTCCAAAAAGGAACTAATACAGATGCAGGTGTTATAGAGTTAAAAAAACTTTATGATAGAGTTCTTTCTTATGAAGATTTTATTGGTTTAATTATTGGCACAAGACCGGATTATGTTAATAAAAAAATTATAAATTTGATCAAAAGTTATACAGAAAGATATGATACCTGGATTGAATATGGACTTCAATCTTCTCATAACAGTACTTTAAAGAAAATTCAAAGAGGACACACCTATGAAGATTTTTTAAAAGCAATTGAATTAACTGAAGATACTGATATTAAAATAACCGTTCATTTAATTATTGGATTGCCTGGTGAAAGCAAGGAAGATGTTATTAAAACTGTTCGTAGAATTTCTAATCTTCCAATTCATGGTGTAAAATTTCATCATTTATATATTTTAAAAGGAACTCCTCTTTATCAGCTATATTTAAAAAATAAATACAAGCCCCTGGATTATAAATCTTTTAAAGATATACTTATTGAATCCATTGAGAATTTAAGAGAAGATATTGTTATTCATCGTATTATTGGAGAGGATTACAGTGATCATTTTGTTGGTCCTCAATGGGGGATGTCCAAAAATCAAATTATAAATGATATAAGGAATACTATGAAAAAAAATAACCGGTTTCAGGGAAGATTATTTTGATAAAAATATTTCTTACCTCGTCTATTCTTCTTTTATTTTGGTTGACAAAAAGATTAATAATATTTAGATTATATATTAGTTAGGAGGAATAAATGGAAGAGAAAAGAATTTTCATTTTCACCGGATATTATGGAAGCGGTAAGACAGAAGTTGCAACAAATTTTGCCTTAAAAATAAGAAAAAAAAATAAACAAGTTGCCATAGCTGATATGGATGTAGTAAATCCCTATTTTAGGGTCAGGGAAAAAAGAGATATGTTGAATGATAATAATATTAAAGTTATTGCTCCTCCTAAGAGAATTGATAATGTAGATCTTCCTGTACTAACAGCTCAGCTTAATGGGATACTTGATCAGGATAATTATAAAGTAGTTTTAGATTTGGGTGGAGATGATCTTGGAACTACACCGCTGGGGAGTATAAAAACTAAATTAAAAAAAGAAAAGTATGAATTATCTGTAGTTGTGAATATTAATAGGCCATTTACTGAAGATGAAAAAGGTATTAAGAAAATGATAAGAATGGTTGAAAATGTTGGAGGTTTAAAAGTTAATTCTCTTATATCAAATACTCATTTAAAAGAAGAAACATCGGAAGAAATGATAATAAGAGGAGCGAAAATTGTAAAAAAGGTTGCTAATAGCAGAGAACTCACTTTTAAAATGATAACTATTCCTAATTTTTTGAATAGTGAAAAATTTAGAAAAAGTTTACGGAAAAAATTTAATACTAAGATTATGGAGCTTGGTTTGATT
The DNA here is from genome assembly GCA_964621075.1 of uncultured bacterium. Lineage (GTDB taxonomy): Bacteria > Macinerneyibacteriota > Macinerneyibacteria > Macinerneyibacteriales > Macinerneyibacteriaceae > CAZUKV01. The sequence continues at coordinate 27,452 of CAZUKV010000003.1, read as the reverse complement.
TATAATACTCCATGGTCTTTTAGTTGAAATAGGAGGTGCTTTTAATGGCTAAAGGAAAAGTTAAAATTAACAAGGAAAAGTGTAAAGGGTGTGAATTATGTGTTGAAGTATGCCCAACAGGTGTGTTGGCTATGTCAGAGGATTATAATAGTATGGGATATCATTATTCCCATCCTGCAAATCCTGAAAAATGTATCGGTTGTGCAAACTGTGCTAAGGTTTGTCCTGATGTTGCAATTGAAGTTTACAGAGAGGCGTAGGAGGTAGATATGAGTAAAAGAGTTTTAATGAAAGGTAATGAGGCAATGGGTGAAGCAGCTATCAGAGCTGGCTGTGAAGCATATTTTGGTTATCCAATAACCCCTCAGAGTGAATTAACTGCATATATGTCCAAAAAGATGATAGAAGAGGGACGTGTTTTTGTTCAGGCAGAAAGTGAAGTTGCAGCTATTAATATGGTTTATGGTGCTGGTGCTGCAGGAAAAAGAACGATGACATCATCATCTTCCCCTGGAGTTAGTTTGAAACAGGAAGGGATTTCTTATATTGCTGGAGCGCAGGTACCTGCGATTATAATTAATGTTCAGCGTGGAGGTCCTGGTTTAGGTAATATATCTCCTGCTCAGGGTGATTATTTTCAATCAACCCGTGGAGGCGGTAATGGAGATTACAGGTTAATAAGTCTTGCACCTAATTCTGTCCAGGAAATGGCTGATTTTGTAATGGATGCTTTTGAACTAGCTGATAAATATAGAGTTCCAGCAATGATTGTTGCAGATGGTATGCTTGGGCAAATGATGGAACCTGTTGAGTTTAGAGATCCAGTATCTCTTGATAAACTACCCCAAAAAGGGTGGGCTTTAACAGGGAAAAAAGGAAGAGATCAAAATGTTGTTCATTCATTAAGTCTTGGAGGAACAGGATTGATGGAACATAATGAAAAATTAAAAAAAGTTTATGAAAAAATTGAAAAAAATGAAGTAAAATATGAAGAAACTAAAACTGAAGATGCTGATGTTTTAATAATTTCTTATGGTTCTGCTTCAAGAGCATGTATTGGTGCTGTAAGGAAATTCAGAAAAGAAGGGAAAAAAGTTGGGTTGATTAGACCACAAACTTTATGGCCTTTCCCATTTGATATCATTGAAAAAAGAGCTAAGAATACCAAAAAGATTTTAGTTGTTGAGATGAGTTTAGGACAGATGATAGATGATGTTAAAATTGCTGTTGGAAAAGAAACTCCGGTTGAATTTTTAGGCAAAGCTGGTGGATGGGTTCCAACAAGAAATGATATCATAAATAAAGTAAATGAAATCTTGTAGGAAAGAGGTGTATTATAATGAAATGTGTATTTAAAAAAACAGAATCAATGACCGAAAATAAAACTATATATTGTCCTGGATGTCATCACGGAATTGTTCATAGATTAGTTGCTGAGGTAATTGATGAGCTTGGTATTGAAAATAGAGCTATAGGTGTTGCGCCTGTTGGATGTTCGGTTTTGGCCTATGATTATATTGATGTAGATTTTGCTGAAGCTGCTCATGGTAGGGCTCCTGCTATGGCAACAGGAATTAAGCTACCCCAGAAAGATAAGATTGTTTTCACCTACCAGGGGGATGGAGATTTAGCTTCAATTGGAGCTGCTGAAATTTTACATTTAGCAAATCGTGGATATAATATTACTACAGTTTTTGTTAATAATGCTATTTATGGTATGACAGGTGGGCAGATGGCTCCTACTACTCTTGAAGGGCAAAAAACTGCAACTTCTCCAATGGGGAGAGATATTAAAATTCACGGACACCCAATGAAAGTTTCTGAGATACTTGCAGAAACTCCCGGGGCTGCTTATATTGCAAGAGGTGCTGTTTATGATCCAGCACATGTAAATAAAACTAAAGCTATGATAAAAAAAGCTTTTCAAAATCAGATTGATGAAAAGGGTTTTTCTATGGTTGAAGTATTATCGATATGCCCTACAAACTGGGGGATGTCTCCACTTGAATCACAGGAATGGTTAAAAGAAAATATGGAACCTTTTTATCCACTTGGTGTAAAAAAAGATATTGATCAAGAGAAATAAAGATTGAGGAGGAATTATGGAACATAGAATTATTATGGCTGGTTTTGGCGGCCAGGGTATAATGGTAATGGGTAGCATGCTTACTTATGCAGCTATGAAAGAAGGGAAAGAAACGTCCTGGATACCATCTTATGGTGTTGAGCAAAGAGGTGGAACTGCAAATTGCAGTGTTGTTGTTTCTGATAGAATTATTGCTGCTCCAATAGTAGATTCTCCACAAATTGCAGTTATCATGAATAGGCCTTCTCTTGATAAATTTGAACCGAAGATGGAAAAAAATGGGTTACTGCTTATTAATGATTCAATTATTGAAAGAGAAGTTGAAAGAGAGGATCTTGAAGTAATAAGAATTAAAGCCAATGATATTGCAATTGATCTTGGAAGCAAAAGAATTGCAAACATGGTTATGCTTGGTGCTCTTACACACAAAACTAATATTGTTAGATTAGATACTATAAAAAATTCTTTCAAAGATGTTTTGTCTAAAAGAAGACATAATTTGATAGAAATAAATCAAAAGGCACTTGATAAAGGTGCGGAATTAGTATAATATAAAGTAATAGGGAGGGTTCTGCCCTCTCTATATAAGTTATAAAGGGATGGTTATGAAATTAGGAGAAATGTTAATAAAAGAAAATTTAATTACAAGAAAACAATTGAACCAGGCTCTTGAAGAACAAAAGAAGACCAATGATTATCTTGGCACTGTTCTTGTCAGACACGGATGGATATCCGAATCAACTCTAACAAATATGCTGGGAAAACAATTGGGCATAGCTTCAGTTGATTTAACCAATTATGAATTTAAGGATGATGTTTTAAGAATAATACCTGAAGAGTTAGCAAATAAATATGATATTATTCCCTTAGATAGAATGGGGCATACTTTAACAGTAGCAATGGTTGATCCAACTGATGTTATGGTAATTGAAGATATTAAATTTAATACCGGATATAATGTTGAACCGGTTGTGTCTGCCGAAGCTTCGATAAAAAAAGCAATTAGTAAACATTATGGCTCACTTGGTAATGAAAAAGAAGACTTTGATGCTGCTGTAAGTACTTCATTTAATGATGTTGATTTAACTGAATTTGAAGTTGTAGATGAGGAAGAGGAAGAATTAGATCAGCAGGAAATAATGAGTCAAGTTGAAGACGAGCCAATTGTAAAACTTGTTAGAAAAATTATTGTTAAAGCCGTGGTTCAAAAAGCAAGTGATATTCACATAGAACCTTATGAAAAATCACTACGTGTAAGGTACCGTATAGATGGAGTTTTACAAACGGTTCTGGAACCTCCAAAAAATTTACAATTTGCCATATCTTCGAGAATTAAAATTATAGCAAAATTGGATATTGCAGAAAAAAGGATCCCACAGGATGGTAGGGTAAAAATGAAAGTTTCCAGAAGTAAGTATGTTGATTTGCGGGTTTCAATTCTACCTACCGTTTTTGGAGAAAAAATTGTTATGAGGATTCTTGATAAAGATAATTTAATGCTTGATATGGCTGATTTAGGATTTTCAAATACTGAACTAAACAAATTTCAAAAATCAATTCAAGCTCCTTATGGTATTATTTTGGTTACCGGTCCAACAGGATCAGGAAAAACAACCACTCTGTATTCTGCTTTACATCAATTGAATTCTGAAGATGTAAATATTATGACAGCTGAAAATCCTGTAGAGTTTAATTTACATGGTATTAACCAGGTTGATGTTAAGCCGGATATTGGCTTAACTTTTGCAGCTTCTCTAAGATCATTTCTTAGACAGGATCCAGATATAATTCTTGTCGGTGAGATGAGAGATTATGAAACTGCAGAAATTGGAATAAAAGCAGCCTTAACTGGTCACCTTGTTCTTTCAACACTTCATACAAATGATGCACCATCATCTATTAATAGATTGGTTAATATGGGGGTGGAACCATTTCTAATAGCGTCTTCAGTAGTTTTAATAATGGCCCAAAGATTGATTAGGACTTTATGTTCTAATTGCAAACAGGAATATAATCCTACAAATGCAGAATTAAAAAGTCTTGGAATTAATGATAAAGAGAAAGAAAATAGTACTTTTTATCAACCTAAAGGGTGTGATGTTTGTAATAACACCGGTTATAAAGGTAGAGCTGGTATTTTTGAGGTTATGTATATAACAGATAAAATTAGAAAAATAATTTTGGATAGGGGTTCTCAAATTGATATTAAAGAAGTAGCCAGAGAAGAAGGGATGAGAACATTAAGAGAGAGTGCTATTGAAAAATTTAAAAATGGAGATACCAGTTACGAAGAAGTTCTTGAAAAAACATTTGAGGATTAAAAATAGGAGATATTATGAAAAATTTTGAAAATATTGGTGATGGGAGTAATTTGAATTCTAATGATGATAAAAAATTAAATATTAATATAAACAAAAATAGATCTAATATCAATAATAGAAATGATTCAGGCAGAAGACGAAAAATAAATATTACTGAACTATTTCATTATATGAAAAAGAAAAAGGCTTCTGATCTACATATTACAGTGGGTAAAAAACCTGTAGTAAGAGTTCATGGAGAAATTAAGGAAGTGCCTAATATGCCCGTATTGACACCTAAAACGGCTCAGGCTCTGATTTATAGTATTTTAACTGAAGCTCAAAAAAAAGAGTTTGAAGAATACAATGAATTAGATTTTTCTTTTAGTGTAAAAGGAGTTTCAAGATTTAGAGGAAATGTTTATAAACAAAGAGGAGCTCTTGGGATGGCTGTGAGAGCGATTCCTTATGATATTAAAACTTTTGATGAACTGGGGTTGCCTCCTGTACTTAAATCCTTAAGTAATAAACCAAACGGGTTGATTCTTGTAACCGGACCAACCGGATCCGGAAAAACAACAACACTGGCCTCTATGGTGGATTATATAAATGAAAATCGGCATGGACATATAATTACTATAGAAGAGCCCATAGAGTTTATTCATAAACATAAAAACTGTATAGTAAATCAAAGAGAAGTGGGATCAGATACAGGTAGTTTTAAAATTGCTCTAAAACATGTTCTAAGACAGGATCCTGATTTTATACTAATAGGGGAACTTAGAGATATTGAGTCCATGCGGACGGCTCTTAAAATTGCAGAAACAGGACATTTATGTCTTGCGAGTTTACATACAAATTCCGCTGCACAGACAATTTCAAGAATTATTGATATGTTTCCGGGAGATGAAAAACAGCAGGTTCGAACACAGCTATCGTTTGTAATTGAAGGAATTATTTCTCAACAGCTGATTGCTTCACAAAGAGGAGGGAGAATTCTTGCCTATGAAATATTAATGGCAACTCCTGCAATTAGAAATTTAATTAGAGAAGATAAGTTGCAACAGGTTCAATCTCACATGCAAACAGGACAAAAATATGGAATGACCACTCTTAATAATATGTTATACAGTTTATATGATAAAGGGCATATCAGTTATGAAAATGCAATAAAAAGATCACCCAATCCTGATGGATTAATTAAAAAAATTAATAAAGCTGGAATTTAAACAAGGAGGTATAATGCCAAAATTTAAATATTCTGGTTCCATTGGCACAAAAAAAACTGAAGGTGAAATAGAAGCGGAAAATATTGATATTGCAAGAGATATTTTAAGCAGTAAAAACATAAAAGTCGAGACGATATTTAAAAAACCAAAAGAATTGGATTTAACTATAGGATCAGGGGTTTCTAATAAAGATATAGTTATTTTTACAAGACAGTTTTCAACAATGCTTGAAGCAGGTATACCCCTTGATGAATGTCTTGATATATTATCAAAGCAAACAGATAACAAAAAATTACAAAATGTAATTAAAGAAGTTAAAGTTGATGTAGAGGGTGGAAAACAATTGAATGAAAGTTTAGCAAGCCACCCAAAAATTTTTAAAACTCTTTATACAAGTCTTGTTGAAGCAGGAGAAGAGGGTGGTCTCTTAACTAATGTTCTAAATAGATTATCCGGATATATGGAGGCAGCAGAAGAATTAAAAACAAAAGTAAAATCAGCAATGATTTATCCTGTTATAATTTTAATAGTTGCTTTAGTTACTACTATAGGATTAATGTATTATGTTATCCCCAAATTCCAGGAAATGTTTGCTTCTTTTAATTCTGAAATGCCGGGTTTAACAAAAGGGGTTATAGATTTAAGTGAATTTTTTCAAAATAATGTTCTTTTGCTTTTGGGAATAGCCATTGCTACTATAGTTATTTTCACCATAATAAAAAGGACAGAGAAAGGTTCGCGATTCTTTGATTTGGTGAAATTAAAAATGCCAATTCTTGGAAACTTAAATAGAAAAGCTGGAGTTGCAAGATTTACAAGAACATTTGGTACATTAATTGAAAGTGGAGTTGATATCTTAAAAGCAATGGAAATTACAGCAAAAGTGGCAGATAATAAAATATTAGAAGAAGCTATTCTGGGAGCTAAAGCAAGTATTTCCGGAGGTTCAGAAATTGCAAAACCTCTTGCTGAGTCAAATGTTTTCCCACCAATGGTTGTACACATGATTAGTGCAGGAGAAAAATCAGGAGCATTGGAAGAGATGTTAAAGAAAATTGCAGATTTTTATGAAAAAGAGGTTGACGCTGCACTTGAAGCTTTTACTTCATCATTGGAACCAATTATGATAATTTTTATTGGAGGAATACTCGGAACATTAGTTATTGCAATGTTTTTACCAATACTATCAATGGCATCTGCTGTTGGATAGAAAAAGTCTATATTTATTATTGACTTTTAAATAAATATTGCTACTATAGTTTTAACGGATTTGGAGGTGTTTTATGAACAAAAAGGGTAAGAAATATATTTTGTTGGATGTAATTATTGTAATATTATTAGCAGCGGTAATTATCTCGTTTATTCTACCATCCAGAAAAATTAAGCAGGACATGAGGGCGGTAACTAAAGTCGAAACATCATTATCTGCACTTCAGGCAGGGATTGATATTTATTATACAAAAATGAATGAAAAAATGCCCGGAGAACCTGGAAAAGGAATTGAGGCTGTTAATTCAATAATAAAAGATTTAAGTGAAGAGGAGATATTGGATATCTTAAATATAAATGCAGAAGAATTGAAATCTGCTTTTGCACAGGATATTGAGCAAACAGAATATAAAAGATATTCAGATCAAAATTATGAGATTACTGTATTTGCAAGAGACAGAGCTCCTCATAAATTTATAATGGATTATGAAGAGATAAAGTCTATTGATCCTGAAAAAAGATTGGTTGAAATTTTAGGAGAATTAGAGGGTTTGAAAAAAGATATTAAAAATAAGATAAAAAAGTTCAAACTCATTGAGAGTAATTCAGCTAAAATTGATGATTATTTCAAAAAGATTGATCAAATTATTAATGAGATGGAAGATAATAATTATTTAACTATGCTTGAAGAAAATGTAGAAAATGCAGAAAAGTTAGAAGATGTAAATAAAAATTTATATAATGATACAAGAAAAAAAATTAACCAAGTGGGAACATTAATAGCTAAAACTGAAAATATCAAAAAATCATCTGCAGAAACGGTTAGAAATATTGGTGGAATTTCAGTAGATGCTGAAAAGTTTCAAACTGAGATCAATGAAATTCTTGGGTATGTAGAAGAAGGAAAATTAATCTCAAGAGCAAAAGATTTGAATAAAGAAGCTGCTGAAATCAAAAAAGAAGCTGAAAGTGTTCATGAAAAGCTATATCCTCAGTCTCAGGAATTAGCAAAAAAGGTTGAAAATAGACAGGAAGAACTTGATAAGGTTAGCAAGCTTCATCTCGAATATAAAAACAGATTTCAGCAAATTAACAGTAAATATGCAGAAATGAAAGAGGAAGAATAATTAATTAGTCCTAATATATAAATCTTTAAAAAGGGAAGAGTTTTCAGCTCTTCCCTTTTTTTTTACTTCAAAAAAGATAATATCTTAACACAATCTTAACATTTTGTTCATAAATTGTTAAATATCAATCTTTATATTTAAAGCATGTGAAAAAAGGAGGTTTCATATGTTAAGAGGATTGAAAAATTTAATTTTAGTTGGATTGATATTAACAATTGTAAGTGTTGGTGCTGTGAATATTTATGGAGAAAGTCAAAGAATTCAGATTACTGGATCTACTACAGTTCTACCAGTTGCTCAAAGAGCAGCAGAAAATTTCATGAAAGAATATGATATTACTGTATCTGTTAGAGGTGGTGGATCAGGAACCGGTATTGCAGCTCTTATAGATGGTAGAGCTGATATAGCAGATGCTTCAAGACCAATAAAGGCAAAGGAAATTAAAATTGCAAAATCAAAGGGTGTTAACCCAAAAGCACATATTGTTGCAAGAGATGGTATAGCTGTAGTTGTTAACAGAAAAAATCCTGTAGATGGTTTGACTCTAACACAGATTAAAAAAATCTTTATGGGTGAAATTAAAAACTGGGAAGAGGTAGGCGGACCTGATAAGAATATCATAGTTATCTCAAGAGATTCTTCTTCAGGAACATTCGAAGCATTTAAAGAACTTGTTCTTGATGAAGAAAAATACAGCGAAGATGCTTTGAGAATGGCTTCGAATAAAGCTGTTTCGACTACTGTTTCAAGAACAAAAACAGCTATTGGTTATATAGGAATGGCTTATTTATCACAGACAGTAAAAGCTGTAAAAGTTGATGGAGTACTCCCAACTCTTAAAACAGCTGGTAGCGGTAAGTATAAAATAGCAAGACCATTATACATGTATACTGATGGAGAACCAAAAGGTAATATAAAGAAATTTATTGACTATGTTTTTTCACCTGCTGGTCAAAATATTGCAAAACAGATAGGATACGTACCTGTAAAATAATTTAGTTTTAAATTTATAGAATAAATGATTTTTTTCTAAGGGAGAAGGTTGATTACTTTCTCCTTCAATTGAATTAAAAATGAAAGGAAGACGATGAAAGAAAAACTTTTTAAATATACTACTACGGTTGTTTCTTTCTTTTCGGTTATATTTTTACTGGGAATAATTTTAAGTATCTTTTTAGAGGGATTTCCACTTTTTGGTGAGATAAATCCAATTGATTTTATTTTTGGAAAACACTGGAACCCGACACATTATGAACCGGAATTTGGTATTTTGGCTTTGATTGTCAGTTCATTAATGGTTACTGTTATTGCCCTTGTTGTTTCAATTCCACTTGGGGTTGGTTCTGCTCTTTATATTTCTGAAGTGGCAAATAAAAATTTAAAAGAGATATTAAAACCTGTTGTTGAACTTTTAGCAGGTATTCCTTCAGTAATTTATGGATTGTTTGGAATGACTGTTCTGGGTCCATTTTTAAGTAATCTTTTAGGGATTCCAATCGGATTAAATGCTTTTACAGCAGGAGTAATTCTGGGTATTATGGTAATTCCTATTATATCCAGTATTTCTGAAGATGCAATTAATTCTGTACCGAATAGTTTAAGAGAGGCATCTTATGCTCTGGGAGCGAATAAATGGGAAACAATTATAAAGGTAGTTTTGCCGGCATCAAAATCCGGTGTAATAACAAGTATAATTCTTGGTTTTGGAAGAGCTATTGGAGAAACTATGGTTGTATTGATGGTTGCAGGTGGTGCTCCGGGATTTCCAAAATCCATATTCAGACCTGTTAGACCCATGACATCATCAATAGCAGCAGAAATGGGAGAGGCAACCATTGGTAGTTTACATTTTCACTCATTGTATGCTATAGGAATAATATTATTTATTATTACATTTGTTTCAATTTTAATTACAAACATTGTTAAAGATAGGAGATCAAGATGATTCCAAGAAAAATAAAGAAAAATATCGGTATTAATCTTTTAAGGGGAGCTGTAGGTTTTAGTATATTATTTCTTGGATTATTTTTATATACAATATTTGCAAGAGGAGGGAGTGTTCTTTCTCTATCTTTTTTAACAGAGGTTCCCAGAAATGGAATGACAGAAGGTGGTATATATCCAGCTATTGTAGGTACACTTTTATTAACAGTTGTGTCTATATCGATAGCTTTTCCAATTGGATTATTATCTGCGATATTTCTTGTAGAATATGCACATCAGGGATGGTTTACAAGAATTATCAAGGTGGCAATTGGAACATTATCTGCAGTACCTTCAATCATATTTGGTTTATTTGGATTAACAGTTTTTGTTGTATTTTTTAATATGGGTGTGTCAATTTTATCCGGATCTTTAACCCTTGCGATTATGGTTTTACCTTATATTATAAGAACAAGTGAAGAAGCACTAAAAGCGGTTCCTAATTCTTTTAGGGAGGCTTCCATTGCTCTTGGAGCTACTAAGAGTACTACTATAATTAGAGTGGTATTACCTGCAGCAATTAAAAGTGTAATAACGGGTATAATCGTTAGTATTGGTCGGGTTGCTGGAGAAACTGCACCGATTTTATTTACTGCTGCAACTTTTTATACAAGAGAGATGCCCGGATCTTTAATGGATGAGGTAATGGCTTTACCTTATCACATATATGCTTTAATGACCGAAGGAACGGATCCTCTTAAACAGGAACCAATTGCATACGGGACAGCTTTGGTTCTCTTGGGTTTGGTATTAACAGTAAGTGCAGCAGCAATATTTTTAAGATATACAATTAGGAGGAAACAAAAATGGTAAAAAAAGGTTTAAGTGTTAAAAAATTTAATTTATGGTTTGGCGATAAACATATATTGAAAGATATCTCATTTTCAGTGCCGCAAAATAAGGTAACTGCTATAATTGGACCTTCAGGCTGTGGTAAAAGTACTCTTTTGAGGTCTATAAACAGGATGAATGATTTAATAGACAGTACTAAAATTAATGGAAATATCTATATTGACCAGAAAAAGATATATTCAGAAAAAATTAATTTGAATGATTTGCGAATGAAAATTGGAATGGTTTTCCAAAAGCCAAATCCTTTTCCCAAGTCAATATATAACAATGTAGCTTATGGATTAAAAATAAAAGGTGTGAAAAAGAATAAAATAGATGAAATAGTTGAAAAAAGTTTAAAAGATGCATGGTTATGGGATGAGGTGAAGGATAGAATGAGTGATTCAGCTCTGGAGTTATCCGGAGGACAGCAGCAGAGGTTATGTATTGCAAGAGCACTTGCAACAAATCCTGAAGTATTACTTCTTGATGAACCAACCTCAGCTTTGGATCCAAAATCTACCAGTAAAATTGAAGAACTGGTGCACGATTTAAAAAATACAGTTACAGTACTGCAGGTTACACATAATATTTCTCAGGCAGCAAGAATCTCAGATTATACAGCATTTCTATATCTTGGAGAACTTATAGAATTTGGAGAAACAGAACGTGTATTTACTGTACCGCAGGATAAAAAAACTGAAGAATATATTGAAGGTAAATTTGGTTGATATAAATTTTTTAATTTGATATACTTTAAAAGTTAAGATATATCAAAGGAGGAATAATGATAAAGAAGAAAAAATTAAATGAAATTATGGAAAAATTGAATCTTGAGGCCAACATAGCTAAAAAAATGATTAAATTGTCACTGGAAGGTGTTCTTTATGATAATAGAGAAAAATTACATAATGATATATTATTTAATGAGGATAAATTAAATAATATTGAAATAAAAATTGATGAGAAAGCAGTATCTTTTATTGCAAGATATCAGCCTGAAGCTTCTCATTTAAGAACAATTTTCACTATTATAAAAATAAATAATGACCTTGAAAGAATAGGAGATTTGGCTGTTAATATATCAGAAAATTTTATAAAATTAAACAAGATTAATAATGATGGTATTATTGATAAAGTGAAAAGAATGGGTGAGAAGACACAGGAAATGGTTGAAAAAAGCTTAAAATCTTTTTACGAGAAAGAAGAAAAGATTGCTGAATCTGTTATCCAAATGGATGATGAGGTTGATGAACTGGAAAAAGAGATAATACGCAAACTGGTAAAAAATTTAAAAGAAAAAGAAAAAACAGAAAAAAATTATTTTTATTATTATCGCATAGCAAAAAATTTTGAACGAATAGCTGATCTTGCTACTAATATTTGTGAAGATACAATTTACATGATCAGAGGTAGTATAATTAAACACGGTAAGGATAGGGAAAATGACCAATAATTTAATTTATATTGTTGAAGATGAAAAAGATATTGCTGAGCTGGTAGCAGTAAATCTTGAGCAGGCTTCTTTTAAAACAAAAAAATTCACCGATATATTTTCTTTTAAAAATCAGCTTGCAAGACAAAGCCCTGATTTGATCATATTGGATTTAATGCTTCCAGATGGGGATGGAATGGATGTTTGTAGAGAGCTTAAGGGAAAGAGAAAATATAAAAATATACCTATAATAATGTTAACAGCAAGAGCTGAAGAAGTTGATAAGGTTCTTGGTCTTGAACTGGGAGCAGATGATTATGTTACAAAACCATTCTCTCCAAGAGAGCTGGTTGCTCGTGTGAAAAATATCCTAAAAAGAATAAACCGTAGTGAGCATGAAGAAAAAGAAATTATAAATATTGGAGATAATATTACTATAGATTTAAAAAAACATTCTGTTTTAATTGAAAACAGAAAAATTGAACTAACAGCTACCGAGTTTAAGATATTAAAACTTCTCGGTCAGAGACCGGGCTGGGTTTACAGCCGAGAAAAAATACTCAGAATGCTGTGGGGAAATGAAAAAAATGTTCTTGATAGAACTGTGGATGTACATATTCGTCATTTAAGAGAAAAGCTTGGTAAATATAGTTGTATTATAAAAAATGTTAGAGGTGTAGGTTATAAAATTGAACTTTAAACTGAATACCTTTTATTCAAAAATTCTTTCTGTAATTTTAGTGTTAATTATTTTGCTTACAGCAGCTATATTAATTTATACTTATCCCACTTTATCATCCAATTATATTAAAACTTTGAAAGATTCACTAAAAAAAATTAATTACTCTATAGAGGGAACAGTAAGGAATAATTATAAGAGGCAGGATATACTTGATAATAAAATAAAGAAGTTATCAAAAAAAATAAATGTTAGAGTTACTATTGTAGATAATGTTGGTAGGGTACTTGCTGATTCATACAACGAACCAGAAAAAATGGAAAATCACTTGAATAGAGTTGAGATAAAAAATGCTAAAAAAGGAAAAATCGGCCATTCTATAAGATACAGTACTACTGAAAATAAAAAAATGATTTATGTTGCTACACCAATTAATATTGAAAATAGAGAAATATATATTAGATCAAGTTTGTATTATGATAATGTTAAAAAACTAATAAATAATTTATTTTATAAAATTTTATTTATTTTAATATTAATTATTATTATTTCAATTTTTGTAGCAGTTTTTTTTACCAAGGGAATAACCCTGCCTTTAAACAAATTAACAGATGCTTCAAATAGAGTAGCCAATGGAGATTTCGATGTTTCAGTTAATGTTAAAAACAAAGATGAATTCAAGATTTTAGCAGATAGTTTTAATTACATGACAGATCAAATAAACAATCTTTTTGGTAAATTAAATGAAAATAAAAAAAAATTAGAAGCTATAATAAACTCCATTCAGGAAATTTTATTTGTAATTGATAAAAATAAAAAATTTAAGCTAACCAATAGAAATTTTGAAAGTTATATAGGGAAAAAAAAATTAATTAATAAGTTCTATTATAGAATTATTGATGAACCAGTATTGTTGGAATTAATAGATACGGTTATCAGCACCCATAACAATTTAATGAAAGAAATTGAATTAAATGATAAAATTTATATTATCAGCATTACTTATGTAAATGAAAGTAAAGATATTATAGTTGTTTTACATGATTTAACTAAATTAAAGAGATTAAATAAGATTAAGAAAGATTTTGTTTATAATGCTTCTCATGAATTAAAAACTCCATTAACCGCAATAAAAGGATTTTCAGAAACAATGATTGATAATGATTCGTTTAATATGAATTACGTTAAAATTATTAAAAAAAATACAGATCGCATGATTCAAATTGTTAAAGATCTTTTAACATTGTCGGAACTTGAAATCAGTAAGAATATTGAATTTGATAAAATAGATCTGAGAAAGCCAATCAATAATTCATATATTACGATAAAAGAAAAAGCTGAAAAAAAAGGATTAACTTTAAAAAAATCTTTTAAAGGAAAAAATTTTGATATTATGGGAGATTCGTTTAAACTTGAACAACTTTTCATCAATTTGCTTGATAATGCTGTTAAATATACAAAAGAGGGAGAAATTACCATAAATTGCAGAGAATTTGATAAATATATTGAGATAATTTTAAAAGATACCGGCATAGGGATTCCCAAGAAGTTTCAGGAAAGAATATTTGAAAGGTTCTTTGTTGTAGACAAAAATAGATCCCGGCAAAAAGGTGGAACCGGATTGGGACTGTCTATAGTCAAACATATTGTTAAACTGCACGATGGTGAAATTGAAATAGATTCTCATCTTGGATTAGGTACTATTTTTGTTATTCAATTAAAGAAATATGATAATGCAAACAAAGATATTTAATAAATTACTCTTAAATTTTTAAATCAAATTATCTTTATAAAGTAGATAAAAATTTGTTACGGATTTATATTTTAAAAAATATTAAATGTTACGACACAGGATGATTGGTGCTTTTATTACTATAATGAGGACTATTATTTTTAATTTTGCTTCTTGCATGAGAACTCTTTTTTGATATAATCAGAAAAAAGAGGTGTATATGAAAAAATTTACTTTTATTATTATTCCACCAGGTAGTACAAAAATGATTAAATTTAAAGTTAATAAGGTTATTTTTAGTTTAATTGTTCTTTTTGTATTATTTGTTTTGAGTTATACTGTTTGGATAATATTTAATTTTTCTTCATATACTTATCAAAAGGAAAGAAATAAAGTGTTATCCAAAAGATATAATGAACTTGTTAATGAAAGAGAGAATGATAAGAAAAAATTAAAAAAGATAAAATCTGACTTGGCACAAATGGAGAAAATGCTTGATAAAATATCTGGTATTATGGGAGTAAATATAGGTGAAAAAATAGATAATAATAGTGAATATTATCAAAATTATGAAAAAAAATGGGTGGGTAACAAATTAAAAGAGTATAATTATGTTACAAGAGATAGTTATCTAAATCTTGCTACTCCTAAATTTATTCCGGTTAGTGGATGGATATCTTCAAGGTTTGGTAAAAGAAAATCTCCTTTTACCGGGAAAAAGGAATTTCATCCAGCTGTTGATATTGTAACTCCTGAGGGGAGAATTATTAGAGCAGGATCAAGTGGAAAAGTAATTAAAATTGAAGAAAATTCAAATATGGGTAAGGTTCTATATATTTATAATAAGTGGGGTTTTGTTACTATTTATGCGCATAACAAACGTATATTCAAAACAGTTGGAGATGAAGTTAATATTGGAGATAAAATTGCTGAAGTTGGAATTACCGGTAATACTACAGGGCCGCATCTTCATTACCAGGTAAATTTATTAAATATTCCTGTAGATCCTGAAAAATATGGTTTAAGACTAAATGATAAAAAAATTATGAAATAAATTAGTGGGAGGAAATATGGCTAAAGACAGTTATGATATGAATACAATTCTTGGTGAAAAATCAAATTATGAAGGAACTATGAAAGTAGAAGGCAGCATAAGAATAGAAGGAAATTTCAAGGGAAAAATTGAAGCTGGATCAGTAGTTGTGGGTAAAAGTGCTGTAGTTGAGGCTGATATAACTGCATCAAATATTATTGTAGGTGGAGAAGTAATAGGAAATATAATTTCAGATTCTGATTTAAAACTTCAGAAATCTGCAAAAGTACTCGGAGATATAGAATCAGCTAAATTGATTATTGAGGAAGGTGCAGTTTTACAGGGCAAATGTAATATGTCGAAATAATGGATGATAAAAATTATTTAAAATATTTTTATATATTTTCGCAGGTATCTTTTGTTATAATTGCTTCTATTGTAATATTTTTATATTTAGGATCCTATGTAGATAAGAAATTTTTTTCAAATAGTGGTATTTTTACAACCTTAGGGATTTTTATAGGATTATTTTCAGCTGGTTATAATTCATATAAAATATATAAAAAATATTTAGAAGAAATGGATAAAAAATGAATTTATCATTGATTTATTTGGCACTAACAAGTATAATTTTCTTGAAAATAATTGACATATACGCATGCTGTGATAATATTCACGAAAAGGTTTGGTTATGAATTATTCGATGATGAAAATTCTTTTAAATAAAGTTTTAATTTTTTTAGGTTTAATTGTTTCTGTAATTTTGTATATTTTTGTAGGTTTAAATTGGAGTTTAGGTTTTTTGTTAGGAATTGTTACAATGTTATTGAATTGGAAACTATTGTCTATTCAAAATGAAAAAATAATAAAAGGAAATAAAAAGTCCAGTTTTTCATATATTTTTTATATAATTCGATATGCATTAATTGCAGCAATTTTATATTTATCATTTATGTTTGAAAAATTAAGTGGGTATGCAACAATTATTGGAATCGTTTTTTCATATATTTATATTTTATCATTTGCTTTTTTTATGAGCAAAAAAGATAAGGGAGAAGAAGATGCATGAAGTTGGGTCAATAGATACAACCTCTTTTAATATTGCTGGATTGGATATTACATTTAATCATTATACTTTGATTATGACATGGATTGTAATATTTGTAATATTAATTGCGTTTTTTCTTTTAAAAAGAAAAATAAATAAAATTCCTGGAAGAGGACAGGCTCTTTTAGAATTAATTATAGATTCTTTTGATGGACTTGTTAAAGAATCAATTGGAAAAAATCATAGGAAATATCTTCCTTTCATACTTACTATTTTTATTTTTGTGTTAATTTCAAACTGGATAGGGATTGTGCCAATTATTGAGGAACCAACAAAAGATTTGAATACGCCCATGGGGTTGGGGATTTTGGTTCTTTTTGTTACAGTATATTCAGGTATCAGATATAATGGTTTTTTTGGATTTATAAAAGAGTTTTTTGAACCTGTTTGGTTTTTATTTCCCATTAATATAGTAGGAGAAATTGGCAAATTTTTATCATTAATATTTCGTTTATTTGGAAATATATTTGGTGGTTCGGTTATAATTTGGGTTGCATTTACAATGTTTTTAAAAAGCTGGTGGACAAGTTGGATCCTATTGTTTTTAGGCCCAGCTGTATATGGTTTTTTTGGATTATTTATTGGAGCAATACAGGCTTTTGTATTTGCAATTCTATCTATGACATATATCTCTATAACTAAAAATTGATTGGAGTAAGAATGGGTAACTTAGGTCAAATAATTACATTCTTAAGTGCTGGAATTGCAATGGGAGTTGGAGCTATTGGTGCAGGAATTGGAGAAGGACATACAGGTGGTAAAGCTGTACAGGTTTCTGCCAGACAACCAGGGGTTCAGGATAAAATAATGAAGTCTATGTTAATTGGGCAGGCTATAATTGAATCTTCCAGTATATATGCTCTAATAGTTGCTATTTTATTAATTTTTTCCTCTCCAGAGCAAACTACATCAATTGTTAAACCTGCTGCTATACTAAGCGCTGGAATATGCATGGGGTTTGGAGCTTTAGGAACTGGACTTGGAAAAGGGTATACAGCAAGTAAAGGAGTTGAGGGGATTGGTAGAAGTCCTCATAATGAACCGACGATATTTAGAACCATGTTAATTGGACAGGCTGTTGCTGAATCTACAAGTATTTATGCATTGGTAATCTCGTTATTATTAATTTACACAATATAGATAATTTATGAAAGGAGAAATCTTATGACAAATTTAATGGAAGTTTTACAGGAAGCTGCTATAAAAGGTGATCATATTATTAGAAGTGCAGCCCTTTTAGGTGCTGGAATTGCAATGGGAGTTGGAGCTATTGGACCGGGAATTGGTGAAGGATATGCAGCTGGAAAAGCATGTGAGGGAATATCAAAAAGACCTGAAGAAAGCGGCCTTTTAACAAGAACAATGCTTGTTGGGCAGGCTGTATCCGAATCAACAGGTATTTATTCTCTTGTTATTGCTTTGCTTTTAATATTTGTTGTTGCTCCAAGTTAATTTTTTAGAAAAAGAGGGTTTTTAATATGAATTTGAATTGGACAACAGTTTTTCAAGCATTTAGTTTTTTAATTTTATTGTTTTTACTCAAAAAATATGTGTATGATATTGTGATTGATATGATTGATAAAAGAAGAGAAGAGATAAAAAACAAAATTGATTCAGCTGATGATTTGAAAAGCGAGGCCAGAAAATTAAAAGAAAAATATGAAGAGCAGTTAAAACAGGCTTATGAAAAAGCTGAAGAAATAAAAAAGGATATTATTGAGACAGCTGAAAAAGAAAAAAAGAAAATTTTAGATAAAACTGAAGAGGAAGCCGAAAATATAAAAAAGAAAACTGATCAGGAAATTAAATTACAGATCGAAAAAGCAAAAGATGAACTTAGAAAAGAAACAGCAGAAATTGCAGTAAGAATATCTGAAAAAATCATTGAAAAAGAAATTGACAAAAAGAAGCATGAAAAGATGATTGATGATTTTCTAAAAGGACTTGGTGAGAACATTGATCAGTGATCCAATAGCTAATAAATATGCTGTTGCCTTATTTAATACTGCAAAAAAAAAGGGGATCAATGATGAAGTATTATCCTTTTTGAGAGAAGTCAATAAAGAATATAATAAAAATGAAGAATTTCATTCAGTGTTGATAAATCCTGAAATATCAGAAGAAAATAAAATTTCAATTTTGCATGAAATTATTAAAGGTAACAAAAATGAAAAATTTTTATTAAATTTTTTTGAAATATTAGTTGAAAAAGATAGAATGAAAATATATCCACATATCTTAGAAAAATATATATCAATTAATAAAAGTCATAAGGGGATATTAGATGTTTTTCTTACTTCACCATATAAAATTTCCAAAAAAAGGAAAAAAGAAATTGGAGAAGTTATAAATGAAAATTTTGAAGATTACAAAAAAATAAATATTGAAGTTGATATAGACAAAGATTTAATTGGTGGAATAATGCTTGAAATGGGTGGAAAAATTTATGATGGAAGCATTAAAGGTTATTTGAATAATTTGAAAAAAGTTTTGAGAGGTGAGTGAGGCCCATGAAGAAAATTAAATCAGATGAAATAAAAGAAATTCTCGAAAAACAGCTTGAAGGCTATGATAAAGAGACAGATATTTCAGAAGTTGGTACTGTTATTGAAGTTGGAGATGGAATTGCAAAAGTTTATGGTTTGAAAGATGCAATGGCTTCAGAATTGGTAGAATTTGATTCCGGACTATCAGGACTTGTACTTAATTTAGATGAAAATACTGTTGGGGTAGTTATTTTTGGAGAATCGAGAATGATTAAAGAGGGAGATAAAGTAAAGACAACGGGAAAAATATTAAAAACAAAAGTTGGAGAAGAATTATTAGGAAGAGTTGTTAATCCTTTAGCTGAACCTCTTGATGGAAAAGGTGAAATTAATACAAGCGAAGAATCTAATATTGAAAAAATTGCGCCCGGAATTGTTTATCGTCAACCTGTTAAAGTTCCCCTGCAAACGGGCATCAAAGCTATAGATTCAATGATTCCCATTGGAAGAGGACAAAGAGAACTCATAATTGGGGATAGAAAGACAGGTAAAACTGCTATAGCAATTGATACAATAATAAATCAAAAAAATAATAATGTGAAATGTATCTATGTTGCTATTGGTCAAAAAAGATCAACTGTAGCAGGACTTGTTGAGACTTTAAAAAAGCATGGAGCCATGGAATACACTGTAATTGTTTCTGCAACATCAAGTGCCCCCACTCCTATGCAATACATAGCACCCTATGCAGGTTGTGCTATGGGGGAATACTTTAGGGATAAAGGTGAAGATGCTCTTATTATATATGATGATTTGTCCAAACACGCTGTTGCATATAGAGAAATGTCCTTACTTTTGAGAAGGCCTCCGGGAAGAGAAGCTTATCCGGGAGATGTTTTTTATCTTCATTCAAGGTTACTTGAAAGAGCAGCAAAAATGAATGAGGAAGAAGGAGGAGGGTCTTTAACTGCATTACCAATTATAGAAACAAAAGCAGGAGATGTATCAGCATATATACCTACAAATGTAATTTCAATAACCGATGGACAGATCTATCTTAAATCAGAACTTTTTTATTCAGGTGTAAGACCTGCTGTTGATGTTGGAATTTCGGTATCAAGAGTTGGTGGGAATGCACAAATTAAGGCGATGAAACAGATTGCAGGAGATTTAAGATTAGAATTAGCACAGTACCGTGAATTAGAGTCTTTTGCACAATTTGGAGCGGATCTCGATGAATCAACAAAAGCTCAGCTGACAAGAGGAGAAAGATTGGTAGAACTTCTAAAACAGGGGCAGTTTGAACCAATGGCAGTAGTTGACCAAATTTTAGAAATTTTTGTTGGTGTTAATGGACATCTTGATGATTTGGATACTGAAAAGGTTAGGGATTTTGTCAAGGAAGTAGTAGATTATATTAAAACAAAAAATTCCAAATTGATAGAAAAAATAGAAAAAAAAGAGGAACTTGATGAAGAAACTGAAGAAAAACTCAATAAAATAATTAAAAATTTTAAAGAAGTTTATGCTTCTAAATATATTGATAAAGAAAAAGAAAAGGAAAACAAGGAGCAAGAAGAAAAAACAGAGAGTGCTGATGAAGATAAAAAAGGTAATAGTAAAAAAGAAGTTGATGAGAAAGAAAATCAGAAAAGTAAGGAATAAGGGGCCAAAAGATGGCTAGTTTAAAAGAAATAAGAAAAAGAATTGGTAGTGTAAAAAAGACAAAAAAAATTACAAAAGCAATGAACATGGTCGCTGCAGCTAAATTGAGAAGAACAGAGCGAAAATTAATGTCTTTAAGACCCTATGCTGATTCTCTTATAAATTTAATTCAAACTATTAATTTCCATATAATAACCGACCATCCGTTTTATAAGAAACGTGAAGAAGGAGAGCCTCTATATGTTTTTATAACATCGGATAAAGGATTGTGTGGAGCTTTTAATAGCAGAATAATTAAAAAGTCGGAAGAACTGATAAATAATAATCCAAATAGTAAAGTTGTGTTAATCGGGAAAAAGATAAAAAAGCATTATGACAGACATGGTTATAACTATGAAAAAGCTTATATAGATATTTTTGATGAGTTAAACTATAATATAACTAAGAAAATTTCAAATTACTTAGCAGATTATTTTGTTGAAAATCAAAATATTCAAGAAGTAATTTTTGTTTTTAACAGGTTTAAAAATAGTATTGTATCAAAAGTTACTACTGAAAAATTTCTCCCAAGAAAAGAAGAAGAAAAAGAAATCTCCGAAGAGAAAAAAGAAGAAATGAGAAAGATTTATATTACCGAGCCTGATATAAAAACAATGCTTACTTACTCCATAAATGAGTATCTGGAAGCGGAGGCTTACAGAATATCTCTTGAATCGCTTGCAAGTGAACATGGAGCAAGAATGGCAGCCATGGATGCAGCAACTGATAATGCTAATGACATGATTGAAAATTTAACAAAAGAAGCTAACAGAAAGAGACAGGCTGAGATAACAACCGAGATAAATGAAATTGTTGGTGGAGCAAATGCTTTGGAGGGATAAATAATGAATAAAGGAAAAGTTTTTACTGTAAAGGGACCGGTTGTAGATGTAGTTTTCCCCCCGGGAAAATTACCAGCAATCTATAACTCATTGGAAATTGAGCACCAAGATAAAACATTAGTTTTGGAAGTAGCACAGCATCTTGGTGATAATATTTGTAGAACTATATCAATGGGATCAACCGATGGGTTGGTTCGCGGAACAGAAGTAATTGATACCGGAAGTCCTATTTCAACACCTGTTGGAAAAGAGGTTCTGGGTAGGATATTAAATGTAACCGGAGATCAAATAGATGAACAGGGAGAAATTAAAACGGAGGAAAGCTGGCCAATTCATAGACCGACACCTACTCTTGAAGAACAGGAAACATCTGAAGAAATTCTTGAAACAGGAATTAAAGTAGTAGATTTACTTGCCCCTTATAAAAAAGGAGGAAAAGTTGGACTTTTTGGTGGGGCTGGTGTAGGAAAAACAGTTTTGATTATGGAATTAATTAGAAATATTGCTACAGAACATGGAGGATATTCTGTATTTTCCGGAGTTGGTGAAAGAACACGTGAGGGCAATGATTTATGGCTTGAAACTAAAGAATCGGGAGTCCTTGAAAAAGCTGCTCTTGTATATGGACAGATGAATGAACCTCCTGGAGCAAGAATGCGTGTTGGTTTGACCGGTTTAACTATTGCAGAATATTTTAGAGATGTAGAGCAAAAAGATGTTCTTTTATTTATAGATAATATATTTAGATTTACACAGGCAGGTTCAGAAGTTTCTGCTCTATTGGGTAGAATGCCTTCTGCAGTGGGGTATCAACCCACACTTGCTTCTGAAATGGCAGCCCTTCAGGAAAGAATTACATCAACAAAGAAAGGGTCTATTACTTCAATACAGGCTATCTATGTACCTGCTGATGATTATACAGATCCAGCACCTTCTACAACATTTGCACATTTGGATTCTACTACAGAACTGTCAAGAAAAATTGTTGAACTCGGTATATATCCTGCAGTTGATCCTCTATCTTCTTCATCAACGATATTAAAACCAGAAACAGTTGGAGAAGAACACTATGAAACAGCAAGAGAAATTCAGAGAATATTACAGAGATATCAGGAACTCCAGGATATAATTGCGATTCTTGGGATGGAAGAATTGTCTGAAGAAGATAAAACAACAGTTCAAAGAGCAAGAAGAATTCAAAGATTCCTATCACAGCCATTTTTTGTAGCTGAACAATTTACAGGAATGGAAGGTAAATATGTACCTCTTGAAGATACAATTAAAGGATTTAAAGAAATTATTGAAGGAAAACATGATGACCTACCAGAGCAGGCTTTTTACATGGTTGGTTCTATAGAGGAAGCTGTTAAGAAAGCAAAAAAAATAAAAGGTGATTCTAAAGATAAAAAAGAAGAAGAACCGGACAAGAAAGAGAAACAAGAAGAAAAAAATAAGAAAGATGAGAAGAAGAAACAAGAAGAAAAAAATAAGAAAGATGAAAAGAAGAAACAAAATAAAGATAAGAAAAAAAGCAATAAAAAAAAGAAAACCACTAAAAAAAGTAAGAAAAAAGAAAAAAAAGATAAAAAATAAAAGGTGTAGAAATGGCTGAGAAATTAAAAATTAAGGTTTTAGTACCGGAAGGTATTAAATATGAAGATGAATTAAAACAGGTTATATTACCTGGAATGGAAGGGGAATTTTCTGTGTTAAATAACCACATTCCCCTCATAACACCTTTAGAAGTTGGTATCATAAAATTTGCAAAATCATCTGGAAAGAGTCAGGAAATGACTATATCCGGAGGGATCTGCCGGGTAGAACCTGATTATATTGAACTAATTGTTAGGTCTGCTGAATTTAAAAAAGAAATTAATTTACAGAGGGCAAAAGAAGCAAAAAAAAGAGCTGCCCGGAGATTAAAATCTAAGGATGAATCTATCAATAAAGATAGAGCTGAATATGCTTTAAGAAGAGCAGTTAATCGTATTAATGCAGTTAAACAATGAAAATTATACTCTGGATGGAATTGGAAATATCTATATTTATCAGCCTAAAAAGGGGTATAGATTTTCTGTAGATTCTATTCTTTTATTTATCTATTCTCCTAAAAAAAATATAAAGAAAGTTTTAGATATTGGGGCTGGAACAGGTATTTGTTCTTTCTTATTTTCTCGGGAATTACCTGATTCTCAAATTACTGCTGTAGAACTTCAACAGGAATTTTCAAAATTAATTAAAAAAGGAATTGAATATAACAATTTTAAAAATATAAAAGTCTATAATAAAAATATTAATAGAATTTATAAAAAATTTCTTTCGGAGACATTTGATTTAATAATATCTAATCCTCCTTATAGAAAATATGGGCATGGCAGGTTAAGCAAATATAAAAACAAAAATTTTGCAATATATGATAAATATTTAAAGTTGAATCAGCTCTTTAATATTGTAGAATTTCTGTTAAATAAAAATGGGGTATTTTCATTTATAAATATTCCATCTAACTATAAAAAAATATTGGATATTTTAGAAAATTTTGAAATAAATATAAAAAAAGAAATTCATTTTAAAAATCAAAATAATAAGAAATTTATTATTTTTCATTTAGTAAAAAATAAAATTAAAGACAAAAAAATTGAAACAATAAAAAAAGATATATGGGAGAGTAAAGTAAATGCATTATATAAGGGAGATTAGGAATTTAAAGGACATTACTTTTCTTGACAATAATTAATAAAAATATATAATTACTTACGAAGTCGTGCCCGTAGCTCAATTGGATAGAGCGGTAGATTCCGGATCTGCAAGTTGAAGGTTCGAATCCTTTCGGGCACACCAGAGAAATACCCAGGGATTTTTATGAAAAAAATTTTTTTAATATTATTTTTTATAATTTTTTTAATAGGATTAATCTTTTCATATAATTATTTCAATACATTGAATCCTGTTAATTATTTACCGGATGATAGTAAAGTTGTATTCAAAATTAATAATTTTAAAGATCTATTAAAACTGGATATTGAAAATATTAATAACAAACAATTAAAAAAATTAAAAAATAATTTTTTAGTGAAGTTATTTTCTTTTAAAGATTTTTATTTATCTATAGATAGTGATAATAGATATTATCTTTATACTGAATTATCTTTTTTTACAAGATTTTTTGATAAAATAGGATTAACAAAGTCAAATTTATTATGTTTAACCAATAATAAATCTTATAAATTTGAAAAAACTAATTTTTATAATGAAAATAATTTGAAAAAACCATTTTCGAAAAAAGAAGATATTTTATACTTTGTAAAAATGAAAAAAATATACCCACATGAACTATTACAAAATATCAATATTTTTGGAACCATAAAATATATCAATAAAAATAATTTAGTAAAAATTGACTATAAAATTCCAAATAATTATATTGATATAAAATGTAAGGATAACAAAATAAATATGAAGAAAATCCCTGATAGATTTGATTTTTATATAGATGGGAATATTAATAAATTAGAAAAACATTATCTACAATTTAAAAGATATATTTCTAAATCCAAAATTTATAAAAAATATTTTCAAAAAAAGAATAATCTTTTTATAAACACAGGAGTTGATTTTGAAAATGATTTTGTTGATATATTAAATGGAAGGTTTTTTATAGGTTTAAAAAATAAAAATTTGTTTGGAATTATACAGGGAATAGATAAAAATAGAATTGAAGAAATTGAAAATAGATTAAAAATGAGATACCCTGTGGATTTTGAAAATAGAAGTTATAATGATTTAAAATATAAAACAATGGAAATTAGGGGGTTGGCTGGATTTTTAGCACTAAATCTTTATACAGATAGGATTATCAAATTAAAGAAACCCTTTTATTATGTTGAAAGTGATAATTTATATTTTTTTGATAATTATGAATTTATGAGAATTTATACTGATGAGAATAATAATTATAATTTGGGTAATGACAAAAATTATAATTTATATAAAAAATATATTGATAAAAATAAAAACAATTTATTGATATTTATAAATAAGAGATATATAAACAAAATAAAAAACCAAATAGTAAAAGATTATGTGAAATATCTGTTTATTAACTCAGATTTTAATGAAAATAAAATTAATGGATCTTTACTAATAAAATTAAAAACTCTGGAGGGAGAAAGTTTATGAATATTTTAATTATTAATGCAGGAAGTTCCTCAATTAAGTTTCAACTTATGAATCTTGAAAATGAGGAAACCAAAATTAAAGGACTGGTAGAGAGAATAAACCTTGATGATTCAGAATTAAGCTGGAAAATTGATGGTAATAAAAACAAAAAGAATATTGATATTAATAATCATAAAGAAGGTTTAAAAGAGGTTTTGGACCTTTTAATTGATCCAGAAGAGGGTGTAATTGAAAATTTCAAAGAGATTGATGCTGTGGGACATAGATATGTTCATGGTGGAGAAAAATTTAAAACTTCGATTTTAATAACTGATAATATTTTAAAAGAGTTAAAAGATTTAAATCATCTTGCACCTTTACATAATCCAAATAATCTCTCAGGTGTTAAAGCAATAAAAGAATTAATTCCAGAAGTTCCTAATGTTGCTGTTTTTGATACTTCTTTTCATTCACATTTACCGGAAAAAGCATATATATATCCACTTCCCTATAAATTATATGAAGAAAAAGGTATCAGAAGATATGGCTTTCATGGTACTTCTCATCATTATGTGGCTGTTGAAGCAGCTAAAATGTTAAACAAACCGTTTAAAGATTCAAAAATAATAACATGTCATATGGGTAATGGAATATCATTTAGTGCTGTAGAGAACGGACATTCAGTTGATACTTCTTTAGGATTTTCAACTGTTTGTGGTATTCCTATGGGTACAAGATCCGGAGATTTTGATGTTGGAATTATTACACATCTTATTAGAGAGGAAGGCTATACTGCAGATGAAATTCATGAAATTATCTATAAAAAAAGTGGATTAAAAGGAATATCTGGTGTTTCAAACGATGCAAGAGATGTGGAAGTTGCTGCATGGGAAAAGGGCAATCATAGAGCACAGCTTGCTCTTGATATACTTCATTATAAAGCTAAAAAATATGTTGGGTCTTATATAGCAGCAATGAATGGGTTAGATGCTCTTGTGTTTACTGCAGGGATTGGAGAGAATGGATGGGAAAGTAGAGAAGCGATTTGTAAAGATATGGAATTTTTAGGAATAGAGCTTGATATAGAGAAAAATAAAATTAGAGGAAAGAAAGCTGTTGTTTCAAAAGATAATTCTAAAGTAAAAATCATGGTTATTCCAACAAATGAAGAATTAATGATAGCCAAGGAAACAAAAAATATTATAAAAAATAGTTAAAGGAGTTATTATGTCTGATTATAAAAAAATTGATAAAAAGAAAAAAGAATGGGAAAATGGAAAACTAAAAAAGTTTCTTGAAAGAGCTCCTGAAAGAAAAGAAGAATTCAAAAATTCAACAGGTGAAGTTGAAAGATTATATACACCAGAAGAAGAGATTGAAGAAAAATATATCGGCCAAATAGGATTTCCAGGTAAATATCCGTTTACAAGAGGAGTTTATCCTACTATGTATCGTGGTAGATTGTGGACAATGAGACAGTATGCAGGATTTGGAACTGCTGAAGAATCAA
>CAZUKV010000002.1:0-58287 GCA_964621075.1 uncultured bacterium | reverse complement strand
CTGCCATCTTATTAAAAATATTATTTGAATTTCTTATTAAAAAGGCTATTTTCCCACCTTTTGTTAGATATTTATTAAATATTCCTATTTCATCAAAGTTATCAACTTTCTCCGTAACAATTAATACCATTGAGGGCTTCTTTTTATTAATTTCATTTCTCAATTCATTAATTTCCTCAATATTGATAACATCATAATTTATCTTAGAATAGTCAAATGTTTTTTTCAAATTGTTGAAAACAGAATTCTCGGAATCAGATAATGAATTAATAACCAATATTTTACTATATTTTTTTGTTATTTTTTTTGATGAAACAGGGGAATAATCCTCTTTAATGTATTCCTGTTTTACCTGAAAAAATTCTGAAAAATTTAGGACTCTAAATATCTGTACAAAAACCCCTATTACAAATAAAATACCTATAAAAAGAATTATTTTTCTTACAAAACTCATTTTATTTTATCTATCCTGTAATCAAATTTGTTTAATATTCTTTTTTCAATGTTTTCTGCAAACTCAGATGGAGTGGCGGGCATAAGAATATTAAGAATACTCTTTTCTCTATTGAATGAAATTACATCAACATTCCTAACAATATTTTTAAGAATTAGATTTATTTCCTTTATATTAAAATTTTCTACTCTATATTTAAAAAGAACAAATTCCATGCCATATTCTTCCAGCCTTCTATTTTCTTCTTTTAATCTTTTTTTAAAATATTTATATTTTAATATTTTAGTATTTTTATAATATTTATTTGACAAACTTTTATCTTCTTTTATAGCAAAATATAAAAATTTATCGGCACATTTTATAATTAAGTTAAACAAATTTTTAGTAAATTCACTGAGCATTTCAAATTCGACTTCTTCAACTGCAATAACTCCAATAATTTCTTTATTATATTTTATCGGCGATACAAGAAGTGGATATCCTATCCTGCAGTATTTTTTATTTTTATCAAATTTCTCATTCAAAACAGCTTCTTTTAAACATTGATATCCATGAACATTACTCGATCTTTCAAGTTTTGATTTGCCACCATATCTTGCTTTTAACCTTAAAATATTTTTCCCTTTATCAAAAACAAAAAACGAAACTGTTTTGGCTTTTATAAATTTAATTAAAATTCCCATGAGCTCTGTATATATCTGTTCAATTTCAAGTCTATCAAGTTTATTGACTATTTCATATAATGAATAAAGACTTGTATCGGAACTAATAATCCTCTTTTTTAACTCTTCTTTTATGAAACTATTTTTTTCATTAATTTCTTTTAACTTTTGATATTTATTTTCGAGAAATTTATTTTTCTTTTTTAAAGCGTTAATTTCTTTATCTTTATTTTCTTTGAATTTGCCTAAAACAATTGATGTAGCGATAAACATTAAGGGAAATTTATAATTATTTAAATCTGTAAAAAATAAATATAAATCTTTCCCTGAATCAAGATAAGCATAAAGATAAAAAATTGAAGAAAGAAAAGAAGAAAAAAGTCCCATTATATTTCCATATCTAATAGAAATGATCGCTACGATTATCAAAAAAGGATGGATATTTAAATTTAAAAAACTCATCTTCATTGGAGTAGATAAATAAAAAAAATAAAATATTACAAAAACACCAACAAGTGTTTCAAAAAAACCATAATAAGTTTTTTTACCTATTTTAAACAACGATATCTCCCATTAAAAATATTCATAACTATCAACTACATCAAAAATAACTCCATCAAAACCTGCAGAAATTATTTTATGGAGATATTCTCCCAAAATTTTTTTCCAGATAGGATTCCAGTATTTAACAAAAAATCCACCGGGCCAGTTTTCATTATGCTTAATAATCCAGTGAGGAGAATTACTATTCCATTCATTTTTCCAATAATATCTGTAATTCTCAGCTTCTCCTATGCTCATGTAAGCAATTATTTTTATATCATTTTGTTTCATTTTCTTTATATAATTTCTCCTGATTATCTTGCTTTTAAAAAAAGGGTCTATAAAAACCAGTTTGTATCCCGATTTTATAATATCCTCTATCAAATTATCTACTTTTGAATATTTTTCAGGATTTATTAGATATAAAAATGATTTAATATCATTAAATTTTATTCGGGTTTCAATTTTTTTATCTGGAAATTGGTTTAACTTAAAATTATTTGAAATATACATGCCATATTCATGACTTTTTGCAAATTTAATTAATTTATTCACAAACTCCCTTTTTCTGCCGTATCCAATTAAATTAATATCAATATTATTCTTTTTCACCATTTCCATTTTATTTTTTATGCCTGTATGTGAAAAGAAGTTCAAATTTTCAACCTCATGTGTAAAAGAAGATACGAGATTGAAATAATTATCTTCTATTTTTTTTTCACTATCTAAAAGGAAAACCCCGTTTTGAACATGAATTTCAAAAGAACTATTTTCATTTTTTGCAATCTCAGATAGTTCTAAAATTAACTTGACCATCTCTTTCTTATACCACTGTTTACTAATATTTGAATAGTCTATCGGAAACAAATATCTCATCCAAACAATTACCAAAATTAAAAGAAATACATTTCTTTTTTTTTTCATATATTAAATTTAAAGTTTTTGCTGAAACCAAAATGTAGAACAAAATTATCATTTTCCGGATAAATATACCAGCTATTCCAGAGATTATTAAACATGGTATTACCAATTGACAAATAGAAATCTGCTATTTTATGTGGGTAGGTTATTTTTAAATTGTAATATCCACCTCTATAATTTTTATTGTTATCATAAATATCTCTGAACCCTGCCATAAGATTGAATTTTAAAGGATCGATCCTGAACAATTTAGCCATTGCCAGAAAATAATCTTTTTCTTCCTGCTTGTAACTATAATGTAAATAAGTTTGAATATCATAATTATATGTAAAATAGAAAGAAAGAGTATCATTCAAAAAATTAGAATCAAGATAGATATAGTATTCATCTTCATCCCTTTTAAATTTATATCTCGATGTGATGAAATGGAACTGTTCATAATTATATAAACCAAAATTTAAGTGAAAATCCTCTATGCCGAGAGCATATATTAAAATATCTTTATATTTATCATCAAAATAATTGCCGTTACCATTCAAATCTTCTTCTACTTTTTTGTAATAATAATCTCCAAGAGAACCACTACAATAGAACAAGCCATTTTTAACCTCCCCATATTCATATACTAAAGAAAGATTAAAATCTTCAAAAAATTCTAACTCTTTTAGGTTTTCATCTTCATCTAAATTTTCAGGAGTAGCATTAAAAGTTTCCCCGGAGAGTTTAAAATTATAAAATTCAAAACTTCCATAGATTGAATTAATTGGGATATACTCATACAACTCATAAGCATTATCTTTTACTGTAAAAAAATCTCTATAGGAAAGACTATCTAATATAAAAATATTTTTATCCTTTTTCAGTAAGGGAAAAGAATATTTGTCCAGACTTCCAACATCATCACTTGAATTATAAGTACCCTTAGCACCAACCATAAGATTCTTTATATAAAACTCTCCATATGCAGAATCCAAAAAATAAAAATTTTCTTCTGTTGAACCCAAAAATGTTCTATTTTTTATTTCTAAATAATTATCTTTATATAAAAAATCATTTTTAAAATATCCATCATAAAAATTTGATTGATCAGAGTTATAATAATAATCAAATTCTACCCGTGATAAATTCTCTAAACCAAAAATACAATTTAAAAATAAAAATATAAAAAAAACCAATCCAAAAGATTTCAAAATCATTTTGTTTAACATAAACTTCCTTTCCATGACTAAAAAATATCTTTTTTAACATGACAATAAGGATTTTTCCCGGTTTTGTCATAATAATCCTGGTGATATTTTTCAGCAACCCAAAATCGATCAGCCTTTGATACTTGAGTTGCAACTTCATATCCTTTCTTCTCTAAAATTTTAATATAAGTTTTGATTATTTTTCTTTCTTTTTCAGTGATATAAAAAATTTCAGATCTATATTGAGTTCCAATATCCGGCCCCTGCCGGTTAACCTGTGTAAAATCATGTATTTCAAAAAACAACTTAACCAAATCTTCATAACTTATTATATTAGGATTATAAATAACTTCTACTGCCTCTGCATGCCCCGTTTCTCCACTACATACATCCTCATAGGTAGGATTATCATAACCCCCTCCTGAATACCCAACTCTTGTATCTAAAACACCCTCAGCTTTTTTAAATAAATATTCAACTCCCCAAAAACACCCCGCAGCAAAAATAGCTCTATTTCTCTTTAATTTTTTTTCTAAAGGTATAAAGTCCATGGAAATTGAATTTACACAATGTCTGACATTTTTTTTCGTATATCCTTCTCCTTCAAATACATGTCCCAGATGTGCCCCGCAATAAGAACATAATATTTCTGTTCTAATTCCATCTTTATCCGGTTTTCTTGTAACAGCAACATCAATTTCATCATCAAAACTCGGCCAGCCACACCCTGAATCAAATTTGTTTTCAGATTTATATAGAGGAAGTCTACATCTTTTGCAGATATAGGTTCCCTTATCCTTATACTTATTAAATTTGCCGGTAAAAGGTGCTTCTGTCCCTTTATCTATAATTACATCTTTTTCTTCTTTATTTAAATCTTTTAAAATATTTTCATTTTTTTTCATATTATTTTCTCCTTTACAGCTTACAATAAAAAAAAGGAAGATAATAAAAATATTAATATAATTTACATATTTATTATTCATCTTTACTCCGTACCAAACGTATATATTATACACAATCTTGTATATATTACAATAATTTATATTATATAAATATAATTAATTAGTTGATTATCTTAAAATCTCTGTTATTTTTTTTATATAATATAAAAGGAGTACCCATGAAAAACAAATTCTTAATATTTCTTTTAATTTTCCTATCATTACTATCAACTGGATGTCAATCAAAGAAGATAAATAACTTTTCAGAATTAATAACCGCTATTAAATCTGGTACTGAAATTAAAGTAAGAATCCATTATGGTAAGTGTAATCTTTTTTCTAAGGGGAAAAAAATAAAAAATTCACCTGAAGCTATAGGGGGAATGACACTGGATGTTTTTGAATATTTTGCCAAAAATTCAATTGGAAATAAAAAAGCTTATATTGCAGCATCTAAAAACAACCTAATTAATTATAAAAATAAAAATTTTTTTTATAATTTTGTTAAAATTCGTATTTATGAAAATAATCATGTTGAAATCACTGCAAAATATCTTACAAGGAAAGATTTAGAACCAATAATGAGCGAGATATTTAAAACAACAATAAACAATGGAAACAATAATGGTGGTGTTTTTTTATATAAATAAAAGAGGGTTTCCCCTCTTTTATTTATTTTTTATTCAAAAGCTTCAGCTACCTCTTTCAATTTTTCAATTATAGAAATATTTTGAGGACATTTATCAAGACATTCTCCGCATTCAATACATTTTGAAGCCTTACTGTCATCATCCAGAGCTCTATTATAAAAATTTTTCATTCTTTCAAATTCATTGTAAATATAAGCATTGTTATAAAATCTAAAGGCCCCTGGTATATTTACTCCATTAGGACATGGCATGCAATATTTACAATTAGTGCAGTTTACCCTGGTTCTTTCATCATATGTTTTTCTAACTTTATCTATTATAGATAATTGTTTATCTGTTAAAGAATTAGCTGCTGCTTTATCACTTACATCAACATTTTCTTTTACATGGTTCATGTTACTCATTCCACTTAAAGTGACAGTTACTTCAGAATGATTCCAGACCCATCTCAAAGCCCATTCTGCTGGTGAAGAATTTTCGCCTAAATTATTCCAGATTTCTTGAATATCCTCTGGAACGTTATTTGTAAGCATCCCCCCCCTTAATGGTTCCATAATTACAAGATCAATCCCCTTATCAGCTGCATATCTAAGGCCTTCACGTCCAGCCTGATAATCTGTATCCATAAAATTATATTGAATCTGACAAAAATCCCAATCATAAGAATCAATTATATCTTTAAACGTTTCAAGTTTTCCATGAAAAGAGAACCCAATAGCACGTATTTTATTTTTCTTTTTTATATCTTCAATAAAATCAAAAATATCATTTTCTAAGAGCTTTTCCCATCTTTTTTTATTTAAAGCATGGAGAAGATAATAATCAATATAATCTGTTTTTAATCTTTTAAGCTGTTTTTTAAAATATTCATCCAAATCTTCTGGTTTCTCAATTTTCCAGCTCGGTAGTTTTGTAGCCAAATATATATCTTTTCTATTATCCTGAAAATAGCTCCCAATAAATGGTTCACTTTTTTCACCATGATATGGCCATGCTGTATCAAAATAATTCACACCATTATCAACTGCATAATCCAGCATTTTTTCAGATTCATTTTTTTTAATATTTCCATCATCATCTGTTGGGAATCTCATACATCCAAATCCCAGCACAGATACTTTATCGCCAGTTGAACTCATTTTTCTATATAACATATATCACACCTCCTGTTTAATTATCATTACAATTATAAGGTGTTTCTGATCTTTTACAACTAATTTCTTTTTACGAAAGATATTGTTGTAAAATTCATAATTTTTGTTATATTTTATACAATGATTAAATGGATTTTCGAAAAAATTATTATCGAACTATTTATATATTATGAAAAAATTACAAAAGATATATTTTTTAATATAGCTACAAATGATGTAAATTTAAATTATGACAAAACACAATATTATTGGGAAAAATTTGACACGAGCTCAGCTGTAAACATCAAGGGCTTAATAAAATTCTTAAAAAAATATTATAACATCAACTGGTATGAATATAAAAAAAATTTAAAAGAAAAAGAAACTTATGCCAGACAAATTAGAGGAGATATAATACATGCTAAAAAAAAATATACATTAAAGGAATACACAGAAGTTATTAAAATTATATTTAAATTAATAAGAAGAAAGAAAAAAGAACTTTACAAATCTATTAAAAATAAAAGCGCTCATATAAGAGAAGAAGAATTTTTAAATGATTTAAGAATTAATTAAATAGCTATCCAAAATTCTATTTAACTTTTCTTCCTCATGAATAGGAGAAATATCTAAATATCTTGAAAGGTATTTGCTGAACTTATAAACATCGGGAAGATCAAGCTCATATTTATTTAAAATTTCAATATTTTCTTTTAAACTACTTTTGAGCATATCTTCTGCAATCAATCCATTCTCCATAATCAGTATTCTGTCAGAATAATTTAAAATATCATTAATATTATGAGAAATAAATATTATCTGAATTCCATCTTTTTTAAGCTTGCACATGAGAGAAAAAAAATCTTTTTTCGAGGCTGGATCCATCCCTGCTGTTGGCTCATCAAAACATATCATTCTCGGTTTCATTGCCAGAATTCCACAAATTGCAGTTTTTCTCTGTTCCCCACCACTTAATTTAAAAGGAGAATCTTCAAATCTATCTTTTAAATTAGGGGCAATTTCATCTACAGCCCAATTAACAGCCTCATCGATCTTTTTTTTACTCCATTTTAAATTCCTGGGGCCAAAAGCTATATCATCATAAACCGAATCTTCAAAAAGTTGCATTTCGGGAAATTGAAAAACCAGACCAATTTTTGATGTCACATTCATGTTTTTCTTAGAACTAATGGGTTGTCCGTTTATATAAATATCTCCCTTGGTTGGTTTTAATAATCCATTAAAATGTTGAATTAAAGTAGATTTCCCGGAGCCCGATTTCCCAATAATTCCAATTATCTCATTTTTTTCTACTTTTAAATTTATATTTTCTAAAGCCAAAGTTTCCATGGGGGTATCTTTTAAATAAATATGATATAAATTTTTAACTTCTATTTTCATCAATTTTTTCCTTTAGTTTTTTGACAACATGTAAAAACTCATATTTATCGGGTCTTAAATCATATTTTTTAACAATTTTTAATAAAAAAGGTAAAGGAAACTTTATTAATTTTAATATTTTTTCATTATTTAACAGATTATAAGGAGTATCAAAAAACTCAATCTCTCCTTCCTTCATAACTATAATTTTATCCGAAATAAATATTTCTTCTAAAAAATGGGATACAAAAATTATCGTCTTATCTTTTTTTAATTTTTTTAGAATTTTTATAATTTCGTTTCTACCAAATTTATCTATCAAAGATGTAGGCTCATCAAAAATCATATATTTTGTTTCCATGGCAATTATTGAAGCAAAAGAAATTAATTGTTTTTCTCCACCTGATAAATTTGTTGTTAATTTTCTCTTATAAGAAATCATATTAACATAATTTAAAGCCTTATCTACTCTTTTATCAATTTCTTCCGGGGCAAGCTGCAAATTTTCCAATCCAAAAGCAACTTCATCTTCTACAGTAGTTGCAACAATTTGGTTATCCGGATTCTGAAAAACAAACCCAACTTTTTCCCTAATTTCCTCTAACTCTTTTTCTTTTTTTGTATTTTTACCATCAACATAAATATTCCCTTTGGAAGGAGAATATAAACCATTAATCAATCTTACGAGTGTACTTTTTCCGGATCCATTTGGCCCAATAACACCAACAAAATCTCCCTGGTTTATTTCAATATTTATATCTTTAACACCTATAGTACTCTTATTAAATATTTTTGTTGCATTATCAAATTTAATCATTCTGAATCCAAATATCTTTCAAATAATTTTTTTACACTATTAAAATCTTCTATTTCATTAATTTTAACTCTTAATTTTTTTGAATACCTGTATCCCCTAATAAATCTATGCACGATTTTTCTCATTTCTCTAACAGCCTTGTACTCTTCATAATATTTCATTTTTTTCTTATACCAAAGAAGTAATAGATTTTTTATTTCTTTTTTTGTTAGTTTCAGATCCTGTTTTTTCTCTATTTCAGAAAAAATATAGGGTCTTTCTATGGCCTTTCTTCCTATCATTATTGCAGAAACTCCACTCAATTCTTTTTTTTTAAAAGCATCTTCCCATGAAATTATATCTCCATTTCCAACTACCGGTATGGACAAGTGTTGATTTAAATATTTTATATGCTGCCAATCGGCTTTTCCGCCAAATTGTTGACTTCGGGTTCGTGCATGCAGAGTGATAAAATCCACTCCTTCTTTCTCAGCTATTTTTCCTACACTAAGGTAGTTTAAATTATCAAAATCCCATCCCAATCTTATTTTTATACTGAAAACAGCATCTTTTATAACCTCTCTTAAAGATCCAATAATTGATTTTAATTTCTCTTCATCTTTCAACAGAGCTGATCCTGCTCCGGTTTTTACAATTTTTTTTACAGGACATCCACAATTTAAATCTATATAATCTACTCCTCTTTTATCAAGTATTTCAGCTCCCTTACTCAAATTCTCTTTTTCTTTTCCAAAGATCTGTACCGCTACAGGAGATTTTTCATTTTCAATCTGCATAAGCTCAATTGCTTTATCAGGAACATTAATTATTGTATTAACATTGATCATCTCAGTAAAGCAGATATCCGCACCATACATACCGCAGATTTCACGCATTGCTCTATCACTATACCCGGCTAAAGGAGCAAGAAACTTTTTCATTTATTTTTTCCTAAAATATTTTTTTATTTTTAAATATTTTTTTCTCAATTTTTCAAGGATTATTAAAATATAATATTTTATTCCATGAAGAGGGATATCATAAGCTCCAATGTATGTGACATGTTTGCCCCCAAACTGTCTTTTAAATTTTGATATACCGTGCCATGGATGACTTTTATCTGTTTCATCCGGAGATACTCCCCAAAAATCATAAAATTTTAGACCCTTTTTTTCAGCATCTTTTATTGCTTTCCATTGAAGTGCTTCATTTGAATATACATTTTTTTTGAGTCTCAAAGAAGCTCCGTATTGATAAATTGCTTCATTATTATATAAAACTACTATGATTCCACCCACAATTTTATTTTCAAATTCTGCTACATAAAGATTTGCAAGATCATTTTTTATAAAACTGTTAAAATATTTTTTATAATAACTATAGGGATGAATAAAATAATTTGCTCTACTTGCTGTTTTTTTATTAATATTAAACCATTTCTTAAATTTTTTTTCAGATTTTGTTTTATAAATTTTTACATCATACTTTTTTGCTTTTCTAATTTTTCTTCTTTGATTCGACTTGAAATTATCCCATAATTTTTTACTATCAATTAATTTCAGTTTTCTGGTATCCTTTACCTGTATATTATAGGGACTTTTCTTATAGTTCTTCTTTATAAATTCTATAACTTTTTCATTTTGGGAGACCTGCATTCCCTCTATTTTTTCCATGTTATTCATTTCAAATCGGATAAATGCAATCTGAGAATAAGTTTCTCTTATAAAAATTTTCAGATTATTAAAAATCTGTTTTAAGAAATTTATATTATGAATCGTTATCTCCGGACCTCTCGGTATATATGCAAACAGCTTTTTATCCCTGATTATTTTTATTAAAACCTGCGCAAGACCAATTATTTTATTTTCATGTTTAAAAAAAACCCTTACAGGAATCCACCCATATTCTTTTTTAAACTCCCCCCACTTCCAGCTTTGAAGAAAATGAGCGGATATTTTTTGTGAGTAATTTTCATATAAATTTTGATCATGAATCTCTTCAACTACAATATTACTTCCTTGCATAAATTTTTCCCCGTTTATTAAAATACTCTATAATTCCCTTTACGATTGTTCGTGCAATTTTATCTTGATAAGAATCCGACAATAAATATTTTACCTCGGTTGGATGAGAAACAAATCCCACTTCAACCAGTACAGAAGGCATTGAAACCATCCTCAAGACATAAAATGGAGCCTGCTGAACTCCTCTATCAACCGATTTTATACTATTTATCATATTTGTTTGAATTGAATACGCTACTTCACTACTTTCTTTTTTATATTGAGAATCAGCCATATCAAATAAAATATTTTTTATCATGGATTCATTCTTATAATTCTCCATTTCATATTTTAAAGAAGCGTTCTCCCTTATAGCTACTTCTCTTGCCCTATCGGAACTCGCTTCTGCTAAGAAATATGTTTCTATTCCCTTTGTTCTCCGTCTGCGTTTGTATCCACTAATAGCATTTGCGTGTATGCTCACAAAAAGGTCTCCACCTGCATTATTTGCAATTTTCGCTCTATTTTGCAATTTAACAAAAGAATCGGTTTTCCTGGTCATTATTAAATCAAAATTGTTATATTTTTGTAATAATTTGTGCACTTTTTTTGCTATAGATAGAACTATTCCTTTTTCCTGTATCCCACCTGGACCAACTGCACCAGGATCTCTGCCCCCATGTCCTGCATCAATTATAATTTTCCATTTTTTAACCTTATTTTTCCCTGTAGATATAGGTTGCCCCTGTTCCTTTTTAGTTATTGTTATTTTTCCCTTTTCTTTATTATTCTTTTTTAAATTATTTGTTTGGGAAGTTTTATTCTGCTTTTTTCCGGCAACTTTTTTTTCTTTCTTCAAGTCTCTTTTATATAAAATTAAATTAATTACATTTTTATATTTTTTTACTTTATAACTTGAAATAGTATTTCTTAAATTAATACGAATTCGATTATTTCCTACACTAATCGGCAAATAAAATTTAAAATCATTATAAACATTGTTATCAAAATAAATATCTAAATATTTCGCATTTGCAGATATATCAAATTTTTGAATATTTTTTGAAAATAATAGATTGAGCTGATAATATTTTGAATTATAAATCTTTACAGTTTTTAAAATATTATAAGAATAAATTTGGTAAGAAAAAAGAATAATTAAAAATATTAAAATAAAAAAAAAATTTTTTTTAGCGTTCATATTTTTTATCCTTCAAAGCCTTGTTCATGTCTCTTTTGATATCACGTTTTTTGATCTCCTCTCTCCTATCTCTAATATTTTTTCCTTTAGCTAGTGCTATTGAAATTTTAAGTAATTTTTTTTCAGTAAAATAAGCCTTTAAAGGTATTAGTGTATAACCTTTTTGAGTTACTTTCCCGTGCAGTTTCTGTAATTCGCTTTTTTTTAAAAGAAGTTTCCTCATTCTTTTTTCATCATGATTAAATATTGAAGAATTTTTATATGCTGAAATATGTGAATTAACAAGGTAGAGTTCCCCATCAAAAAACCGTGCATAACTTTCTTTTATACTAATCCTTCCGGCACGAGCGGATTTTACCTCCGTGCCGAGAAGAACTATTCCTGCTTCATAAGTATTTTCTATATGATATAGATGTTTCGCTTTTCGGTTCCTTGC
Organism: uncultured bacterium; assembly: GCA_964621075.1. Classification (GTDB taxonomy): domain Bacteria; phylum Macinerneyibacteriota; class Macinerneyibacteria; order Macinerneyibacteriales; family Macinerneyibacteriaceae; genus CAZUKV01. The sequence continues at coordinate 45,977 of CAZUKV010000002.1, read as the reverse complement.
AACGATTTTAGCCATTCAACTCTTTCTTGGCTATATCAACCAATTGTTTAAATCCTTTTTCATCATGAATTGCCATTTCTGAAAGCATTTTTCTATTAAGAGATATATCAGCTTTTTTTAAGCCGTGAATAAATCTTGAATATTTCATATCATTTTTTCTTGCAGCTGCATTTATTCTGGAAATCCATAATCTTCTAAAATTTCTTTTCTTCTTTTTCCTATCATTAAAAGCATACAATAATGATTTTCTATAAGCCTGCTTAGCTGATCTATACAGTTTACTTTTTGCTCCCCAGTAACCTTTGGCTTTTTTTAATGTTCTTTTCTTTTTTCTTTTATTAGCAATAGTATTTCTTGCTCTCATTTTTTCCTCCTTTAAAATTTATAAGGCATCATCTTTTTCAAGTTTTTTCTTTTTTTCTTTTTTACAACTTTTTTATCGCTTAATCTTCTCTTTCTCCTTGAATTTTTTTTGGTCAATTTATGACTTTTATTAGCCTTAGGTCTTTTTATTTTCCCATTTCCAGTAACCTTAAATCTTTTTGCCGCTGCCTTTTTTGTCTTCATTTTTGGCATAAAAACTCCTTCCTTTAGTTTTATCTATAATTATGATTTAGGAGCTACAATCATGAACATTAAACGCCCCTGTTTCTCAATCTCTTTTTGTAATACAACATCATCTTTTAAATCTTCATAAATTTCATTCAAAATTTCCTCACCTCTATCGAGATAAGCAAGTTCTCTTCCTCTAAAATAGACGCCTATTTTAACGCGATGCCCCTTTTCAAGAAATCTTTTAATATGACGCATTTTAAAATTAAAATCATGTTCTTCGGTTTTAGGACCAAATTGAATTTCTTTTAGTTGTGTTTTATTTTTCTTCATATTCTTCTTTTGTTTCTTTTTCTGCTCATACTTAAATTTTCCATAATCCATTATTTTTGCTACTGGTGGTTTTGCATTTGGTGCAACTTCAACTAAATCCAACTCTTTTTCCTGAGCAAGCAAAAGGGCTTCTTTCCTACCCAGAACACCTATCTGCTCCCCATCATTGCCAATAACTCTCATTTTCCGCGTCTTAATTTCATCATTAACATTCATTTTTTCTGCTTTAGTTTTTTTTCTTTTTCCGATACCAGAACCTCCTTTTTTTTACTAATATTAAAAAAAGCGGGTATATTACCCGCCTGTTTCAAAAAACTATAAACCCTGCAGCCATACTGCAAAGGTGAGAAACAAGCGTTTCTTCTTATATGTGCCTAAAATATATCAGAAGATTCTTTAATTGCAAGAATTTTTTTGATAAATATTCATTCAGTAATTTTTTTAACAAAATACATATTTTTAAGTTATTAAAGAGGTTATAACTTTTCTACATTTTAAAATCTAAACTTTAACTTGAATTTTTAATATAAGTCATTATTATAAGAAAAGAAAAAAATAAGGAGTGTACAATGAAGTATAAAATTGGATTAGTAGGTTGTGGGCGGATAAGCAAAAAACATTTTGAAACAATAAAAAATCTTGAAGATAAATTCGAATTAAAATCTGTTTGTGATATAAAAAAAGATAGGGCTAAAAAATATTCCAAAAAATTTAATGTTCCATATTACTTAAACTACAGAGAAATGTTTCAAAAAGAAGATATAGATATCATAAGCATCTGTACTCCAAGTGGAACCCATCCCGAAATTGGCATTGAAGCTGCAAAAAATAAAATAAATGTTATAAGTGAAAAACCAATGGGCGTGGATCTAAAATCGGCAAAAAACCTCATAAAAGCATGTGATAAAAATGGAGTGTACCTTTTTGTTGTCAAACAAAATAGATTGAATCCAGGTATTGTAGCATTAAAAAAAGCAATAGATAATAATAGATTTGGGAAAATATATTTTATAAACTCAACAATTTTTTGGACACGACCTCAAGAATATTATGACATGGCTGATTGGAGGGGAACCTGGGAATTCGATGGAGGATGTTTCATGAATCAGGCCAGTCATTATGTAGATCTTGTTCAGTGGTTTGGGGGTGCTGTAGATAGTGTAATTGCAAAAACCGCAACACTTGCAAGAAACATACAAACTGAAGATACAGGAGCAGCTGTTTTAAGGTTCAGAAACGGAGCTCTTGGTGTTATACAGACAACCATGTTAACCTATCCCAAAAATATGGAAGGGTCTATCACAATAATAGGAGAAAAAGGAACTGTAAAAATAGGAGGGATTGCTCTAAACAATATTGAAAAATGGGAATTCAAGGATCAATCCGATGATGATGAAAAAATATTTGAATCAAACTATAATCCTCCTAATGTATACGGTTTTGGCCATTTACAGTATTATAAAAATGTTTTAAGTGTTCTGGAAGGCAAAACCAAACCTTCTACTGATGGAAGAGAGGGTAAAAAAAGTCTGGAATTAATTCTTGCAATATATAAAAGTGCAAAAGAGAAAAAAGAGATAAGTATACCTCTTAATTATCCAAAATGAAAACAGGAAGGATTAAATAATATGGAAATACCCTTTTTTACACCCCAAAGACAGTACAAGGAAATAAAACCCGAAATAAAAAAAGCAATAGAAAATGTCTTAAATCACGGTTCTTATATTTTAGGACCTGAAATCAAAGAATTTGAAAAAAACCTGGCACAATATTTAAATATGAAAAATGCTGTAGCAGTTGCAAGTGGATCTGATGCTTTATTTCTCGGATTAAAAGCTATGGGGATCAAACCAAATGATGAAGTTATAACTTCACCCTTTACTTTTTTTTCTACAGTTAGCTCAATAACACGTATAGGGGCCAAACCAGTTTTTGTTGATATAGACCCCGATACTTTTAACATTGATGTTAAAAAAATTGAAAATAAAATTACAAAAAAAACAAAAGCTATTTTACCGATTCATCTATTTTTACAACCAGCTAAGATGGATGAAATCGTTAAAATAGCTGACAAGTATGATTTGAAAATTCTTGAAGATGCTGCAGAAGCATTTGGAATGAAATATAAAAAAAGATTTGCCGGTTCAATTGGAGATATCGGCATATTTTCTTTTTATCCTACTAAGACTCTTGGAACCTATGGTGATGGAGGGGCTGTGGTATCTAATAATCAGTCATATATTGATGAGGTTATTTCTTTAAGAAATCATGGCCAGAGTAATAGATATCATCACAGAGAAGTTGGATATAATGATAGACTGGATACAATACAGGGTGCTATTTTAAATGTTAAACTAAATCATATTGATGACGGAATAAAAAAAAGAAATTCGATTGGAAAACAATATAACAGAGAACTAGCAAATATTTCAGAAATACAAACTCCTCATGTTATTGATAATGTAGAGGAAGTTTATTATGTTTATTCTATACTCACAGAAAGAAGAGATGAATTAAAAAAATATCTGGAAAAAAATGGTATTGGAACTAATATTTATTATCCAATTCCTCTTCATCTTCAGGAATGTTTTAAATTTTTAAATCACAAAAAAGGAGAGTTTCCTGTCGCTGAAAAAACAAGCAAGAGAATTTTAGCTTTACCCATGTTTCCTGAACTCAAAGAAGAAGAAATTAAATACATTACAAAGAAAATAAAATCATTTTTTTCATAAAATTTTAATTCAAAAAAATATATGAAATGTAAAATATGTGGAAGTTCAACAATAAGTTTTTTTGACAACCAATTAAATATTCTTTTTTTTTCCTGCAAAAAATGTGGTTTTATTTTTAAAAATCCATCTTCTTATATTAGTAGAAAAGAGGAATTAAAACAGTATAATCTGCATGAAAACACCCTAAACAATACCGGATATGTCAATAATTTTAAAAAGTTCATTAATTATTCGATAGAACCTTTCTTACCAGATATTAACAGCCTGCTCGATTTTGGCTGTGGCCCCAATCCAGTTTTAATAAAACTTTTGAAAAATAAAATTCTTAAACTTGATTTTTATGACCCTTTTTTCTATTCTAACCCCATAGAAACTACCTATGACATGATAACTGCCACAGAAGTTTTTGAACATTTAAAAAACCCTTTAAAAACTGTTGAAGAAATCGATAGCTACCTCAATAAGGGAGGATTCATTGCAATTCAAACTTTTTTCAGACCAAAAACTCTTATTTCATTTAAAAAATGGTGGTACCGGCGCGATCCCACTCATGTATCATTCTATTCGCAAAAATCAATTGTTAAACTTTTCAAATATTACCATTATAAACCAATTAGAAGTAATAATAAAAATTATATTGTCTTAAAAAAAGATAAGTAAAATCTTTACTTTTTTATAAAAATAAAATAAAATACCTATATGAAAATAAAGTATATAACATTCGATTTCTGGGATACAATCTTCAAGGGCGATGACCCATCAAGCAAAAAAAGAGAAAAATATCGAATAAATACCCTCCAGAAATATTTAGATAAAAAAGATTTTCATGTAAAAAAGCAAAAAATTTCAAAGGGTTTTGACAAAACCTGGAAATATTTTAATAGGGTATGGAAAAACAAATATATCACTCCTCAAAATAATGAACTTCTTGAATATCTATTTAAAACAATTGGTTTTCATCATTATACTGAAAAACAACTAAAAGAATTGTCAGATACCCTCTCTCTTGCAATTTTGGAATACCCACCTCAATTAACTGAAAATTATTTAAAAAAATTAATCCCTGATTTATCAACAAAATATACTCTTGGTATAGTTTCAGACACCGGATTTACATGTGGAAAATATTTAAGAAAATTATTAATTAGATATAATCTATACAGATATTTTGATGATTTCGCATTTTCAAATGAAATAGGAAGATCCAAACCACATGAAAAAATGTTTATAAAAATAATCAAAGATTTAAAAAATGGCCCTCAGTTAATACATATTGGTGATCTTTTGGCTACTGATGTTAAAGGAGCAAAAAATATCTCCGCTAAATCAATTTTATATAAAAAAAATAATCAACCCTATAATTATAATGACACAAAACCGGATTATATAATAAAAACCTGGGAAAATTTTTTATCTATTATAAACAAAATTGAATCTCAGGAGAAGTGATCATACCCGTAATTTTTCAGCTCTTTCCCATCAAGTAAAATCTTTTCGCCCTTTATTATTTCTCCAACAACTGTTCCATATATTTTATGCCGGTCGTTTTTATTAACTGTATATACAAGTTTAAAATCTTCTCCCCCGAAAAGCGCATAATCATAAGGGTCATCATCAAGTAAAGAAGAGGACTTTTTTATTCCTTTATTTAGAGGTATTTTTTCTCTAAATATTTTCGCCCCTACTTTACTCATTTTACAGATATTTCTGATTTCAGAAGCAAGACCATCACTCACATCTTCCATGGCTTTTGCAACAGGTAATATTTTTGGTAGATTCTTTATTTCAGAGATAGGATTGGTATGATATTTTTTTATCTCATCAAATCCATCAATAGTATTTAAAAATAATTTTAACCCTGCTGTAGAGCCTCCCAGTGGCCCACTAACAACAATAAGATCACCAATTTCAGCAGCAGACCTCAATTTTAACTTATTTTTATCCACCTGACCAATTAAAGTTAAACTAATTACAATTTTATCTCCATGTGTTGTATCCCCGCCTATTAGATCAAAATTATATCTCTCACATATTTCATTAATTCCATTATAAACTCCATCAATGAACTCAACAGTGGTATCCTCTTTTAATGATAAAGAAATTAAACTATAAACAGGTTTCCCTCCCATTGCAGCAATGTCTGAAGCATTGCTTTCCATTACTTTTATCCCTATTTGATAAGGAGAAAAATAATCAAGAGAAAAGTGATCTCCTTCAACAAGCATATCGGTAGTATATAAATGATATGAATCATCATTATATTCTGTTACAGCACAATCATCGCCAATATCTACAATAACATTTCTATTTTTAGATTTCTTTTTGATTCTATTTATAAACTGGAACTCTCCACCTAATTCTTTAATATTCATATTATTCAAGCTCCTTTTCTAGCATTTTTAAAGCACAAAAATCGCCACACATTGAACATTCTTCTGTATCGAAATTTGTACTTTCTTTTCTATAACGATATGGTTTTTCCATTTCAATTGAATTTTTAAACATTCCTTCCCAATCAAAATCATGTCTCATTTTTGCATATTTTTGATCCATATCCCATGCTTTTTGATTCCCCTTAGCAAGATCAGCTGTATGTGCTGCTATTTTTGATGCAACAACCCCCGCCTTCACATCCTCAATAGTAGGCAACCGAAGATGTTCAGCAGGTGTTACATAACATAAAAAAGAAGCTCCAAAATATGCAGCTAAACTTCCACCAATTGCTCCTACAATATGATCATACCCGGGAGCAATATCAGTTGTTAATGGGCCTAAAACATAAAAAGGGGCATTGTTACAAATTTCTTTCTGCAGATCCATGTTTCTTTTAATTTCATTTAATGGAACATGTCCGGGACCTTCAACCATTACCTGAACCCCGGACTCTCTGGCTCTTTCTGTTAATTCTCCTAAAACATTCAATTCGTGCAACTGCGCTCTATCTGTTGCATCAACGATTGCCCCGGGTCGCAACCCATCTCCTAAACTTAGTGTCATGTCATACTGCTGTGCAATTTTTAAAATCTCATCATAGTATTCATACAAAGGATTTTCTTCCTCTTTTTCTTTCATCCATCTTGAAATAAAAGAACCTCCACGTGAAACTATCCCCATAGTTCTATCTTTTATCAAAGATAATGCTTCTTTTTTAATACCACAATGAACTGTTATAAAATCGACCCCCTGCTTACCATGTTTATCAATAGTATGTAGAATATCTTCAATATCAATATTGCTAATCTTTTCGCTGTTCTCTGTCAATATTTGATATATTGGCACAGTACCTACCATCATAGATGTATTCTTTATTATTTCTTTTCTTATATTATCCAGGTCTCCGGCTGTACTTAAATCCATAACTGATTCAGCATTAAGATTTTCAATCATCTCAACTTTATCAAGCTCTTTTTGCAGGTCTATATTCCTCAGTGATGTTCCAATATTAGCATTTACTTTAATTCTTAAATCACCACCTATCCCATAAGGGTGTAGATTTGTATGATTTTTGTTTGAAGGAATTACTATCTTACCTTTTGCAATTGCTTTTATTAAGTAATTTCTATCAACATTCTCTTCTTTTGCAACAATCTTCATTTGTTCAGTAAAAATATCTTTTCTTGCTGCTTCTAATTGTGTCATTTTTCTAACTCTCCTTTCTTAAAATAAAAAATGGCCGGTCAGAAACCGGCCAATATATACCATTTAATTCCCTTAACAGCATTATCTGTTCAGGTTCAAAGGGTTTTTCTCAGGCATATACTAGCCACCCCATGTATAAAAATTATAATAGTTTAAAATTAACAGTCAACCCTTTCAAATATAAATCAGGTTATTAATTTTTTAATTCCTTTTATATATATTTCCAGGGATTTAAAAAATTTATCTTTTTCAAAATATTCATTAGCCTGATGTGCAACTTCTTCCTGTTTCGGAAATAAGGGTCCAAAAGCAACACCTTTTTTTACTGCTCTCGCGTAGGTTCCTCCTCCTATTGCAATAGGAGTTTGATTATCTTCCATTATATCATTATAAACGGTCATTAATTCCTGAACCAGATCACTATCTTTTGAAACATGAAGAGGATTCTTGTGTGCTATTTCTTCATAGTTGATACCCTTTTCTAAATTATTTCTAATATTTTTTTCTATTTGCTCCTTATCTACAGAAACGGGATATCTTATATCAACAACAACGCCTTGATTATCAATAATTCCAGTATTAAATGTAAGTTTGCCACTGATTTCATCCTCAAACCCTACATCTATATTTTCCCCATTATATAATAATCCAATTTTATCTTCATAAAAATCAAGAAAAGGATCTTTTATATAATTATTTAAATAATTTATTAATTTTGAAATAGCATTATCTCCCAGCTGTGGAGTACTTGCATGAGCAGAAGTTCCATGAGCTTTTATTTTAACCACATTCCCTTTTTCAATAATTTCAATATCTTTTATGTTTTTAAATTTGAATTTGTTTTTAACAACAGCATAAGCTTCATTAGGTACCATATTGGGTGCATTCCCACCCTTAATTTCTTTGATATCATCATTTTTAAAATCTGATTTCAATTTAAAATGCAAAATTCCTTTTTCAGCAAAAATAACAGGAAACTCTGCATCAGGAGTAAACGCGATATCAGGTTCCTTTTCATTCTCAAGATAATATTCAATTCCCTTCCATCCACTCTCTTCATTTGTACCAAAAATTATCCTAATTTTCTTATTACTGTAAATATCATTTTCCATCAAATATTTTACCGCATTTAATATTAATATTGTTGGACCCTTATCATCAAGGACTCCTCGACCAATAATTTTATTGTCTTTAATTTCCATTTTATAAGGATCCGTGTTCCACCCTGAGCCTTCAGGAACAATATCTACATGGCATAAAATACCAAGCATTTCAGAACCTTCCCCCCAATCAGCAAATCCTATGTAATTATCCAAATTTTTTGTTTTAAACCCAAGATTTTCTGCATATTTAAGAATAAATTTCAGGGCCTCATCCACTCCTTCTCCAAACGGTTTGTTTTTTTTAGGCTGCTTTTGAACACTTTTAATTTTTATAAATTCTTCCAGGTCACTTAATATTCTATTTTCATTACTTTTTATCCAATCTTTCATAAATCCTCCTTAAAAACACTTTTCCCACTTTTATAAACTTCATTTATTTTAATATTTTTGATTTTACTTTTAGAAATTTCAAAAATATCTTCTTCCAGTATGATAAAGTCAGCCTTTTTATCTTCTTCAATAGAGCCATATAGATTTGAAGATTTACCCATTTCGGCACTATTTATAGTAAAAGCATTTATTGCATCCCTTACTGAAATATTCTCTCTATTGTTAAATCTATTAACTGCTGAATGAATACCCAGCAGGGGATTTAAAGGAGTAACATCGCAGTCAGAACCAAAGGAAAATTTTAAATTATGATTTAATGCTGTTTTATACCTATTTGTCTGCATCATTCTTTTTTTTCCTAATCTCTTTTCATACATACCGTTTTTATAATTCCACAAATATTCAAATACAGGTTGATATGCAATTTGTAAATCCAAATCAGAAGCTTTTTTTATCATTTCTTCTGTAGCCAGTTCAAAATGTTCAATCCTGTATTGATGATTTTTCTTGGGGTATTTGATTAAAACTCTTTCATAAACATCCAAAATCTGTTCTATCGCCCTATCCCCGATTGCGTGAAATGAAAGCTGCAGATTCTTTAGATGGGCTTTTTCAACAAACTTATAAAGTTCTGAATCTTTAAAATAAAGAGCTCCCTTTTCATCTGGAGAATCCGAGTATTCTTCTTTCAATGCTGCAGTTCTTGAACCAAAGGATCCATCAAGTAAAATACATCCTCCAATTTTATCAAAATCATTATCTACAACCCAATCTATATCAAGTATTTGGGGATAAATAATAAAATCTAATTTATAATTATCTTTATTTTTCATTAGATATTCAATAGGCTTTTTATAATTTTTAGTCCCTTCCATTGTATGTAATGTGGTTATCCCATTCTTAAAAGCTATTTCCTGCATAAGATTAAGAGCTCTTGAGTAATCTTGTCTTTTAAAATTTTTTAAAAGTTCAATTTTAATTTTTTCATATGTTGAAGCATTTACAAAACCATCCTTTGAAGAAATATTATATTTTTTTTCAAATTCAGAATTAACAATTAAAGAATGCTGATCTCTTCTCTGTATATAAAAGGGCCTGTCACTTACTATCTTATCAAGCTCCTTTTTTGTGGGAAATCTATTTTCTTTAAGAATTGATTCATCAAATCCATATGCAAAATAAATATTTCTTTCATTATTATTTATAAAATCATCAATTCTTTCAAAAATTTCATCAAGTTTTTTGCTCTCTTTTAAATCTAATCCTAACTTATGAATTCCAGCATGTGTTATGTGAGTATGGGAATCTATAAAACCAGGTAGAACGCATCTTCCATTTAAATCTTTTACCTTATCAAAGCTTCCAGGGGATTTGATAACAAACTTTCCATCACTTATTCCAAAAGAATTAATAAAATTATCTTTTCCTGTATAAATTTTACCATTAACAAATTTTATATTCTCCATAAAAACCTCCATAAAGAAATATATATGTATTAAAAAAAAAATCAATAAAGATATAAAATAATTTCGTTCAAAGAAAGAAAAAGGGGAGGATAGAATATCCTCCCCCCAAAAGATATTATATTCAATGTTTTATTTTAGTAAAATCATTTTTCTTGTATTTTTAAATCCCTTTCCTTTTACGATACAGTAATAAATTCCACTTGCAGAGATGTCTCCATTTTTATCCTTGCCATCCCAGTGAACTGTGTATGGTTCTTCTCTTGCTTCTTTATGTTCATTTACAAGAACCCTTACTTTTTTACCACTTGAATTATAAATAACAACTTTTACTACACCGCTTTTATTTACAGGATAAACAATATTTGTTTCGGGATTAAATGGATTTGGATAATTTTTTAATTTATCAAATCTAACCTTAGGAGTTATATTTCCTGTCACCGCATTCAATTCTGATTTAGTTTCTCCATCTGTAAATCCAAGATTTGTATCACTATAATAAGCAACCTGATCTATAACATATCCATAATCATTATAAATATAATCACAGAATGCTTTTATTTTTATATAATCTCCTTCAACTACAGTCCAGAATTCACTTTTGGTACCAGTATATGAGTTAATTTCTGTACCATTACTATTATAGGTTCTTACATAATCATATCCATTTTCAAATTCAAAACTTGAAAAATGTATTGCTACCTGTGTTGCACCTGGTTTACTGTAATCATATGAATAAGTCTGACTATTTTCATAAGGGTGCGGTGTTTCAACTGGTGAAGATAATGTTGTAATATACCATTGAGGTTCCCCACTTCCACCACCACCTGTATCATCAGATGTAAATTGAACTGTTAGGTTATACATTGTTGAACTGCTGTAGGCTCCGTTATATCCATTTACCCTTATATAATATGTTCCTGAGGATACATCATAATTAATGGTTTCTGGATCATTAGTAGTATAAGCCTTATCAAGTTCGGTTCCTGATGAGTTGAATAAATACATATCATAATCTCCAGCAAGATTTCCGGCAGTTAAATCAAGAGTTCCACTTTCACTTACACTAATTTTGTAATAATCTTCATCGCCTGATTCATAAATATATGAACTGTATGTATTACCTGCAGAAACTTCATAAGCTTCACTCATTGAGTCATTTGGTTCATAAGGATCATCAGTAGACCCTCCTCCACCACCAGATCCATCAGGTGTAAATTCAACTGTTAAGTTATACTTTGTTGAACTGCTATAAGCCCCGTTATATCCATTTACTCTTATATAATATGTTCCTGATGAAATTTCGTGAGTAATAGTTTCAGGATCATTAGTTGTATAGGCTTTATCAAGTTCGGTTCCTGAAGAATTGTAAAGATACATGTCATAATCCCCAGCAAGATTACCTGTAGTTAAATCAAGAGTCCCGCTTTCACTTACACTAATTTTGTAATAATCTTCATCTCCTGATTCATAAATATATGAACTGTATGTATTACCTGCAGAAACTTCATAAGCTTCACTCATTGAGTCATTTGGTTCATAAGGATCTTCGGTAGATCCTCCGCCGCCCCCACCGGAACCAGCAGGTGTACCTATTCCTACAGCTGCCCAGGCATTTTGAACCTGAACCGCCTGTTCAGAATCTGTTCCAAACAGATCCTCAGCAGAAGCAATCGTTAAATCTCTTGCTTCGTAATAATCTGTAGTTGTAGTAAACTTTGTAGTCATTGAGTTATACCATATTGACAGTGCATCATTATCTCCAATACCTGTCACAGTTACATTTCCATTGTTTTCACTATACCAGGTACCTCCATCAACAAGCAACTGAAAAAATTTATTACCCAAAGAACTATTAACATGAACTCCACCATTATCAGAAGTTCCGGTATATCTTTCTGAATAATATTCAGGCTGACTGTTATAACTCTCACTTGGATCTTCCATACTTCTTAAGAATTCATATCCATTTCTCATTGCTTCTTCTCCAACAGCCCAATCTGAATAATTTCCTGTAGCCCATCTTTCAACACTGTTACCCATTATATCAGAATTGGCTTCATTTAAAGCTCCTGATTCATTATAATATTCAAGATTTGCAGTATTTGAACAGAACCCATGTGAAAATTCATGGGCAACTGCATCCAGATCTCCCACAAAACCTATATCACTTGTACTCGGCATATCTCCAATTGTAATTTTCCCGTTATAATAATAAGCACTTTCATCAGGATTATAAACAACGGGAACAGATCCGCCATAACCATCCCATGAATCATGATTAAATTTTTGCTGATAGAAATCAATTGACATTGAAGAAGACCATAATAACTGAACACATTTTTCATTTTGAGTAGAATCATATCCTTCTGTATAAACTGATCCACTACTATTTTCTACCCAGGTATTCCTTGTACTATCATAATACTCATCACCATTCATATTAATATCTACATTACCATTGTAATAAGAAGTTTTTGTTACATTTTTAATATTATTATATTTTAATAATATCTCTCCATTAATTGCATCTACATAAGCAACCCAGTAATATTTCTCAGCTCTTATATGCAACTTATAGGACAATCTGTAAACTCCTTTGTCTTTTCTAAAAATCATTTTTTCAGATTTTGCAACTTCCCTGTTGTTTTTATCCGGGATATACCTTAGAGCAATATTTCCCGCTCTTGAACTGGATAGTGATGGATTAATACTAACCTTTATTTCAGGTAAAATCTTACCTGAAAATCCAGTAATCTTATCATTTTCTTTTTTAAGAAAGAACTCTCCACCTCTCACAGGAATTCCTTTATAAAACTGTTCAAACTTGAGATGTTTCTTACCCATGAACCCGGTTATTTCTTTAACCTTTTTCACATTTTCAGCCAAATTTTCAACTCTAAAAAACTTCTGATACTTATTGAAAAAGTTTTTTTCAGGAGACAATCCCCGCTTTCCTCTTTTTGCCAGCTCACCCCTCATTATTAAAGGTGATTTCAACTCCCTGTCATATCTAATGTTTTGAACCTTAGCAAGACTAACCTTTTCAACATTCCCATAATTGAATGAAAATATGAAAAATACTAAAAATAAAACGACCAACACCTTTCTAAAATTATTCATAAATCCCCCTTTTCTAATAATTAATAGTAAATTAACAATAATATATTAAGATGTCAAGCGTTTTGCTTAAGAAGATAATGAGTATGTGGCTATTTATACAAATTGTATTTATTAGATAATGTATAATACAATATTGGTTAATTTTATTAATAAAGAAGCAGAGTATAATTTATTTTAATAGAAAGATTTTTATATAAAGATAAAAAGTAAGTTATTCTGTTAATTTGTCTCTTTTCAAGTTCCAGTTTACCCATTCATCATCTTCCAAATCTTGATATTTAAATTTTTCAGGATCACCAAGTTCTCCTTTTTTACTAATAGAAATCCTGTTCATTTTTTCAACTATTACAATCCATTCTTCCATTGTAATTTCTTTGGGACCTTCAATTTCTTCAGGCCCTTCAACTTCCACTCTTTTTGAATCTGAAGGTGGGGCTTTCATTTTTTTCTTTTTACTTCTTACCTCAACTTTACCTTCATAAACATATAATTCAGCACTATCATCAATAAATTGATTAATATTGTAAACAGTCCCCCTAACACCGGCGGTTCCCATTTTAAATTCAACTTTATATTCTTCTTTTTTAAATATTTTTTTTACCTTAGTCCAAAACTTTCCAACAATAACTTTAATCTTAATTTTTTTATCTTTTTTTTCTTTTTCTTCAAGTTTTTTTAAATATATTTTCGTTTTAGGTCCTAATCTAAAAAGTTTGCCATCAGATAGTTTAACTTCAACTTTACCTTCTCCAGTAACTATGAGGTCATTTTGATCAACTTTTTGATTCAAGTCAGCGGGAGAATAATTTACAAAAACTTCTCCCTCTATATATGTTAATTTGCCATGTAATGAAAATAGCAAATTAATTAAACTAAAATATAATACGATAAGCATAATTTTTTTCATAAATCCCCCTACTTTTAATCTTAATCTATTATAACAAATATTTTGTATTTATCAATTATTATAAAACCAAAAAAGTAATATTAATTTTGAAGCATCATAATATTTTTATATGATACTTTTCTTGACAGCAGATTAGCTGTAAATATAATGTAAATATAAAAAAAGGAGGTTTTTATGGATAAAAAAATAGTAGTAGCTGTTTATAAACCATTTGCAGACCCAGCAAAAAAAGAGATGAGAACTATAGCTGAAAATGAAGGTTTCGAATTGGTTATTAACGAATATGATGGAGACAAAGAAAATTTAAAAGAAATAATTTCTGATGCAAATGGCATAATTGTTCGAAGTGATAAAATTACAAAAGAAATTATAGATTCAGCTAACAATCTTGAGATTATTGTTAGAGCAGGAGCTGGATATGACAATGTAGATACTGAATATGCCAAAAGTAAAGAAATTCCAGTATTCAACTGCCCCGGACAAAATTCTAATGCAGTAGCTGAACTGGCTTTTGGAATGATGCTTTATCTCGCCAGAAATAAATTTACACCAAAAAGTGGAACAGAATTGAGAAATAAATCTTTAGGAATTCATGCTTTTGGTCATGTTGGAAGATTCGTAGCAAAAATTGCCCAGGGATTTGGAATGAAAGTTTATGCTCACGATCCTTTCGTTGACAAAAGTAATATGAAAAAAGTTAATGTTACACCTGTTGAAAAGGTTGAAGAACTTTATTCTAAATGTGATTATATTTCTGTTCACCTGCCAAGTAATGAAAAAACAAAAAATTTCGTAAATTACAATCTTTTAAAAAAAATGAAAAAAAATTCTACACTTGTAAACACCGCCAGGAAAGCTGTTATTTGTGATGATGGAATAGTTAAAATGTTACAAAAAAGAGATGATTTTAGTTACATAACCGATTTAGCCCTCGATGAAGATAAAAAAATAAAAGAAAAATATCCGGAAAGATATTTTTCAACTCCAAAAAAAATGGGAGCTCAAACACTCGAAGCCAATATAAATACTGCAAAACTTGCAGTAAATAATATAATTAATTATTATAAAGAAAATGATGAAACCTATAGAGTAAATTAAATTATAAAAAAAAAGAGAAGGATATCATATTCTTCTCTTTTTTTACTTTCTTTTAATTTTTTTTGAATAAATTATATAACAAGTCTTTCATTGTAGAGATTTTTAAAAAATAAGATAAGATTATGTAGATAAGTATTCCAGAAAATACTGGAATTAGAACTGAAGCTATCCTTGAAAGAACTCCCGTATCGTTAAAATATCCACCTATTGTAGATACCAATAAATACATAATAAAAGAAGCAAATAAAGTTTTAATAAAGGTGCTTGCTAATTTTTTGAAGTCAATTTTAAAATATTTTCTATTAACAATGATTATCAAAAAAACGATATTACATATCCCTGCTATAGAAGAAGCCAGTGCAAGTCCTCCTGTACTTAAATGTACAACAAAAATAAAATTCAAAACTATATTAATTAAAACCGTTATAACACTTACCTTCAATGGGATATGAACATCTTCTTTAGCATAAAATATCGAAGCAACAATTCTTGCCCCCATAAATCCAATTAAGCCAATTAAAAAATACTGTAAAACATTTGTAACAAGAGTTACATCTTTAACTCCAAAATTTTTATACTGATAGATTAGCCTTATGAAATTATTTTGAATTGCAAATAATCCAAATGAAATAGGTAATGAAATATATATTAAAAACTTTAGCAATCTCTCAAAAATAGATTTGGCTTTATCGATATTGCCGTATTTAACATGTTTGCTTAAAGAAGGAAGTGAAGTATTAAAGATAGCAACACCAACAACACCAATAGGGAACTGAACAATTATTTCTGAATATCTAAATACTGATATAGCTGCCCCTCCCCTTATAAAAGATGCAAGAAAAGTATCAATTAAAAAATTAATATTAAAAACAGCCATACTCAAAGTAGCTGGAACCATCATTTTAAATATTCTCTTTAATCCGCTTCCTCTCAAATTGATTTTGAAATGATATCTAAAATTATATTTTTTTCTAATAATAAAAAATTGATAAAATAAAATAAAAAATCCTGCCAGTACATAGGCATATCCAACTCTAATTCCAACTATTTTCAGGGAATAATTGCCAGTTCCATAATAAACAAGAGAAAAAATTACAAATAAATTCAAAATAATAGAGTTTGTTGCAGGCAATATAAAGCTCCCGTTGGCGTGAAACAAACCCATAAAAATTGCAATAATTGGCATAACAAATAAAAATAGAATTGTTATTTTTGATAATGAAACACCGAAAATAAACGCCTCAGGGGAGGATATTGACAAACCTCTTGCAATAACCGATAGAATATCTCTCATAAAAATTCTACCAATTATTATAATAAGCAACACAACCATAACTATTGAAGTTATAAGATTAGAAATAAAATAATTAAGTTCTTTTAATCTTTTATCTTTCTTGAATGAGGTATATACAGGTACAAAAAAAGCATCCAAAGCTGACTCCCCCAAAACTCTTCTTAGTTTGTAGGGAATCATGAGGGCAAGTGATAGAGCCGATGCCAGAGGAGATACTCCAAAAAAAGATGCTATGAGTATATTTCTTAAAAGCCCCAGGATTCTGCTTCCGAAGATAACCATGGACTGCATTAATGCAGATCTAAAAATATTAATTTTTTTTATCAAATTAACCTATCTTTCTGTTCGCCACCTATTTGCCAACCAATTCCACTGATAAGGATTTTTTTTAATAACTTTTTCCTGAATATTAATGAGTTTTTGCAGGACTCTCTTCTGTGCTTCCTTATTTGATTCATTTTTTCTTTTGCTTGGGTAAAATGGTTCTTCAAAATAAACATCAATGTTATTCTTTTCATTTCTTAATGTATAACAAAAACAAATTGGAGATTCAGTTTTTATACCAAAAAATGCCGGTCCCTGAGGAGTAGAACAGTTCCTTCCCATAAATTCTGTAGTAATACCAGAAATTCCACCATCCTGATCATTTAAAAATCCAACTCCATATCCTTTTCTTAAATATCTTAAAACTTTTAATGCAACATTGCCTTCCCGATAAATAATTTCTAAACCTGACTTCCCCCTCATTTTTTTTATTAAGTTTTCAGTATAAGGGTTATTTTGTCTTCTTGCTATAGCTGCCAGATTATATTTATAAGCTACTGCCTGACCGAGTATTTCCCAATTACCGATATGAGCTAAAACAAAAATTATCCCTTTTTCTCCGGAATTTTCATATAACTTTTCGAGAATTTCTTTATTTTTAAAGTTAATATGAGCAAAAACCTCTTCTTTATTCATCTTCATCAATTTAATCATTTCTATATATGTTAAAATATTTTGTCTTAAAACTTTATTTATAAATTTATTTAAATTATCTTCATGAATATTGATATTGGATTTTTTAATATTTTCAACTGTAATCTTTTTATAATTTCCAATTACTTTTATAAGTGGAAGAAAAAAAAATGATAATCCATTATTATATTTCCATGGGAAGATATTTATAATCCATATAAATATTTTTAAAAAAATATATTCAATGATATACTGTATTTTTTTCATAATTATTCAATCATTTTTTGAATCTCTTTAATATATTTTTCAACAGCTCCTTTGCTTTGATCAATACATTTTTTAAGATTCCTGGAATATTTTCTTCTTAACTTTTTATCATTTAACAATTTGTTGAGATTTTTTCCGATTTCACCTTTTTCTGCCTGTATTATTGCATTTTCCTTTTTAAAAATATTAAACTCCTGTTGAAAATTATACATGTAAGGTCCAACAATTATAGGCACCCCCCAGATTGCAGGTTCGATAATATTGTGTCCCCCCTGGTCTATCCAGCTTCCTCCAACTATAACAACATCTGCAAACTTATAGAGCACATCTAATTCTCCCATTGTATCCCAAAGCACAATATCTTTTTCCCATGTCAAATTATCGCCGCTTCTCAATTCATATTTTAATCCATATTTATCAATAATATTTTCAACTTCTGATACCCTTGTTAAATGTCGGGGAGCAAGAATTAAATCAAAATCTTTTTGCATATTAAAAATATCATCAAAAATTATTTCTTCTTCATTTTTGTGCGTTGAGCCCACAACAAGAAGCGGTTTCTGGTTTGTTCGCTTTGATAATAATTTTTTAATCTTTTCAATTCGTTTGCTATTATCTCTTTTTTCATAAATATCAAATTTTATATTGCCAAAAACCTCAACCAGATCTTCATCTGCACCACATTTAGTGAATTTTATTTTTTCTTTATTATTTGTTACTAATATCCTTGTATACATTCTAAAAATATGTTTCCATAAAAACCTGAAGTATTTATAATTTTTAAAATCTCTGGGCGGCATTCTTCCATTTATTAAAAATATGGGTATATTTTTGTTATATGCCAGACGAATTAATTGCGGCCATATCTCTGTCTCTACAATTATAATAGATTCCGGTTTTATTCTTTTAAAAAGTCTATTCAAAAAAAAGAAAAAATCAACAGGCATGTAAAATAAATCAACTTGATCTTCAAAATGTTCTTTTATCATTTTATACCCGGTTTCTGTTCCAACAGAAACTACTATATTGTTATTTGTTTTTAGCTTATTAATTATAGGAACAGCAACTTTTGCTTCTCCTGCAGAAACAGCATGTACCCAGATATATTTTTTTTTTGTAAATATTTTTTCTGGAATAAAACCAATTCTCTGAAACAGGCCGTGTTTATCTTTTCCTGTTAGATAAGCCCTAACAAAATAAAAAGGAAAAA
Source organism: uncultured bacterium (assembly GCA_964621075.1). Classification (GTDB taxonomy): domain Bacteria; phylum Macinerneyibacteriota; class Macinerneyibacteria; order Macinerneyibacteriales; family Macinerneyibacteriaceae; genus CAZUKV01. Next base: position 26,909 of record CAZUKV010000002.1, on the reverse strand, counting down.
GTATTAATATTACAATAAACATCAGAAAATTATAAATAAAAAAAAGAATTCTCATTATTTAAAAAAACTCCTTGCTTTTTTTTGTGCTTCCAGAACTATCTTTAATGACCTTAGATTTTGTTTTGAACTAAACATTGAAGTTTCTTTTTCTCCAACAGTCTTTATAAAATGTTCTATTTCTAATTTTAAAGGATTACCTTTTTCTATCAATATCTGCTCAACATTTGTATCTATAACTTTTCTTATTTTATTATTTCTACTATTTTTTGTAGCACTTTTACGATAAATATATATATCTTCTTCAGAATAATCAAGATATATATATCTATCAGGCAGGGTTAGATCAAGTGTTCTAATCTTTTTTTGTGTAATTCTGCTGGCATGAATAGAAGCAAAGGTCCCATTTTCAAAAAGCATCTGTACAGATGCAATATCTTCATAATTTGTATGAATTTTTTTGCCGTAAGCGGAGATATCAACTACTTTTGAATTTACCAAATTTAAAATAATATCAATATCATGAATCATTAAATCTAAAATTACCCCTGAATCTCTTTCTCTATCACTTGGAGGCCCCAGTCTTTTAGCTCTCAATGAAACCGGCATGATTTCTCCAGAATACTGCATTAATTCAAGAACTGCAGAATTAAATCTTTCAACATGCCCAACGTGAAAAACAAGTTTTTTTTCTGAAGCAAGATTTATAAGTTCTCTTGCTTCTTCAATATTATCTGTCATTGGTTTTTCAAGTAAAATATCAACATTTTGATCAAATGCCATTTTGGAAACCATATAATGCTGGTTTGTGGGAACTGCAATCGAAACAGCATCCACTTTTTTTAAAAGATCAATAGCCCTGTAATATGGCGTAGTATTGTATAAGTCAGCTATATAATCCGCTCTATCTTTTCTTATATCACAAACTCCTATAAAATCAATATAATCTCTTAACTTATCACACAATTTTGCATGATAATTACCCATGTGCCCAACCCCTATTACACCATATTTAATCTTTTTCATTCTTAGCACCTTTCCAAAATAATTTTCGCTGCATTAGAAACAGCTTTATCCGGTTTTAAACGCTTTTTAAGTTTACTTAAATTATCCATAGTACTGTTATAATATTTTCTATCATTGAAAAACTTATTTATATAAGAAATTACTTTTTCTACTGTAAAATCTTCCTGAATCAATTCTGGAACTATTTCCTTATTCATAAGAATATTTGGCATCCCGATATGATTGATTTTAACAATTTTTCTGGCTATCCACTCTGTAACTTTTGATACTTTATATGTTATTATCATGGGCTTTTCATAGATAGCTGCCTCAAGAGTAGCTGTACCAGAGGACAAAATTATTAAATCAGATATTTTCATTATTTTATGGCTGTTATTTAAAAAAATATTAATATATCCGGGAACAGCTTCCGAATACTTGTCAAAAAAATATCTGGAAGCAAACGGAATTACAAACCTGTATTGGTTTTTTAATCTTTCAGCAATTTTTAAATATTTTGGGAATAACTTTTTGAATTCCTGATTCCTGGACCCGGGAAATAGAGAAATAATTTTTTTCCCATCTTCATCTATTTTTAGATCATCTATTATCTGTTTTTTGCTGTAATTATTCTCAAGCTCTTCAAGCAAAGGATGTCCAATATAATCAATTTTGATATTAGAACTTTTATAAAATTCATACTCTCTTTTAAATGTAGCTAATATATGATCAAGATTTTTAACGATCTTCTCAGGTTTTTTTGTCCCCCAGAGCCATAATTGAGGAGCAAAATAATAAAAAGATTTTATATTCTCTTTTGAGGTTGTCTTGGCAAGATTTAAATTAAATCCCTGATTATCTATAAAAACAACTGCATCAAACTCTTTTTTTTTTAAATACCTTTTTGCATGAAAAAGTGAAATTAAATTGGAAAAAAAATAAGGAATTCCCTCTACAATACCAACACTATTTTTTTTTGTTAAATCATCAATAATTTTTACGCCGGCTTTTTTCATGTTATCTCCACCTATACCATGTATGGAGATATTCTTTTCATATTCAAAAAGTTTATCAGCCAGATATCCTCCATGTACATCTCCGGAGACTTCTCCTGCTGATAAAAATATTTTTTTCTTTTTATTACTCATTTTTTCTGATCAAGATCCCTCTATTAGATTTTTCTAAAAATTTCACATAATGTTTTATCTCTTCATAATCATAAATTTTATGATTAGTTATTTTTTTAATAATTTTTTCTTTATTTTTTAAATCTAAACTTATTGATAAAGCTTTTTTCATTGAATCCCTGATTTTTTTAGATTTCCGATTTCTCCTCAAGCCGACAACATTCAGTCCATATACTCTGGGAGGATTACCTGAAACAAGTGAATAAGGCAAAACATCCTGCGTTATTCTTGAAGCTCCTCCAATCATTGCCATCGCCCCTATTTTAACAAACTGATGAACTAATACTCCTCCAGATAAAAAAGCTTTATCCTCTACTTCAACATGTCCGCTTAATCCTGAATAATTAACAATAATTATATCATTTCCTAACACGCAATCATGCGCCACATGGGTATAGGCCATTAAAAAATTTCTATGTCCAATAATCGTTTTTTCACCTTTTTTTGATGATCTGTGAATAGTTGCATATTCTCTGATTGTATTTTTGTTTCCAATTTTCACCCAGGATTTTTTATTTTTAAACTTCAAATCCTGTGGAAGCCCTCCTATATCAGCATGCGAAAATATTTTATTGTCCCTACCGATCTTTACATACTCATTAATGGTTACATGGGATTTTATTACGGTATTATCACCTATAGATACATTATCTTCAATAACACAAAAAGGTCCGATTTTTACATTATCACCAATATCGACATTTTTACCAATAATAGAAGATTCATGTATATTGGCTTCCAAAACAACCTCCCTTATTATTTTTTATCAAAGGCACCTACTGTAAATTTGCCAGTAGTGCAAATTTTCCCATCGACTGTTACTTTTCCTTTTAACTTTAAAATGATCCCCTTCTTCATTTTTTTCTCCTGCACAATCTCAACTTCTAAAGACATTGAATCTCCGGGTTTTATTTGTTTTTTAAATTTTGTCTTATCAATACCCATGAAAAGAGTATCTTTTTCTTTTTTATCAAATTCCTTGCCATTATATAACAAAATTGCAGACGCCTGAGCCATAGCTTCTACAGTAAGAACTCCAGGAAAGATTGGATTTCCCGGGAAATGTCCCTGGAAAATCGGTTCATTAAAAGTTACATTTTTTTTAGCAATAACTTTATTTTCAGTAACTTCTTCAATCCTATCAATTAATAACATAGGATAACTGTGCGGCATTATTTTGATAATTTCATTAATATTTACTTCACCTTTATTCATTCATATCCTCCAATATCTTTTTAAAAAATCTGCCATTATGATAATGGCCACTTCTTTTTACTTTAAAAAATCCCATTACCCTTTTCCCGACAAGAGAAAGATCTCCAATAAAATCAAGAATTTTATGAGCAACAAGTTCTTTTTTAAATCTAAAACTGTTTTTATAGGGATTCCCATTCTTAATTACGAGCACATTATTTAAATCTGCTCCTTTTGCATAATTATTTTCCTTTAAATATTCGATTTCCTGCCAGAATCCAAAAGTTCTTGCTCTGGCAATTTTTTCTATATAATTTTTTTCAGTTAAAAGAAAAGTCATCTCTTCTTTTTTATAACCAAATTTTTTCCCATCAAACAAAAAATTAATTTTAAATCCTTCATAAGGTTTCCCTATAATTTCTACATCATCTTTATTGTATTTAATTTCGTTATTTATTTCAACAATCTCTCTTTTTTGATTCTTTTTTAAGATCCCGATTTTAATTATTTTTTTTATAAATGGATAATTACTCCCATCCATTATTGGAACCTCATTACCTTTTGAAACTTCAATTATACAATCATCAATATTCATAGCATATAATGAAGAAAGAATATGTTCCACAGTTTCTACTGACTGGTTATCTTTCTTTAAAATTGTACCTCTTCTGGAGTCTTTTTTATAACTCAATTTAGCAGGAATTTTTATTCCATTTATTAAAAAAACAATTCCACCAGGCTGTTTTAGAGGATGTAATTCAATTTTTGATTTTTTACCTGTATGCAGGCCAACTCCACTAAAAGAAATTTTTTGTTTTAATGTTTTTCTCATTCATCCCCATCAATCTTTTTTTCAAGCTTTTTCAATTTTTTCCACATTTTTTGCAATTTTGTTTGATAAGCTAAAATTCTGTACTGTTTGGAAAATGGTCTTGCAGGAGTCCCACTGTAAGTTCCAGGTTTTTCAATATCACCATCGGTTCCTGTTTGAGATGTTAGATACACCCCATCTCCTATACTAACATGATCACCAACACCAACCTGACCTCCAAGAATACAGTTTTCACCAATTTCAGTACTTCCAGCTATCCCTGTTTGAGCAGCAATTAAAGTATTCTTTTTGATTCTAACATTGTGAGCAATCTGTATAAGATTATCCAATTTAACATTTTTCTCAATGATGGTTTTATCAAGAGTCGCACGATCTATGGTAGTGTTTGCTCCTATTTCAACATTATCTTCAATAACAATCTCTCCTATTTGAGGAATTTTTGTTATTGAATCCATATTGCGCTCAAAACCAAATCCATCAGCTCCTATAACGGCTCCAGAATGAATAATGCAAAAAGATCCAATTACAACATTTCTATAAATATTTACCCCGGAATAAATTGTGGTATTAATCCCAATCCTGTTATTATCCCCTATGTAGGTATTTCCATATATAAAACTATTTTCCCCTATCTTTACATTATCACCAATAATTGTATAGGGTCCAATATAACTTTCAGATGATATTTCGCAGTTTTCTCCAATTACTGCAGTTTCATGAATACCCTTTTTCTCATTATTTTTTTTGTAATAATTTTTAACCAGGCAAAAAAATAGGCTTTTGGGATTCTCAGTAACTATCTGAGGAATATTTCTATTGATTTCTTGGTTTGAAATGATTAATCCAAATTTATTATCTTTATTGAGAATTTTATCTAAATATTTTTTATCATCTAAAAAAACAATACTATTTTTATCACTACTATCAAGAGAAGAAAACCTGTTCAGCGAACAGGTTTCCTTATAATTTAATATCTCTACATCAAAATTTTCCTTAATATCATCTAAAGAGATATTAAAGATCATTTTTTGTTTAGCCTTTCTATTACCATGGAAGTAATATCCATATTATCTTTTGAATAAATAAAGGCTTCCTTGTTTATAACAGCATCATAATTTTTCTCTTTTGCTATATTTGCAACTATAGCCTTGATTTTTTCAAGTATTGGTTTCATTAACTCCTGTCTTCTACTTTCAGATTGCTGTGCAAGTTTATTTCTTAATTGATTAAATTCCTGCTGTTTTTTCATTAATTCCTGTTTTTTCTTTTCAACTTCTTTTTCACTTAAAAATTGAGCTTTTTCTTTAAATTCCTTTTGAAGCTGTAATAGCTCATCATATTTTGACTTCATCTGTTTTTGCATGCCTTCAGCTTCTTTCTGGAAAATAGATTGTGCTTTTCTGGCATCATTCGATGCATCATAAACTTTTGCAACATCAACAACTGCAATATTCTGTGCAACAACTGCTGTTCCAATTAAAAATACAATTAAAAATAATGAAATTATTTTCTTCATATAATCCTCCTAATAATTTTTTTAAAAATCACCCTGAAAAATTCCAAAATGAAACTTCCAGTTTTTATTTTCAAAACCATATGCATATTCCAATGTAAGGGGACCCATAGGTGTAGTTACTTTAACACCAAGACCGGCACCATCTCTCATATCCCGGAAATTAAAATCCCCAATATTTTCCCATGCTTTACCAACATCCCAAAATAAATATCCTGTTACTCTGTTCTCGACTAACGGTGCTTTGTAAGTTACAGAATTTGTAACATAAAAATTCCCTCCTGTTATATAGCCATTTTCATCTTCAGGAGATAACTCTTTATCTTCATATCCCCTAACTCCATATACATTTCCCCCTACAAAAAACCTTTCATACTGGGGAACTTTTGAAGAAGGTTCTAATTTTTCTACTACTCCAACTTTCAAATTATTTGAAAAAACTAATTTCCAAAATGATTTAAAAAACCAATTAGTTTCTGCTTCATATTTATGATAATTAAGATCTCCTCCAAGAATAGTACCTCCAAGTTCAGCAGAAATAGAGTTAAAAGTTCCTGTTGTTGGTTCAAATTTATTATCCCTCGAATCTCTCTCAAAAGAAATTGTTGCACTACTCCTTATCTCTGAAGCTTCGTCGATGTCTTCCTGAGCTTCTTCTATAACATTTTCAAGATCTACACGTTCATATTTGTATGAGATAAAACCCTTTGTGAAGAGTGATAAATTTCTTCCAAGTGTTATATCTCCACCATTTCTAAAAATATCATACTCATCATATATATTTAATTTTCTGTAAACATTAAATGAAACATAGGTTGGTGTATCACGAAAGTAAGGATCTGTTAATCCAAGCATGTAAGTTTTTTTATTTTTTCCATAATCGATTTGAATATTTCCTTTAATTCCCCTGCCAAAAATATTTTTTTCTTCATATTTCAAATAAATGGCAAAACCGGTAACAGCATTATAAGTTCCTCCAAAATTAATGGACCCTGTCCGTTGTTCTTTTAAACTAATTGTAAGATCCATTTTATCTTCTCTACCCTTATGTGGAGATGGAATAATTTTCAAATCTTTAAAATATCCAGTATTATATAACTGCCTTTGACTCAACATCAGCTTATTTCTCTGAAATTTATCTCCTGGTTTTAAAAGAAGATTTCTCAGGATTACTTTATCAAAGGTTTTAGTGTTACCCTCTATATTTATATTACCAATTTTAATTGGATTCCCTTCATTTATAATTAATTTTAAGTTTAACTTATCACCATCAAAATTGTAAATTGGATCAATATTTGCAAAAATATGACTCTTATTCCCATACATATTTATAATATTCTGCTGGGTTTTTGACCACTCTTCTCCATCAAAATATTCACCTTTTTCTAATGTTATATTCTCCAGTATTTCTTTATCAGCAAATATCTCATTTCCCTTTACTTCAATTTCATCTAATATGTACCTTTTTCCTTCTTTCAAATCTATATATATATCAGCTCTTTTCCTTTTATCATCTATCTTAACTTCATGCCCTCTTATTTCATATCCAAAATACCCGAGCTCATTTAATTTCTTTTTTATTCTTTCCATATCTTCTTTTAATTGTGTCTTGTCTAATTTTGGATGTTTCCACCATCGTGACTCTTTGGTTTCCATTGCTTTTCTAAGCTCATCAGGATCTACTTTATCAATTCCTTTAAAAACAATATCTCCTACAGAAATCTTGGTACCTTCTTCAATATTAAAATTAATGATAATTCCTTTATCCTCTTTAAGAGTATGAGAAGTTTTCACTTTTATAGACGCATATCCTTTTTCCTGATATTTCTTTTTAATTCTGTATTCTGCTTTATGAATATATTTTTTATCAAAAGGAACATCTTCTGTTAAGAAAGGAGCTTCCTCCAAAATTTCATTTTTGGAAAATTGCTTATTTCCTTTTATATTAATTTCATAAATAAAGGGCCTTTCTTTTACCTCAAAATGGATAACTATCCCGGTAGATGTTTCATTTACATCTACATCTATATTTTCGAAATATCCCAACTCATAAAGATTTCTTATATCATCTCTCAATTTTACAGGAGAAAAGGAATCTCCTTTTTTTTGATTTAATATTGAAACAAAAAAATCTTTATCTAAATTATTTAAACCATCAACATTTATCTCATCTATTGTTGCCTGGCTATAACTTAATCCGGTTAACAACAAAACAATTAATAGAATACTACTCAGCCTTTTCATCTACTTCCTCCGCCTCTTCTTCTTTTAATCCCCTCAATATTGAATCTTCAGCTCTTTCTGTAACAATTTTACCATCTTCAACATCTACTTTTATTGTATCGCCTTCTACAAACTTATTTTTTAAAATATCCAGCGCCAAAACATCTTCAATATTTTTTTGAATACTTCTTCTAAGGGGTCTTGCACCATATTCTTTATTAAATCCAACTTCAATTAAATAATCTTTAACATTCTCTGTAACTTCTAAATACATGTTTTTTTCTTCAACTCTTTCTTTTACCTCTTCGAGATTAATTTCAATAATTTTTCTAATTTCTTCTTCTCCCAGAGTATTAAATACAACAAGTTCATCGAGTCTATTTAAAAATTCAGGGTTAAATTTTTTCTTTGTTTCAGAAACAACCATTTCTTTCATTTTATCATAATCTATACCATCTGCATTCTCTGAAAAACCAACTCGTTTTTGATTCCATATATATTTAGCTCCAATATTAGATGTCATTATTATAATTGTGTTTTTAAAATCTATAACTCTTCCAAGACTATCAGTTAAATGTCCATCTTCAAAAACCTGGAGCAATATATTAAATACGTCAGGGTGAGCTTTTTCTATCTCATCAAGAAGAACTACAGAATAGGGTTTCCTTCTAACTTTTTCAGTTAACTGCCCTCCTTCTTCATATCCAACATATCCAGGTGGAGCTCCTGTCAATCTTGAAACAGCAAATTTTTCCATGTACTCAGACATGTCAACTCTTATTAAAGTATTTTCATCATCAAACATAAATTCAGCAAGAACTCTTGCTAATTCAGTCTTCCCAACACCTGTAGGACCTAAAAACATGAAGGCTCCAATAGGTCTTGAGGGATCTTTCAATCCTGCTCTTGTTCTTCTAAGAGCATTCGCCACAACTTTAATAGCCTTATCCTGTCCTATTATCTGTTTTCTTAATTCTTCTTCTATACGCAGCAATCTTTCACTTTCTTTTTCTTCAATTTTTGCTACGGGAATTCCTGTCCATTTTGAAATCAAAATTGCTATATCTTCCTGTTCAACTTTTTGTTCCTGATTGGATTGATTTTCTTCCCACTGTGAAACCAAAGATTTTTTCTGGGTTTTTAATTTTTCTTCACGTTCTCTGAAAAATGCTGCTTTTTCAAATTTTTGCATCATTATAGCATTAGTTTTATCTTTGTTTAACTCTTTAATTTTCTTATCAAGATCAGTAATTTCTTTAGGCCTTTTTGATAATGTCAATCTCACCATAGATGCAGCCTCATCAATTAAATCAATAGCTTTATCCGGAAGGAATCTATCTGAAAGATACCTTTCAGACAATCTTGCTGATGAGAGAATAGCTTCATCGGTTATCTCTAATCCATGATGAGCTTCATATCTATCTTTTAATCCGGATATGATATCAATTGTTTCTTCAACAGTAGCCGGATCCACTATAATTTTCTGGAATCTTCTCTCAAGTGCAGTATCTTTTTCTATATATTTTCTATATTCATCCAGAGTAGTTGCACCAATACATTGAATCTCCCCCCTTGCAAGAGAAGGTTTCAAAATATTGGATGCATCGATTGCACCCTCTGCAGCTCCAGCTCCAACCAGGGTATGCATTTCATCTATAAATACAATAATATTTTCTGATTTTTGAATCTCTTTTAACAGGGCTTTTAAACGCTGTTCAAACTGCCCCCGGTATTTCGTTCCTGCAATTATTGAGGGCAGATCTAAAGATATAACTTTTTTTCCTGTTAAACTGGAGGGAACTTCCTCCTCAACAATTCTTTGTGCTAATCCTTCAACTATTGCTGTTTTCCCTACCCCAGCCTCGCCAATCAAAACCGGGTTGTTTTTTTTCCTACGTCCCAATATCTGCATTAAACGTTCTATTTCAATTTCTCTTCCAATAACCGGATCAAGTTTGCCCAAATCAGCCATCCGAGTTAAATCTCTACTATAATCCTCTAAGGAAGCGGAAGATTTTTTAGCTCTTTTTTTGTTTCTATTCTTTTTAAAAACATCCTGATCAGCATCTCCACTTAATAGATTAACTATCTCTGACCTTATTTTATCTGAAGTTAACCCTTCTTTTTTTAAAACTTTTGCTGCAATACCATTATCTTCTAAAATCAGCCCGAGTAATATATGTTCGGTCCCAATAAAATTATGCCCCATCTTTTCTGCTTCATTAACAGCTAATTCCAAAACTCTTTTAGCTCTTGGAGTTAATTGAATTTCATGATTTGCATTTGGTTCATTTTCTTTTAGAAGATATGCTTCAACATTACTTTTAAGATTTGTTATGTTAGCTTTCAAGCGTCTTAAGACAATTACACCTATACTGGCACCCTCTCTTAACAATCCAAGAAGAACATGTTCGGTTCCAATAAAATCGTAGTTCAACTTTTGTGCCTCTTCTCTGGCATATATAATAATTTTTCTTGCTCTTTCACTAAATTTTTCGTACATCAAATAGACACCTCACTAATTGATTTATTATGTAATTCATATTTTTTGTTACAATACCCAGCTATTTTTTGGTTATGTGTTACCATTACAAGAGAAATATCTCTATCCTCTTTTATCTTAAATATAAAATCCAATATTTTTTTTGCATTTTTCTCATCTAAATTACCTGTTGGTTCATCGGCCAGCAAAACTTCGGGATTTTTCAATAAAGCTCTTGCAACTGCAACTCTCTGCTTCTCCCCACCCGACAAATATGTAACTGTTTGATCTTTTCTATCTTCAAGCCCCAAATATTCAATTAATTTCTCGCACTCTTTTTGTGCTTCTTCATTATTATAATACATTTTTGCTACAAAATAAAGATTTTCCCAGAGCGTCATGTCATTAAATAATTGAAAAAACTGGAATATAAACCCAATATTATTTTTTATAAATTTTGATTTTTTCAAATCTCCTGCATCTGTTAAATTTTTGTTATTATAAAAAATTTCTCCATCTGTTGGTTTTGTTAAAAGACCCAAAACATAAAGCAGTGTTGATTTGCCAACACCCGACTCCCCCAGAATTGCAGCGGAATCTCCCTTTTTCAGGTTCCAGTTTATATTTTTCAGCACATTTACATCTTCTCCAATAGAAAAATAGGTTTTTGATAAATTTTTAATTTCAATAATATTATTACTCATATCTTAAAGCCTCAACAACATCTAATTTTGATGCATGTAATGAAGGGAAAATGGATGCACCATAGGTTATCAATAATGCAACAACTCCAACAAGAAAAAAGTTCCAAAATGAAAAAGAAACCTGCAGCTGGGTTGAATAATAAACATCAGCAGGTAAAATATCAATATGTGCAATTTTTATTACAAGAGAAATAATTAATCCAGCAATTTCTCCTAAAAGGGTACCAACCCCTCCAATGATCATACCGTTATAAACAAATATTTTTCTAATTTCATTTTTGTTAAACCCCAACGATCTCAAAATTCCAATCTCTTTTGTTTTTTCTTTAACAAGGGTAATCAGAGAAGCTATTATATTAAATGAGGCCACCAGAACAATTAAAGATAATATAACAAACATTGTTTTCTTTTCCAGCTGCATGGCAGAGTATAAAGACCGATTCATTCTAAACCAATCTTTTGCTATATACGTTTCTCCCAGCTGGGTATTCAATTTTTCAGAAATTTTTTGAGCTTTATTTATATTCTTAATTTTAATTCCTATTCCTGATACCCCTTCTTTATTTAAAAATTTTTTTGCTGTTTCAAGGTCCAGATAGATCAGAGATGTATCGTATTCATACATCTTACTCTCAAAAATCGCAGAAACAGTAAAAACTTTCACCCTGGGGAAAATACCTATGGGAGTTCTCTTGCTTCCCTGCGGTGATAAGATTCTAACTTTATCTCCAATACTAACATTAATATATTTAGCAAGCTCACTTCCTATTGCAATAGAATCTTTTTTCAATCTTCCTTTTTTTAAAAACTTATTGTAATTTGTAACCTCTTTTTCTTTTTCAGGGATTATTCCCCTTATTCTTATACTAAAGGTTCTGCTGTTTCTCATAATTAACCCCTCCCCGGTTATATAAGGAGAAGTTTTTTCAATCATGTTCAAACCCATAATTCTATCTGTTAAATTTTTATAATCTTCTATCTCACTGCTAAATTGATTCCTAACAACTATATGTGAATTGACCCCAATAATTTTTTCTTTTAAATCTTTTTCAAAGCCATCCATAACAGAAAGAACAACAGTTAGAGCCATTACCCCAACCATAATGCCCAAAATAGAAATAAACGTTATACCTGAAAGAAGTTTATTTTTTCTTCTACCTTTCAAATATTTCAAAGCAATCCAAAAAGGTATATTCATTAATTAATTCCTTCATCTTTCATATGTGGGAAAAAAAGTACATCTTTTATAGTTCTGGAGTTTGTCAAAAGCATTATCAATCTATCTACACCTATTCCAACTCCACCTGTTGGCGGCATTCCATACTGAAGGGCTCTAATAAAATCCTCATCTAATCTGTCAGTTTCTTCTTTTCCCTCATTAAATTTTTCCTCCTGTTTTTTCAACCTTTTCTCCTGTTCAATAGGGTCATTTAATTCTGAATAAGCATTTGCAAATTCCCATCCATTTATAAACAGCTCAAATCTTTCAACAAATTTTGTCCCATTATCATTTCTCTTTTTTTTCGCAAGAGGGGATACATCAATTGGATAATCAGTTATAAAAGTTGGGTTTATTAATTTTGGTTCAACATAAACATCAAAAAGTTCAAATATTATTTCACCCTCTGTTAAATCTTCACTCTCGAGTTCTTCTTCTTTTTTTATTATATCTATCAATTCTTTATTTTTATATTTTTTTATATCAATATCAGCATATTTTTTAATTGCATCAACCATTGATAATTTTTCCCAGTTCCCGCTTAAATCAATTACTCTATCCTCATATTCCAGCTTATCCAACTCAATTCCAATTTCTTTTATAGTCTCTTTTATTAAATTTTCTGTAAAATCCATCATATCATATAAATCATGATAAGCCGCATAAAATTCCAGCATAGTAAACTCGGGATTATGATTCCGATCCATTCCTTCATTTCTAAAGACCCTGCCCATTTCAAAGACTTTTTCATACCCTCCAACAATCAATCTTTTCAAATATGTTTCAAGGGCTATCCTCATGTATAGCTCACTATCAAGTTTGTTGTGGAATGTTTTAAATGGACTTGCTTCTCCACCACCATATATTTTTTGTAACACAGGAGTCTCAACTTCCATGTACCCGTTTTTTTCCATGTATCTTCTTATAAAAGAAATAATGCGGCTCCTTTTCCTAAAAGTTTCGCGAACATTATTATTTACTATCAAATCCAGATAACGCTGTCTATATCTTAATTCTTTATCCTGCAACCCATGAAATTTTTCCGGAAGCGGTCTTAAAGATTTTGTTAAAAGTTCAAAATTTTTAACAACTACAGTCAATTCTCCGGTCTTAGTTCTAAAAAGAGTTCCTTCTACTCCTATTATGTCTCCAATGTCAAGAATTTTAAAAAGATCATATTGATCCTCTCCAATGAAATCCTTTCTAAAGTAAAGCTGAATTTTCCCGGAATCGTCTTTTAAATCAGCAAAGCCGCTTTTCCCGTGAATTCTTTTTATCATCAATCTCCCTGCTGTTTTTGTATATCCTGTTTGCTCATCTTTAACATCTTTATATTCACTTTGAATTTGAGCAATATCCTGCTCTTTATCAAAATTATATTTAAATAGTTTTATTCCTTTTTTCTTTAATTCTTCTACCTTTTCAAATCTTTTTTTTATGAGTATATTATAATCTTCCATAAAGCCTCCTTCTAATAATTCACAAGTAAAACTATAGATACTAAACCTTTTAATGTCAAGTTTTTTCAATTAGAACATGTCTTAATAAAATCAAATATTTGAAGAAATTTTGCTAATTAATGTTTCAATATTATAGGGCTTGTAGAGAATATCTTTAATAAAAGAATACTTCTTTACAATATCTTTTATATTTTTTTCAATATGCCCGGAAGTCAATAAAATCGGAGGAGGGTTTTTCTCATTATTATTAATCTCTTTTATAAACTCTTTTCCACTCATTTCAGGCATAATCCAATCAAGAAAAATCAAATCAACTTCATTTGATTTCAAATAATTATAAGCTTCGTTCCCGTTGAAAACTATTTTTGAATTAATGCCATAGCTATCTTCAAGAAGCTCTTTCAAACTCCTTGCAATTAACTTTTCATCTTCTACAATTAAAAGATTTAGGTTTTTTAATTTATCCAGAGATTTATCTCCTATTGTACTATCAGATTCTTTCTTTTTTTTAAAACATGGCAGAATTATTTTAAAAGTTGTGCCTTTCCCTTCCTGGCTTTTTAAATCAATTACTCCATCTATAGAACTAATTTTTTCATAAACAATGGATAATCCCAGCCCTGTACCTTTCTTTGTACTATTTCCTTTTTTTGTTGTAAAAAATGGATCAAAAATTTTATCTATATTCTGCTGGGGGATACCAACCCCATTATCTTTTATTGTAAAAAAAAGCTTGTTATCATTACACTTTAAAACAATTTTTATAAAGGGATCTTCCTGCTCCTCAAGAGCATCTCCTGCATTAATTAACAGATTAAGAAATATCTGAATTAAAATATTTTTATTAGCATATACATAAACTTTTTCATTTAAACTGTTCTTGATAATTATGTTAATTTCTTTGGTTATTGAGTGTTTCGCTATCGCTATAGATGTATTGAGAGCATTCCTGACATTTACCATTTCCCTTTCTAAATTAGTCTCCCTACTGAATATAAGTATCTGATTAACAAGCTCTTTACCCTGCACTAAAATATTTTTTATCTCTTTTATATATTTTAAGTTTTTTAAATCATCTTCTTTTTCCAGATTTTTCTTGATAATATCGGTATATGAAAAAAGCCCGGCAAGTAAATTATTAAAATCATGGGCCACCCCACCTGTAAGCATTCCTACAGTTTCCATTTTTTGTGCCCTGATATATTTCTTTTCAATCTCTTTTATCTCCGTAATATCAACATATTGGATTATTACTTTTTTACTCTTCTCCTCTATCGAATGTTCTGGATAGATATATACTGAGTAATTTTTATTATAAATAGTTACATTTTGTAAAAAAATATCATCTTTAATATCCTGAATATTATATAAATAATTTTTAATTTGCTTAAAGGCTTCGCTTTTAAAAAAAGTATCTGCCTTATTTAAAAATTCCTTCTTAAAACTGTTATTCGAGGCAAAGATAGTATTGTCTGAATTTAGTATAATTAAAGGATTTGGTGATGATTGAATTACATTATAATAATGAGTTTTTAACTTTTTATTTTTTGATAGTTGTTCTTCAAAACTTGATTTAATACGCCGGATTAAACTTTTTAAAGCCCAAATTGAAAAAAATAATATAATAGACAAAGCCAGTATAAACTTAAATACATCCAATAATACTGGATATTTATTTACTACAACAATTAAACGACCAATATTCTCTCCATTATACTTTAACTCACGTTCTTCAATAGAATAAAAAAATTTATTTTTATACTCATTCAAGAAATCCCTGTTATAAATATTTGAATTCTCTGTAATATATTTTTTTTCTATTTTTTCATAAACAAAAACCTTTTTTACAACATCATATTTCTCAAGGAAATTAATTTTTTCTTTTATATCATCAATTTCATAGGACCAGAGGGATCTGTTTATATCATTTGTTATATTGTTTAAGCTTCTATCTATCCATTTCCTTGTGTTTTGATAATCTTCCCTGTAAAGATATAGAGAAAATGCAAGATACATTAAAATGATAAACCCAATTAATAATAAAATCATTCTTTGCAATTCTTTTCCAGTCATTATTGCTGATATTTTATCACTTTTTATTATAATTTTCAATAAATTTATAAACCCCTAATATAATCCTTTTATTTATTCAACTCTTTTGTATAATAAATTAATGATTGAATTTTTTTTCCTTTATGCTAATTTTCTCTAAAAGGATTATTAAAAGCGGATGTAGCTCAGCTGGTAGAGCTTCAGCTTCCCAAGCTGAAAGTCGCGGGTTCGAGTCCCGTTATCCGCTTGATTTTATAGGAGGTTCTTATGGATAAAAAAATAGTCGGTGAAGGTTTAACATTTGATGATATTCTTTTAATCCCACGCTACTCAAATATAAATCTGGAAGATATAAATCTCGGTACTAAATTAACCAGAAATTTAAATCTTAAAATTCCAATAATTAGTGCTGCAATGGATACAGTAACAGAATCCAACATGGCAATAGCAATGGCTATTGAAGGAAGTCTGGGAATAATTCATTACAACATGACTCCAAAACAACAGGCAGCAGAAGTTGACCAGGTTAAAAGATATGAAAGCGGAATGATAACTAATCCTATTACTTTAAATCCAAATGAAAAAATATCTAAAGCAAAAGCATACATGCAAAAACATAATATTTCCGGAATCCCTATAACCATTAAAAACAAACTAAAAGGTATTATAACAAAAAGAGATCTGAGATTCGCTTCTGATATGACAAAAAATATAAAAGAAATTATGACACAGGAAGAAAATCTTGTAACTGTTCCGGAAGAAACAACAATGGATGACGCTATAAAAAAATTGCACAAACATCGAATTGAAAAATTACTTGTTGTTGATGATGATTTTAATTTAAAAGGATTAATTACAGTAAAAGATATTCAAAAAAATATCGACCATCCCCTTGCCTGCAAAGACAAACATGGAAGACTTAAAGTAGGAGCCGCTGTTGGTGTTTTAGATGACGCTTTTGAAAGGGCTCCTAAATTAATAGATGCAGGGGTTGATTTAATTGTTATTGATTCATCTCACGGTTTTTCAAAAAATGTAATTGAAACAATAAAAAAATTAAAAAAAGAATATTCTATAGATATCATGGCAGGAAATGTCGCCACAAAAGATGGAGCAAAAGAATTAATAGATGCAGGTGCTGATGCAATTAAAGTTGGAATCGGTCCTGGTTCCATATGTACAACAAGGGTTGTTGCTGGAGTTGGGGTCCCACAGGTAACAGCAATAATGAATGTAATGGAATATACAAAAGATCTTGATGTTCCTGTTATTGCAGATGGAGGAATAAGATATTCTGGAGATATTGTTAAGGCTCTTGGAGTTGGAGCACATACAGTTATGCTTGGAAGTTTACTTGCGGGTACAGATGAATCCCCAGGAGAACGTATTATCTATAAAGGAAGATCTTTTAAAAGTTATCGCGGAATGGGATCTCTTGGAGCCATGAAAAAGGGAAGCAAAAAAAGATATTTTCAAGAATCTGTAACCGAAGAAGCCAAATTTGTTCCTGAAGGAATAGAAGGTAGAGTTCCCTATAAGGGAAAATTAAAAGATACTCTATACCAGTTACTCGGAGGATTGAGATCCGGAATGGGACACTGCGGTGCAAAAAACATCAAAGAATTAAGGGAAAAAGCTCAGTTTACTAAAATTACTGTTTCAAGTTTAAAGGAGAGTCATCCTCATGATGTTACGATTACTAAAGAAGCACCTAATTACAGGTTTAATTAGTTTTTTATTTATTTTTTCATTATCTGCTCAGGAAAGCACAAAAAGTTATAATTTAAATATTAATTTCAATCCAGAAAAAAATATTGTAGAAGGAAGTGAAAAAATTATTTTCATTCCCAGATACAATACAGACCACCTTATATTTCACTTATACTGGAATGGCCTACAGGAAGGAACAGAATTATATAAGGGAGCATCTAAAAAATTAAAAAATATCATTAAGAATTCCGATAAAAAATTATCCTACACAAAAATAGAAAATATTAAAATAAACAAAAAAAACAAAACTGAAAAGTTATCCCGCTTCAAAGATTCTACATTGATGAAACTTGATGGATCCTTTCTAAAAGGGAAAAAATATACTATTACAATCAAATTTGTTTCAAAAATTCCTGACTCACGTTACATTAGATTTGGATATTCAAAAAAAGATAAGATTTACTGGTTTTCTCAGTGGTTTCCTAAATTGGGAGTTTTAAAAGGAGAAAATGTATGGCAAGCTAAACCCTTTTATTACTCTTATGAATTTTTCTCTGAATACAGCAACTACTCCCTTCAGCTGAGAGTACCAAAAGAGTACAAGGCTTTTTCTAATTTGAAAGAAGTTAGTAAAATTCAAAAAGACAATACCCACATTACATATTCATGGGAAAATTCCAGAATACTGGACTGTTCATTTGGTATCTCAAAAAATATCTTCGAATATAAAAAGATAATGAGTACAGGCACATTTTATTTATACAGCTATGACAAATTGCCTTCAAAAAGAGTTTCTGATATCTTCACAAGAACAATACGAAACATGAATTACATGGAAGAAAAAATTGGACCTTATGAGTATAATGAATTTAAAATAGTTGAACTGGAAACCATTGGTATGCATGGATCGGGAATGGAATACCCAAAATTAATCACCCTGGAGAAAGAAAATTATGCTTATTATACAATCCTTGACCATGAATTATGTCATCAATGGTTTTATTCAATGATCGGTTTTAATCAAACAGAAGAGGGATGGCTAGATGAAGGGTTAACATCCTATTATGAAATAAGGCTCTCAGACCTCCATAACACAAAAAAAATTTTAGGATTAACAAATTTTGATTTTCATTATATTCCAACTACAATTCTATGGGGAGCAAGAGAAAAATCTTTTTCAAATGTCATGGTATCTCCCTGCAAAAAAGATGTTACTTCAAGTGAAGTTATGCTTCTTTATTATTATAAAATGCCAATCATTTTGAAATTTTTAGAATCTGAAATAGGTACAAAAAAATTTGATAAAATTATTAACAAGTTATATTCAAATTATTCTTTTAAACATCCAACAACCAAAAATTTTTTAAACTTATTGAAAAACAATATTGATTCCCAAACATATGATATTTTTTATAAAAATCTTACTACAAATGCATTAACAGATGTTAAGCTATCTAAAAAAGATACCTTTGTAAAAATAGAAAAGGGTAAAGACTATAATAAAGAAATAAAACTATTTTTAAATAAAAAAGATGGTTCACAAGAAGAAAAAACCATTCAGGGAAAAATAAAAAAAATTGATAGAAATAAAGTAGATTCTGCATATATTAAAATAATTGATCATAACCTTGGAAATAACTTCATAATAAACAGCTCAAGAAATAAAAACCTTATTATACTATCAATTAGTATTATAATATTTTTTGGTTTCATATCTCATCTAATCAAAAAAAATTATTACTCAAACATGTTAAAAAATCTTTTTTATAATCTCATAATTTTTTCGCCTTTTTATATTTATTTAATAATTAAAACTTTTAACATCTCTAAATTTTCAAATTTCAATCTTGGATATTCTTATTTAAGCCCAATGCTCAACAGGATACTCTTGAATATACCAATTACTTTATTTGTAATTTCTTTTTTCTTTTTTTTAATCAAAATATCAATATTTTCAATTAAAACATATAAAAAAGAAAATGCTGAGTATTCTATTGTAAATATTCTCCTTATAGACCTGGTATCTTTTTTTATAATTGGATTATATATATTAACTCTTCTTTTTACAAAAACTTTTTCATTAATTATCTTCATGCTTTTTATTTTGGTTCTTGGATTTATAGAACCAATAAAGATTTATTATTTAAATCGGAATAAAAAAATACTTCACTCATTAACAAATCTATTTCCTGCTTTTTTCACTGCCATTTTAATTTCGTGGGTTTCTGTTATTATTTTTTTTACTCTTTTATTTACATCTTTTATTAAAAATCCCTTATATATAATATTATTTATTATAATTTTTTCTTTTATCGAGCAGCTCTACAGAATTGCAAACTATAAAATTATTGAATACCGCTTAAAAAAATTAGGAAGGAATAAAAATGAAAATTAAACGTGAAATAAGTAAAAAATGTGTCCTCTTATCCCTTGTTTTACCGGAAGATAGAGAAGATTATAAAGAAAACATTAAAGAAATGAAAGCTTTAACCAAAACAAGAGGTGGCGCAGTTATAAAAACATTTATCCAGAAAAGATCAAAACCCGATCCTGGACATTATTTTGGAAAGGGAAAATTAAAATTGATAAAAGATTTTTTATCCAACCATGAAGATGTTGGAAATGTCATAGTAGATGGTTTTATTTCACCGACCCAGCATAGAAATATGGAATCAATTTTAAAAAAAACTGTCATAGATAGGGAGGAACTTATTTTAGAAATTTTCTCAAGAAGAGCAAAAACAAAAATCGCAAAACTTCAGGTTGAATTAGCTGAATATGAATATCTCCTTCCGAGATTGAGAAACATGTGGGATCATCTATCCCGCCAGGCCGGAGGAGGATTTAAATTAAGAGGGCCGGGAGAAACACAGCTTGAAATGGACAGACAGGTAATACAAAAAAGAATCTCAACCCTAAAAGACAAAATTGAACATGTAAAAAAAATCAAGAAAACACAGCGAAAAAGAAGAAAACATCTCTTTAGTGTTTCTATAGTAGGATATACAAATGCCGGGAAATCAACACTTTTAAGTCAAATATCAAATAAAGACCTATATACCGAGGATCAGCTGTTTGCAACTCTTGATACTTCAATAAATAGAGTATACATTGGAAAAGGAGAAACTGTTTTAATGAGTGATACTGTAGGATTTATTAAAAATCTTCCTCCTCATCTATTTGAATCTTTTAAATCAACTCTCAATGAAATTCAATACTCTGATTTAATAATAATCTTAATTGACATAACCGACAAAAACTACAGAGAAAAAATCCAGGTGGTAAAAGAAGTCCTGGATGATTTAAACTCATCCAATAAAAAACTACTTTATATTTTTAATAAAATTGATCTTGTTGATCAAGATAAATTAAAAAAAATTAAACAAAAATATAAAAATGATAGAGATTCACTTTTTATCTCTGCTCTAAAAAATAAAAATCTTGATAAATTAAAAGAAAGGGTTCTTGAAATATTTAACAGATATAATGAAAAAAATGAGTATAATCACCAGAGCATATAAGGATTTTTTTTATAACAATGAAAATCCAGAAATTAAATATACTATCAAGGGTAAATTATATTTTGAAAATATCAGTATTTACTTTTCAAAATTTCATCAATTTCCATATACTGAAAAAATACTTTTAAATAAATTTATAAAAGGGCCTGTTCTTGATATAGGAGCTGGAGCGGGCAGAGTTACTCTATACCTTCAAAATAAAGGAATCCCATCAATAGCTCTTGATAAAGAAAACGAATTGGTAGAAATTGGTAAAAAAAGAGGTGTCTTAAATTACTGTAATTGCAATTTTTTTAAATTCACCCCCTCAAAACAATTTAATACGGTTTTACTGCTGGGAAATACACTGGGAGCTTTTCATAATGACAACTCCCTGGATAATCTTTTCAAAAAAACTAATTCTCTTTTAACAACCGGGGGGAATCAATTAATAAGTTTTACAGATCTTACCTATCTTAATATAAACCATTCAGAAACAATTGAGATAAAAACAGAATATAAAGGGAAAAAAGAAATTTTAAAATGGAAGTTTTACAGCTTCAAAGAGGTAATAGAAATTTCTAAAAAAAATAATTTTGAACTTGTAGCTAAATATAATCATAATTTCTTAAATGGCTTAGTGTTAAGAAAAATACCTTGACTGCAGCGAATTTATATATTAATTTCCATAAAGAAATAGGATTAAATATGAAAGCAAATTCATTCAAAAAAAATTATAGAATAAAAAAAAAAGTATATTTAAACAAATTTTTAATAAAGGACAAAAATTAAAAAATAATTTATTTGTAATATATTACATTAGAAGCAATAATAATAAAATAGGAATAATAGTAACAAAAAAACATGGGAATGCAGTAAAGAGGAACTATATAAAGCGTATTATAAGAGAGTTATACAGAAACACAAAAGATGAATTTAAAAAAAAATACAAAATTATTGTAATCCCATCAAAAGAAACAAAATGGAAGGAAGTTGATTTTAAAACAATCCGGGAAAAATGGGTTGACATAATATCAAAAATGAATTGCTTATGTTAAAAAAAATAGTTTTATCAATTATAAATTTCTATAAAAAAATTATCTCACCTCATACACCCAAATCATGTATTTATCATCCAACTTGTTCTACATATACCTATATGTCTATAAAAAGATTTGGAATTTTAAAAGGTGGGTTTCTCGGAATTAAAAGGATCTTAAGATGCAACCCTTTTTATAAAGGAGGATTTGATCCAGTACCAAAATTAAAAAACCAAAAGGAGGATAATTAAATGAATGACAATAATATGCAAAAAAGAACTTTAATAGCACTTGTTATATCAATCGTATTTTTGGTAGTATTCCAATATGTTTTCATGAATAATAATCAGAATAATATTAGTACAAATACTACAAAACAAGAAGCTGTAGAAAAAAAGAAAGATGAAACTGTCTCTAATTCTAAAACCCCTACAGAAACAGATAAAAAAGGAAATACCGGCTCTAAAAAAATATTAATCGATAAAAATTTGCCGGCAAGTACTGAAATTCAAAGGACTTTAAATCAGACCTCAGAAAAAACAGCAAAATTTAAATATTATGATAACAAAAAATATAAAATAAAAATAAACCTCAAGGGAGGGACAATTGAAGAGTGGATTGAAAAAGAACATGAGATCTCAATATTAAACAATAGCTCTCTATCCCTCTTTTATAATGACCTTAATGATAAAAATATTTTTTATAATTTTGAAAATTTTAAAAATGGGTTTAAATTAACAAGTAAAAATACAAATTTGAAAATTCAAAAAATTATTACTTTTAAAGAAAATAACCCCTACATAGCAAAAATAAACATTATTTCTGCTATTCCTTTTGACAGCTTAAAAATTGCAAAAAGAAAATTAGAAAAAGGTATGCAAAAAAGATATGATAAATATTTTTATTATGATACTGAAGACAAATTTGAAGATGATAAAATAAAAGAAGATGAAAGTAAAACAATCAAATCAAATAGCTTTATTGGTTTTGACTCTCAATATTTTGTTGCAAGTTTTTTAAGTGATGGGCAAGAAATTTCCGCTAAACTTAAAAATACCAAGGATAATGAGATTGAAATTTATTACAATTTAACTAATGATCCCGTTAGCCTTTTTTATGGCCCCAAGAAACTAGACCTTTTAGAAAAAATAAATCCTGAATTGGAAAACACAGTACATTTTAGAGGGTTTTTGAGTCCAATTTCTAAATTTTTGCTTGAAATTTTGAATTTTATTTTCGGAATAGTAAAAAATTATGGGCTGGCTATTATTGTTTTAACAATTTTAATTAAATTAATATTATATCCTCTAACCCATAAAAGTTTGACATCAATGGCAAAAATGAAAGAAATCCAACCTGAAATGCAAAAATTAAGAAAAAAATATAAAGATGAACCTCAAAAGTTAAATAAAAAAATGATGGACCTTTATAAAGAAAATGATGTAAATCCAGCAGGCGGATGTTTGCCAATGTTGCTTCAATTTCCAATTTTAATAGCACTGTTTAGTGTTTTCAGCAATGCTATTGCTTTGAAAGGCAAACCGTTCATATTATGGATTACGGATCTTTCATCTCCGGATGTTTTATTTAATTTACCATTTGAAGTACCTATTTTTGGATGGGAAACATTTAATGTTTTGCCAATATTAATGATAATAACTATGGTATACCAGCAAAAAGCTAATAGCGGTAGCGCTCAGGGGCAGGGGGGAACTCAAATGATAATGAAATTTTTTCTACCTGCATTCATGTTTTTTATTTTTTATAACTTCCCATCAGGTCTGGTATTATACTTTTTATCAAGTAATATAATTACATTAGTACAGCAAAAATATATAATGAAAAACTTAGAAAACCAGGAGGAATGACGTGAATTTTTTTAAAAAAATACTAAAAATTGATACAAACTCCAAGATAAAAAAAATCCTGGAAGAAGTATTTAATGTTATAAATTATGATGTTGAGTTAAATGATTTTGATGAATATAATGGAACTAAGCGAATGAATCTATCTTATGAAGAAGATGATGCAAATGTACTCGTTGGGAAAAATGGCAAAAATATAATGGCTTTAGAAACTCTTATAAATATTATACTTAAAAAAAGATTAAATATCAAAAATAAAATTATGCTTGATGTAAATAATTACAGAAAAAAGAAAGATATCTTCTTAAAGGATATCGCTATTAAAGCGGGTGAAGAAGTCCTAAAAGCTAAAAGGAAAGTATATCTTAAACCTATGAACGCTTATGAAAGAAAAGTAGTTCATAAAACTTTACAGAATATAAAAAATGTAACCACAAAAAGTATTGGAAAGGGTAAACTTAAAAAAATAGTAGTTTATTATAATAATGGAAACTAATTATTTGAATGACACAATATGCGCCCCCCTAACTGTAAGGGGGGAATCTGCTATTGCTGTTTTAAGAATTTCAGGAAACAGTTCTTTTGAGATAGCATCAAAGATATTAAAACTGGATAAAGATATCAAAAAATATGAATCCCGAAAAGCACATTTGTCATATATTATAGATGAAAATAATAATATTATTGATAAGATCTTATTCACAAGATACGAAAGACCAAATTCTTTTACAGGAGAAAATTCAATTGAAATTAGCACCCATGGAAGTCCTATGATAGTTGATAAAACAATGGAGCTTTTAATTTCAAATGGAGCAAGACTTGCTAAAAAAGGGGAATTTACAAAACGGGCTTTTATAAATGGAAAAATGAGTTTAACCGAAGCAGAATCAATAATTGATATTATAGAGTCTAAAACCGAAACCATTCTTAATTCTGCAACAAAAAATTTGCTTGGTTCTTTAGATAAAAAAATAAAGAAATATTCTGAAAAATTACTGGAAATTCTCTCTCTATTGAATGTATCTATTGATTTTGATGAAGAATTTATTGAAGATACAACCTGGGATAAAATTATTAAAGAAATTAAAAAAATTATAAAATTGTTAAAAAAGGATATTGATGAATCAAAAAAAATGTTAAAAGAAAAAAGAGGTCTTGTAATTATATTGTTAGGATCTACAAACGTAGGCAAATCTACATTAATGAATGTCATTTTAAATGAAAACAGGGCAATTGTTTCTGAAATTGCAGGAACAACAAGAGATTACATCTCTGAAGAGGTAAGAATAAAAGGGCATCATGTTCGATTATATGATACAGCAGGCTTGAGAGAAAATGCTGATGAATTAGAAAAAATGGGTATAGAAAAAACAAAAGAATTAATCGACATGGCAGATATTGCCATATATATCAATGACCATACCAACAAAATAGATAATAAGTTAATTTCTCATTTTAAAGAGAACCCTGCAACAAGAATTTTAACAGTTTTTAATAAAATAGACAAAAAAAAGAAACCATCAAATACTGATGATTATGACATTCAGATTTCTGCAAAAGAAAAAATAAATGTTGATAGATTAATGAATAAATTAATTCTAAAAATTGAAGATTTAACATCTAAAGAACGGCTAGACAGTGCTATTATAAACCAAAGACAGCTTGATTATTTTATAAGATTAAAAAACTTGTTAGATGAAACTGTTGAAAATATAAAAAATATGCCATATGAAGAAATAATTTCAAATCAAATATATGAAGCTATAAATATTCTTGAAAAAATAAAGGGTAAAAAAATTAATGAAGAAATGTTAAATAATATCTTTAATAGATTTTGTATCGGGAAGTAATATGAAATATGATGTAATTGTAGTTGGTGGCGGCCATGCTGGAATAGAAGCTGTACTTGCTGTAAGTCGAATAGGACTTAAATCTCTTCTATTAACTATGAATCCCGATAAAATTGGTGACATGTCATGTAATCCTGCAATAGGTGGATTGGCTAAAGGACAAATCGTAAGAGAAATTGATGCCCTTGGCGGAGAAATGGGTGTTAATATAGATAATACCGGAATCCAATTTAGACTATTAAATACAAGAAAAGGTCCAGCAGTACAATCACCACGAGCTCAAGCTGATAAAAAAGCATATTCTCAAAGAATGAGAGATATTTTAGAAAAAGATAACAATATTTCAATAAAAATGGAACTGGTAAAAAAACTAATAATAAAAAACGGGAAGATAAAAGGAGTAACAGGTCTATATAATAAAAAATATTTTGCGCCAGCTGTAATTCTCACTCCGGGAACATTTACAAAGGGAAGACTACATATTGGAAACAAAATTTTTACCGGAGGAAGATTAAGCGAACAATCTGCTGATAAACTTGGAGAATATTTAAGAGCTATTGGTTTTCCGGTAAAAAGATTGAAAACAGGTACTCCTGCAAGAGTAGATGGAAATACAATAAATTTTGATAAACTTGAAGAACAAACAGGAGATAAAAATCCTGTCCCTTTTTCATTCAAAACAAAACCGGAAGATCTAAAAAAAATCAAACAGGTTTCCTGTTTCAAGACATACACAAATAACAGAACTCATGAAATAATTGATAATAATATCAACTTGTCAGCAATTCATGCAGGAAATATAAGCGGCACAGGACCAAGATACTGCCCATCTATTGAAGATAAAATTGAAAAATTTCCCGAAAAAAACAAACATCAAATTTTTATTGAACCAGAAGGGCTATATACAAATGAATATTATCTAAATGGTATTTCTACAAGCCTCCCAACAGATATTCAGAATCAATTTTTGCATACTATAGAAGGGCTCGAAAAAGTTGAAATAGTTAGGTATGCGTATGCAGTTGAATATGATTTTGTAGAACCATACATATTAAAAGAAACACTTGAAACAAAAG
>CAZUKV010000001.1:0-96619 GCA_964621075.1 uncultured bacterium | reverse complement strand
CCACTAAATTTGCAACTTCATTAATTAATTCTTCTGAATAAAAAGAATCACCATTTTTTGTGCTCATTATTTTGATTATATTCTCTTTTATAATTGATTTTCGTTTGTTAAAATCAATTTCAATACCAGATTGTTCAATTTTGGAAAAATAATCTTCAATATTTTCGATGCTGCATTTATTATTGGTTTTTTTTCTTAAAAGGTATGTTTTATTTGAGCTTTTAATTCCAGCTATTTCAATATCAAGAGTGTTATCCCCAAAAAAAACTAAAAGCCATCTGATTGGTCTTGCAAAGAGGAATCCTGTTTGATTCCATTTCATTTTTTTTGGAAATTTAATATTTGAAATTATTTCTTTTAGATTATTTTTTATAATATTAGAACTTTTTTTCCCCATGATCTTCTTGTCAACAGCAAGGTAATCGCTTCCATTTTTTTCTTCCCAGTGAATTTCATTTTCATCAATATCATTTCTCTTAATAAATGAAGTATAGGCTTTTGTTTTATTTCCATTAGAATCAAAACACACATTTCTTGGAGGTCCAATTATTATTTTTTGAGTATCTTCCTGTTTAACGTCTATACTTTTTGTTAATAAAACCAATCTTCTTGGAGTATAGAATTTTTCTATTTTGTTAAATTCAAGGTTGTTTTTCGTGAATAAGTTTTCCATTTCATTTTTAAACGATAATGTTGCTTGTTTTATATATGAAGCAGGAAGTTCTTCAACACCTATCTCTATTAAAAAATCATTTTTCATCGGAAGCTCCTTTTTTTTGAGCTAAAATTTCACGATATTTTTTTGCACATGAAATTGCTAATGATCTTATGCGTCTTATATATGCAGTTCTTTCAGAAACAGAAATTGCTCCTCTTGCATCAAGCAAATTAAAAATATGTGAATTTTTCATTACCAGATCATAGGCTGGAGCTACAAGATTCTTTTCAATAAGACCTTCTATTTCAGATTCATTTTTTTCAAACTCATTTAATAAATTTTCTATATTGGCCATCTCAAAATTATAAACCGAGTATTCATACTCTCTTCTTTTAAACATTTCCCCATAAGTAATTTTGTCATTCCATTTAATGTCAAACATGGAATCAACTTTTTGTATATACATTGCAAGTCGTTCAAGCCCATAGGTTAATTCTACACAAATTGGATTAACTTCCAACCCTCCAACTTTTTGAAAATATGTAAATTGAGTTACTTCCATTCCATCAACCCAAATTTCCCAACCTAAACCCCATGCTCCAATTGTTGGAGATTTCCAATCATCCATCACAAAACGTATATCATGTTCTTTTTTTGAAATCCCAATTTTCTCAAGGCTTTCTATATAAAGATTCTGTATATTTTCAGGAACAGGTTTTAGTAAAACCTGGTATTGGTAATAGTGTTGAGTTCTATAAGGGTTTTCACCATATCTTCCATCTTTTGGTCTTCTGCAGGGTTCTACATAAGCGACTTTCCAGGGTTTATTGTCCAGTGACTTTAGAAATGTATTTGGATTAAAAGTCCCGGCTCCTTTTTCTATATCATGAGGAAAGGTTAAAACTGCCCCCTGATTTTCCCAATAAGTGTTTAAATTTTGAATAATTTTTTGCAATGTGAGCATATTTTCTATCCTTTCAATTTGCGTACGTTCATAAATATAATTAATTTATGTTAAATTTCAACAAAAAACTTGTAAAAAGTTAAATAATTTTAAATTATAGATTGAATTTTAATTGACTAAAATCATTTATTATATATAATATTCGCGTTGATAGGTATTTAATTCTTTCGATATAAAGGGGAATCAGGTTAAAATCCTGAACTGCCCGGCAACTGTATGTGAAGCGAAAACCCATTATGCCACTGTTTTTTAAGCGGGAAGGCGGGTTAGTAGGGAGTCACAAAGTCAGGACACCCAATATATCATCTAAAAACTCTAGGGGGTTGTTATGAGAAAATTTTTATTAATTTTGTTATCTATATTTTTTTTTGTTATTTTCACTTGGGGAAATTTATATTTAATAACTGCAAATAGAATCCAACAAAAAACTGAAAATATGACTGAAGTAATTAAGGTTATTTCAGAAAAAGAAATTGAGAATAATGGATATTTGCAGCTTAATGATCTTCTTGATAATTTTACAGATATTTATGTTCCAAGATATGGTAGCTGGGGGACAGCATCTCCTAAATTAAATGGAGGTCAATCAGGCGAAATATTATATATGATAGATGGAATTCCATTAATGGACCCATCGGGAATTGAAAGGTCCTTTAATCTATCAAATTTAAATCTTGGAAACATAGAGAAAATAGAAATAATAACTGGTAGTGAGGGATCTCTATATGGAACTAACTCAAATATGGGAGTAGTAAATATTCATACAAAAACACTTGAAGATAAAAATGCAGAGCTATATTTTTCTATAGGATCATATAATTATTATAACACAGGAATTAATGTTAATAAAAAAATAGAGAACATGACTATCTTTCTTTCAGGTCAATATGTTAATACACAGGGATATAACCTGGCCCTCGAAGGTAAAGAAAAAGATGGAGTATATGGGCATAATTTTTTTGGGAAAATAAAATATAATAAAAAGAAATATGTTGGTATCCTGGGATTCAACCAATTATATGAAAATCTTGATTATGATGGATGGAATGGACAGGCTGTAGATGCTGATAATGAACAGGAAACCAAAAAAACAATATATTACTGGAAAAATGATTTTAGATTTACAGATGCTTTTAAAACGAATTTGAATTTCAATTATACTTTATCGAGAAGAGAGAACTATGAAGAGGGAGATTTGAATCAGTATGAAGGATATTATTATTCTGGAAAATTAAAAAATGTCTACAGCGTTAATGAAAAAATTCGGATAAATTTTGGAATCGATTATTATAATGAGTTTGCGGAACAGAAGACTTCTTTTTTTAATAACATGGAAAAAAAAGAACTTGATTCAGAAGAAATTTTTGTTGGAGTATTTTTTAAAAAATTAAAAAACATTAGTTTTAATACGGCTTTTCGTTATATATCCCCATCAAAAAACCAGTGGGATGAAAAATTAATTTATAAGGCTGGTGTAAAAAAAATGATTCCAATTGGTGATAATTTGTTTTCTATTTCAGCAAATTTTGGAACAGGATTCAATTATCCTACACTTTATCAAATGTACGGGATGGCTTATGATTATAGTTCTTCGGAATTTTATATGGCGGGGAACCCCCAACTAAAGCCTGAAGAAAATAAAACTTTTGTTATTAAAACAGAAAATTCTATTTTGAATGATAAAAT
Organism: uncultured bacterium; assembly: GCA_964621075.1. GTDB lineage: Bacteria > Macinerneyibacteriota > Macinerneyibacteria > Macinerneyibacteriales > Macinerneyibacteriaceae > CAZUKV01. The sequence continues at coordinate 93,311 of CAZUKV010000001.1, read as the reverse complement.
TTCATTAAATGGTTCATATAAGTTTTCAGATTATAGTGATTATATAAAAGCTGAATATGATGAAAATTATCGTACTTCTTATAGAAATTCTACCCGAACCAAAACAAAAAGTTATTCTGGAAAAATAAAAGTTGATTTTTTTAAAAGAGATGATTTTGAATCAATTATAGAAGCAAGCTACAGTCATAATACGGCTAATAATATAGTTGAAGGGAAAAATGAAAGAATTGCAATGATTCCATCTTATGAATATAAATTTAGATTGAAAAATTACTATAAAAATTATAGTTTAATTCTTGAATCAAATACAGTTGGTGACAAATTGGCTTCATATCCTAAATTGATGATAGAGCCATATACAGTTGTTAATAGTTCATTGAGTTATAATCTAAATAATTTATTTATAAATTTAAAAATTGAAAACCTGTTAAATCTCGACTATAAACAAAAAGAAACTCTAATTAATCCACCATGGGGAGATTCATATTATCAGGTATCTGATACTTCAGGTTATGTTCATTACCCTGGATATAACATGCCGGGGATCAATTTCAAATTAAATTTTAAATATAGATTTGAGCTTTGATGAATGGTGATATAAAAAGGGGAGGACTCCCCTTTTTATATACTATCCTCTCATGGGTGGTTTTGAGAAGATTTAATTGTTAGAAGATTTCTTTTTAATTATTTTATTTACAGCTTCAATTATTTCTTCTTTTAATATTGGTTTTAAAAAAATATAATTATTTTGTCTGGTATTGTTTTCAGAATAAAAGGTTCCGGAACAGATAATTATAGATGGTTTTGTTTTTGAATTGCAGAACAGATTTTTATCGGCAGTTTTATATATTTCATCATCTATAATTATTAAATCCGGATTTAATTTAAAAATATTTTTTATGGTTTCTTTTTTTTCTGAAGATTTGAATATGAGATTCAACGATGGGTGTAACTCCACAATGTTTTCGAGCCTGTTTAAATAATATTTATTTGTATCTGCAATGAGTGTATCCAAAACAATCTTTTTTTTCTTAGTAAAAATTTTTTTATATTTTGCCCAAATCATTATGTTAATATTATAAAATTTATTACTAAAATAGTCAAAAATCAGCTTAATAGATAATATATGCCATTATAAAGGTATATACTGCTATTATTATAAATATATAGGTGCGAAGAGTATAAAAAAGATAATGAACTGTTGTTTAACATTGATGAACAGTAAAAAAAAGAGTATCAAAAGCAAATTAATTTTTATCCGGTTTATGAATAATGAAGAAAATAAGAGATTTTGTTAGTTATTGACTCCAAGAATTTTTTTGAGCTTTTTTATATAGACCCTCCCTATATTTAGTTCTGTGTTGTTTTCATCTTTTAAAATACATTTATAATCAACACTGTTTCTTTTTTTTATTGCACTTATAAATTCAATATTCACAATAAATCGGTTATGAATTCTTATAAACTGTTGATTTTTATACTCTTTTTCTAATTCAAGAAGGGTTTTGTGATAAAGATGTTTTCTGTGGTTGGTATGAACAAAAACAATATTTTTATCCGATTCAAAATAAATAATATTTTTTTTCTCAATAATTTTATAACCTCGAGGAGTTTTTATAGTAATGATATTTTTTAAATCAGGTTTCTTTTTTTCTATTTCTCTTTTATTAATAATCCTGTTTAATTTAGTTAAAGATTTCTCCAATCTTTCTTTAGTTATAGGTTTTAGAATATAGTCGATACTTTCAATTTCAAAAGCTTTAAAAGCATATTTTTTATATCCAGTTGTGAAAATTATGTAAGGTTCATAATCTAATTCTGATATTAATTCAAAGCTATTCATGTTACCAAGTTCAACATCAAGAAAAAGTAAATCAGGCATGCTGGATTTAATTTCAGTTAATGCTTTTTGTCCATTATTTGCTGTCCCAGCAACTTCAATATTTTCGTATTTATCCAGAAGCCTTATTAATCTGGACATAGCCAGTTTGGAATCTTCTACTATGAAAACCTTAAGTTTCATACGGAATCACCATTAGCACCTTTACTCCTTTATTGGATTTATTCTTGATATCAAAAGTGTGTGAATCAAAAAATAATTTCATTCTTTTTTCTATACTGTTTAGTCCAAAACTACCCTCTTTTTTGAAATCTTTTTGAGATAAACCTTTTCCATTATCCTCTACAATTACAATTAAATTTTGGTTCTGTTTTTTTATTTCAATTTCAATTTTTCCCTGAGCTATTCCTTTTAGTCCATGTTTAAGAGAATTTTCAACTGGAATTTGTATCATAAAAGGCAGTATTTTAGGATTTTCTTTTTTACAGCTGTTTTTAATAGAATAATTAAAATTCTCTCCATAAAGAATTTTGTTGATTTTTAAGTAATATTTTAATGTTTTCAGTTCATCATTAAGGGAGATAATATTTTTTTCTGAGAAATCAAGAATGTTTCTGTATAAATGGGATAGTTTTACTATTAATTTATCTAATTTGCGAAGATTGTTTTTATATGCAAGTTCAGAAACTGCTGTTAGTGAATTTGATAAAAAATGAGGATTTATTTTCGATCTTAATAATTTTAATTTATAATCGATTTCTATTCTTTTTTTTGCTTCTTTAGTTTCTTCTAATTCGTTTTTTAAATATTTGAATATCATTATTACTGAGCCTAAAATTAGAATTAAAATTAAATTATTAATATAACAGTGAATTATAAATCTAAAATTAAAAATAAACCAAAACCAGTATCTAAGAATTAGCAAACTTAAGGCAGTAGAAATAATATAAGAAATTAAAATCATAATAATTTTATGTAGTTTCCTGCTAAATTTTTTGCCAAGTAATTTTTTTTGTAAAAAAAAGATAATAATAAAAATATTACCAAAAGAAATATATCTTATTAAAATATCGGAAAAAGATCCTATTGTAGAAATATTTATAGACATAATATAAGAAATCAAAATTAAAAATAATTGAAATAAAATGAATTTATAAAATTTTTTCATCATATTATTTTTTTAAGTATAATTTCTTCTTTCTAATTTGATATAAATCTCTAGCATATATTGCCCATTTTGTTTTATTATTATAATTGATAGTTTTGTTTATATATTTTAAAAATTGTTTATTGTTTTCCATTCTATTATAAACAACTGCAAGATGATAATAGCTTTTTTGCAAAAATTCTTTTTTAATCATTGCAGGGGATGACTTGTAATCAATTGTATAATTATTATGAAAGTGTTGATATTCTTTCCAGTAAGGAGTCCTTATAGAAATTTCTTTATCTTTTATAATATTAATAATTTTTTTAAAATCCTTTTCAGCAATTTGGAGTCTATCAAAAAAATCAGGTAATTTTAAACAGCCTATTGCTCTTAAATGTAGCAAAAAGATATTATCCGAATCTTTTTGAATAATATTATCCTGTATATTTATTGCTTTTTCTGCCCATTTATATTTATTCCAGAACCAGAAAGAAGAACTTGCTTTCTGAAGATATATTCTACCAAGTATCATTTTAAAAAATAAATTATTTGGATGAGATTGTGTTAGGTTTTTAACTATTTTTTCTGTTTTATTGAGGCTTTTCATTTTTTTTGAGCGGATATACTTAAAATAAAAATTTCCCGCAGTTTTGATTTTAGATATATTTTCAGGATAAATAGGAATAAATACTGAAATAACTAAAAAAAAAATCAACAAAATTGAACTTTTTTTATACATATTTGAATTCTAAAATAATTCTGAATTTTATCAAGAACAATTTTAATAGAGGAGAAAGAATTCTCCTCTATTATTTTTTTGAATATTATTGAGATTCATAGGGCAGATAATCATCTATTGTTTTTTTCCCCCCGGAATCGTCATCTTCTTCACTTCCTTTTGTTGAGTTGGTTTGTGGTACAGATATAATGTTTGAGTAGCTAATAGCATATTCTTTATCAATTCCTTTTAAGATTATATAGTGATGGGAAGTTGATTTGTCAATAAATTTTACTGGATATCTGTTATTGTCTGTTATTGCAATTCTTTTAAATTTGTTCTGGTTGAGAACTTCCCTGTAAACATGATAACTAATTCCCTGAGAAATTTCGGTTTGTGTTAGACTATCATACCAGTAAAGTATTCCCTCAACTTGTACATACTCAAGCAAAAAAGTTTCAGAAGTATTTTCATCTTTTAATGTGGGAATTGTTGTTTCTGTGTTGATATTAATTTCAGATGATCCTGTAGGGTTATTTTTCTGACAGCTAAATAATAAAAGTGTAATGATAAATAAAACTAAAAAGAATTTTAAAGATTTTTTCATATAGAACTCCTTTCTTTATATATTTACTTATATATAAAATCGTTCTTGTGATTTGTAAATTTTAAATACAATGAACTGTATTATTTTCGGTATAAACGGTAAAGATTTACATGTAAACTTCTGTTTTGATTTAATATTTAAATATATTTTATATGATATATAATAATATATAGATTGAAGGAGGAATTATGAAAAAGATTTTTTTTATTGGTTTTTTTATATTTTTTATTTTTATCCCATCTTCATTTGGAGAAAATTTTACAAAGATTAGAGAAACAAAACCTGTTTTTAAAACTCCTGAATCTGTTTTGTATAATAAAACAAAACAAGTTATATATGTGGCTAATATTAATGGAAAACCAACAGATAGAGATGGAAACGGTTTTATTTCAAAACTTAATATTCAAGGGGATCTAATAGAATTAAAATTTATTGAGGGTCTTAATGCTCCTAAAGGTATGGCAGTATTTAAAAATTACCTCTATGTTGCAGATATTTCTCATCTGATTAAGATAGATTTAGATAAGAAAAAAGTTATTAAAAAATACAATCTAAATGGAAAATTTTTAAATGATGTAGATGTTGATGAAAATGGGAACGTTTATGTTTCTGATACTGCTCAAAATAAAATATTCAAAATAGAAAAAGATAAAGAGTTTGTTTTAATAGAAGATATCAGGCTTAAAAGACCTAATGGGGTAAAGATTTTCAACAATAATTTATATATTGGATCTTCTCAAACGGGAACAATATTTTCGTATGAGATCCTAAAGCAGAAATTAAAAAAATTTGATGAAGGGTTTGAAAGTATTGATGGTTTGTATATAGCAAGAAATTTGATTCTTTCTTCTTCCTGGGGAGGAAAATTATTTAAAAAAAGCGGAGATAAGATAGTTAAAAAAAAGTTACCACATAAATCGGCAGATTTTGGTATAATAAATAGCCAAAAGCTTTTAGTGGTACCGGATTTTAATAATAAATTAATTTTTTATAAATATGACTAACTTTTTGGACATGCAGATGAAAGAAGAATTGTTAGATCAAGTTATAAATTTCAGGCATCTTCTTCACAGATATCCTGATACATCAAATAATGAGAAAGATACAGCCCTTCGAATTATAAATTTTTTGAAAAAATATAATCCTGATAAAATTATTAATAATGTTGGGGGATACGGAGTTATAGTAATATTTAAAGGGAAAGCTACTGGGCCTGAATTACTCTTTAGGGCAGATCTCGATGCTGTAAATATTTCTGAAAATAATGATCTTGAATATCAATCTTCAAAAGAAAATATTTCACATATGTGCGGGCATGATGGACACATGGCTATTTTATCCGGTTTTGGTGCTTTTATCTCTGACAAAAGAAAGTTTTATTCTAAAATTACTCTTTTATTTCAACCGGCTGAGGAAATTGGTATGGGAGCTAAAAATGTTATTAAAGATTCATCCTTCAGTAAATTGGATCCCGAATATGTTTTTGCATATCATAATATCCCCGGGTATAAAAAATCAAAAATATTATTAAAAAAAGGAGTTTTTGCAAAAGCTTCTGTTGGGATGATTATTAAGTTCTCAGGTAAAACAGCACATGCAGCTGAACCTGAAAAAGCAAATTCTCCAGAAAAAGTATTAACAGATTTTATATTTAAATATAAAAAAATGAGAAAAAAAATTATTCAAAATAATAAATCATCGATGATTACTTTAGTTCATTTACAAATGGGAGATAAAAATTTTGGGATTACTCCTGGAAATGCTGAAATATATTTAACTATAAGAGCTGATAAAGATTTTATTTTAAAAGAGATAATTTCTAAAATTAAAAAATTAGTTTCAGAAATTATAAATACCAAGAAGTTTCAGGTGAAATATGAGTACAAGGAAAAATTTCTTTCAACTCATAATGATAGGGGGGTTATTAGAGATCTGAGATATATTTGTAAAAAAAAGGATTTTGATTTTCAAAAATTGAATAATAGTTTTAGCTGGTCAGAAGATTTTGGTGTTTTTTTAAATAATTATAAAGGGGTTTTAATTGGAATAGGTTCTGGAGCAAATCAGCCTAATCTTCATAATCCTTACTATGATTTTCCTGATTCAATAATTGAAACCGGTATAAATTTTTTCTGGGAAATTGTAAAATATTATCAAAAAAAACAATCTTAAAATTCTAATTGTTTTCTTTTATCTTCTCCGCCAATAACCACACCTCTTGCCATTTCATGTAATCTTGACATTATTCTTTTATCAAGTTTCTCTACAAGTTCTACAGGAGATAGATCAGAAATAAAAAGAGTTGGTAATTTTGATTGATACCTTTTATTTACAAGTGTAAAGACTTTTTCTCTTGCCCAGTTGTTTAAATTTTCAATTCCCAAATCATCAATAACAAGAAAAGTAGATTCAGAATAGTATTTTAATAATCTTTCATCTTTTGAAGTTTTTAAATCATTTAAAAATATTGGCAGACTAATATATTTTTTACTTATAAGTTTATAATAATAAAAAGTTGGTTTGTATGTCAAATCCAGTATTGTTGCTATAGCAAGATGAGTTTTTCCAGTCCCCACATCTCCTATTAATAATAAACTTTCCCCATTATTTAAAACGATGTCGAAATTTTCTTTATATTCTTTTAAAGCATTGTAAGCAGTTTGATTTTCTTCTTCTACCATAAAATCAGAATAACCCTTATCTTTAAAACGTTTTTTTATATTTGTTGTAGGAATAATTTTATTATAGAGATGTGGACAAAGTACAAGAGATTCCCTGTTATTATACTGTTCTTTAAGAAAAATTCTATTTTTCCCCTTACAAACAGGGCATTTATCGAAATTTCTTATATTAAATTTATTTTTAGCAAGTTTTAAAATTTGAGTATAAAAATTAGTAGCTTTGTCTTTTAAATCAAATATTGAAGCGGGTTTCTTTTCAATCTTAAAATCTAAAGGGTCTTCATCAAAAAAATATTCCTTTTTGATTTGTCTGTCTACTAAAGAATTATCAAATTCTTTTTTTAATCTATTTTTTATTTTTTCAAGTAACTTAATCTTATAAGTTTGATATTGTTTACGTGCTTTTTGGTTTATAGGATGGGTATGTTTTAATAGGGTATTGTAGTTAAAATCTTTTAAATTTTTATCTTTTCTTAAATAAGTATAATATTTATGAAAATTGTTAAAATCTTTAAAGGTTTTTCTTTTATTTTCTAACATCGAAGCCTCCTTAAATTATATATTTAAGAATATAAAATATATAAATACTTGTCAATTTATTTTTCTTTCCAACCCTCTCGGCCTATTAAAGGTACAAATCTGCATCCATCCTTCTTTTCTTTTTTTATTCCGGTGTCTGTTTTTTTTAAAACAATGAGATTTTGAAAAAAAGATCCTCCGACAGGGCCTACAATAACTCCATCCATTGCAAGTTGATCTATCAGTGGTTGAGGGATTTCCGGCCCGGAGGCAGAAATAATTATTCTATCAAAAGGTGCTTTTTCAGGATATCCAAGAGTACCGTCTTTTGTTATTAAATGTGCTTTATAGCAACCAATTCTATCTAATATTTTCCGTGCTTTTTTTGTGAATTTTTTTATTCTTTCTATAGAATATACAATATGAGCGCATTTACATAATATTGCAGTTTGGTAGCCCGAGCCTGTTCCTATTTCCAGAACTTTTTCATTTCCGGATAAGTTTAATAATTGAATCATGCGAGCTATAATATATGGTTGAGATATTGTTTGATCATTTCCAATTGGAAGAGGAGTATCTTTATATGCATTATGTTTCATAGATTCCGGAACAAATTTTTCACGGGGAATCTTTCTAAACGCATCAAGTATTAATTCATTACTTATTCCTCTTCCTTTTAATTGCTGTTCAACCATTTTTTCTCTGGAAATTGAATAATTATTTGAAACCATATTTCACCACAGTTTTTAAAAATTTAAATGTATCTTTAAAACCTCTAATATTGCTCTTGCTTTTATTATATATTGTTTTTACAGGAATAAAACCAACCCTATAATTATTTTTTATTGCTTTTATTAATAATTCATTTTCTAAATCATAATTACTTGTTTCAAGAGAAATGTTTTTTAAAATTTTAATATTAATATATCTGTAACCTGATTGGGCATCTTCAATTTTGTAATTTAATATTTTTGATAATATTTTTGAAGTAAGATAATTCGACGTTTTTCTGATTAAAGGCATTTTTTTTGATTTAAAATTCCTTTTTCCCACAATGAGATCAAATTTATCTAAATGTGGAACAAAATTACTTATATCCATTGGGTCATGCTGATTGTCTCCATCGATTGTAAAAACACCAGAATAATTATTATTATTTGCATATCTAAATCCGGTTTTTAAAGCTTCTCCTTTACCTTTATTTCGGGTATGTTTTATGATTTGAAAATTTGTTAATTTAAAAATTTTTTTAGGGATTTTTTCAGATCCATCATCAACAATTAATTTGTCATATGGAAGTTGTTTTAAAAGGGGTATCATTTTTAAAAAATAGCTGTAACAATTATAAATAGGAATAATTATTAAAATACGGTTTTTTGCCATTAATAAGTTCTTTTTAATAAAAAGTTAGATATATTTTCTAAAATTGAAGTATCCTTATCAATTTGTTCTAAAAATGAAATACTTTTTTGAGTATATTTTTTTGCAATTTCTTTTGATTTTTTTATTCCATATATAGCAGGATATGTAAATTTGTTATTAATTGAGTCCTGTCCAATTTTTTTACCTAATTTATTTTCGTCTCCGATTTCATCGAGAATATCATCTATTATTTGAAAGGTTAATCCGAGCCATTTTCCGAAATTATTTATGTGTTTATATTCTTCATCTGTTGCATCTGCAAGAATTGCTCCTGTTGTTACGGATGCTTTTAACAATTCTCCCGTTTTATGAGTGTGTATATATTCAAGAGTTGGGATATCAATATCTTCATTCTGTCCTTCTTTATCAATATCAACAAATTGTCCTCCAACAATACCGGAATAGCCGCTGGCTTTTGAGATATTGTGAATTGCTTTCTGAACGATTTTAGGTTTTATATTAGAAACACCTGACATAGTTTCAAAGGCGAAAGTTAAAAGAGCATCTGCAGCAAGAATAGCTTTCGCTTCTCCAAAAACAATATGGTTAGAAGGTTTTCCCCTTCTAACTGTATCATTGTCCATTGCAGGTAAGTCATCATGGATAAGTGAATATGTATGGATGATTTCCAGTGCAGAAGCATAAGGGAAACATTTTTTGTAATCTTTTTTAAAAATAGAATAGGCTGCTATACATAGAATAGGTCTAATGCGTTTTCCACCTGCAAAAAGAGTATAATTCATTGCTTTGTGGAATTCAGAGGGGTATTTATTTTCTGAAGGCATAATGGATTCTAAATATTTATCAATTTCATCTTTTTTTGATTTTAAATAATTTTTAATATTCATTATATCCTTTCTATTTATTTATAATTTATCATTATTTAATTATTTGTCAAAGACAATAAATTAGTTTAAATGGTAGTATTTTTCCATAAGGTTTTCTTTCTTTCTTATATTATATTTTATCTGCAAGAAATGTAATTGATTGATTAGTTTGCCAAGATTTTCTCCAGTAACATTAAATTTTTTCATAACCCAATTACCATCTAATATAAATCTGTAATTTTTTAATATCTTATTCAGCCATTTTTCTATTATGGAACTATTATAATAAAATGAAAAATATTTTTGTGAATTATAAAGAAAAGTTTCATTTAAATTCATATATTTTTTTATAAAATCATCCTGGGGGATCTCATTATTTTGATCCTCTAACATCTTATGAATTACTGTCACTTTTTTTACATCTTTTTTTGAAAAGGTTAATTTAGATAAAATATCTGGAAGGCGAAAAACTTTTTTATTTATGTCAAAAATTCTTATTAAGTTATTTAAATAATTTTTTTGAACAAAATCAATAGGTGAATATGAGATATTTGATTTTTCACCAAAGAGGTGTTTAAAGATATTTAATTTTGACATATCTTTAAAAATTGAATTTTCAAAATTAGAAAATATTTTTATTAATTCTTCTTTTATTCTTTCTTCTGAAATTTTTGATAATGCAGGGAGTTGTTCTTTAACCTGTTTAAGTGTTTTTTGTGAGTACCTTAAATTTAAATTTTGAGCAAATCTAAATAGTCTCAGGATTCTTAATGGGTCTGTTTTAAAACTTTTTTTCGAAACAGGTTGAATTTTTTTGTCTTTGAGATCTTTCTGCCCATTGAAATAATCAATGATTTTAAATTTATCTTTTCCTATTTTTTCCAAAGCTATTGAGTTAATGGTAAAATCTCTTCTTGAGAGATCTTTTTTTAAATTGTTTTTAAAAATATTTTGGAAATCAAGAATAAAATTATTAAAACATAATCTTTTTATTTGCAGGTTATCTCTTTCAAACTCTACTTTTTTATAAGAGATTTTTTTATTAAGTTCTTTTAGAAGTTTTTCAATTTTACCGCTGTAAATAAAATCAATATCATTAAAAGAATCCGTATTAAGAAAAATATCTCTTACTGCGCCTCCAACAATATAAACTTTTATATTCACTTTTTTTGCCACTGTAAAAACTTTAGAAACAAGAGGGTTTTTAAAATTATAATTTAAATAGTTATTTTTTTTCATAATATTTTTTTTGGTATAAATATTCTTTATGACTTAGTTTTTTTATTTTATTGATCTCTTTAACATTTAACAAATCTTCACATGTTGAAGCGATGTAATCTTCAAAACTAATTTCATTGAAAGAATAATTTTCATTTAACCACCAGTAGGTGAAACCAGTAATGTGTTTGATTGATGAATTTAAATCCAAAAATATTATCGCATCCTTTTTTAAAAAAATAGTATTTTTAAAAAAAATTGGAGTTAATTCAGAGAATTTCTTAATATCATTATTATCCAAAAATCCAATTAGCGAGGTTTGATTTTGAGTTTTCAAATGAGATTTGAAATTATCAAATTTGCTGCAGTTTTCTTCTTCTTCTTTTAAATTTCTAAAAAAGTTAAAACCTTTATTCAGGATATTTAATCTTTTTTTATCTATTTTGGTTATATGATATCTTTTTGGAAAATCTTCTAAAAAATAAAGATAATTATTGTTTTTTAGTCTTGAACCAAATATGAATTTGGGTAAAAAAATACTGGTGAAACTATTATTTTTATAATAACTCCATTCAAAAGGTTTATGTTTTTTATCGTAATATTTTAATCTTAAATATTTAGTATCATTATTGCCAAGTTTTATTTTTATTTTATATATAAATTTATTTTCTTCTTCCTGCAATATGGTTGTTTTCATAGAAGTTATTGTTTGACTGTAATATACTTCCAGTGTTTTTTTTATGAAAGATTTCCTAAGTTTTTTCATAACTTAATTCTTTGATTCTCTTATATTTTTTATATTTTCCAGCTGAGCCTTTAAATTTCCTTTAATAGATTTCAAATATTCTTTTCTTAATTTTTGTTGTTCTTTTTTTTCTTCATCCGTTAGACCTTCTGTTTTTTGTTTATGCCATAATTCATCAATTCTTTTCAATTTTTCTTTTTTCATAAATTGTACCCCCGCATTCATTATAAAAATCGGGGTGAGAGGATTTGAACCTCCGACACCATGCACCCCATGCATGTGCGCTGCCGGACTGCGCTACACCCCGTTCAACTGACAAAAAAGATTTTAAAATTTTCAATACCATTTGTCAATGTTTAATTGATTGGTTTTCCAAAAATTGCATAATTATCTTTTTTTCTTTTTTTTACTTTATACATAGCCTGGTCAGCTTGAGTTAAGATATCTTTTTTCTTTTTAGATATTAGCGGATAATGTGAAATTCCTACACTTAAAGTTAATTTAACCTGAAGATTATCTTTTTTTAAAAATGTATGGTTTTTAACTTTTTTTAAAATTGTTTTGGCGAAATCGATGGCTAAATTTAGATCTCTATCTTCTAAAATGACAATAAATTCATCCCCACCATATCTAAAAGCATAATCATTATTATCTATAATAGTTTTCAATATTTCTGAAAATTCAATTAAAGCTTTGCTACCATAATCATGACCGAAGTTATCATTAACTTTTTTAAAGTCATCTAAATCCATGAAAATTAAAGCGAAGGGTTTTTTATTCTTATAGTTTTTGTCAATTATATTATTTAGTTTCCGAAAGTTATATAAATCGGTAAGATGGTCTTTAAGGGTAATTTGATAAATTTGTTCAAGTAGATATGAGTTTTTTATAGCGATGGCAGCATTATCTACAAGAATTTCCATAATATTTAGATCTTCCTCAGTAAATGATCGTCCGTGTTTTTTGTTTACAACTTCAACTACTCCAAGAAGTTCATTTCTATAAATAATTGGTACACAGATTAAACTTTTGGTTTTAAAATTTGTTTTTTTATCAAAATATTTATAAAATCTACTATCTTTATTAACATTTTTTACAAGTATACTTTCTTGATTTGAAGCTGCCCATCCAACAATTCCCTGGTCTACATTTAATGATTTTCCGAGTAATTGTTCTGATTTTTCACCTACAACATACTTAAATATTAACTTATTTGTTTCTTTATTATAACTGAACAATGTCCAGGCTTCAGCATCTACAATATCGCCAATATTTTTCATTAATTTTTTCAGAATAATGTTTATGTCGAGTTTTGAATTGATCATTTTAGAAGTTTTATTTAATAGTTGAAACTTGTTTATTTTTTCTTTTAATTTATTTACCAGTTGTTCATTTTTATTTTTTAATTTTATTTCTGAAAAGGATTTTTTTATTGTTGAAATAAATTCTTTTTCATTAAATGGTCGATCAAAATAGTATTTTATTTTGTATTTTATAAGTTTTTTTAAGTTCTCATTTGATATTTTATCAGCGACTATAATTATAGAAATATCATTGTTAATTATTTCTTCCAGAATTGATAATTTTTTATGATTGAAAGTTGATAGGTCCATAATAACCAATTTGTTATTTTTTGCATTTTCAATTAGATATTCTTCTGAATATGTAGTACTAAAATCATAATTATGTTTGGAAAGTAAAAGGGGTATTGTATAATTATTTTTATTATCTTTGTAAATTAAAGTATAATTATTCATAATCAGGTAAAATATAATACAAAAAAATTGTTATTGCAAGGAATATTAACAAAAATAGGAAAACACCCAAAAAATTTTGGGTGTTTTATATTTATATAAGGTTGATTATTTATTTTTTCTTTTTCTTATGCCTGTTTTTTCTTGATCTTTTTTTCCTTTTATGTTTGTTCATTTTCTTTTTTCTTTTTTTCTTTACAGAGCTCATACTACACCTCCTTAATTCACTTTTTCTTTAAATTTCGGTGAGGGTTTAAAATAAGGAACTTTTTTTCTTGGAACTTCAATTTGTTCCCCTGTATGCGGGTTTCTTGCTGTACGGGCTTTTCTAATTTTTGTTTTGAAAGTACCAAATCCCCTCAATTCCACACTATCATTATTTTTCAAAGCATTTTTTATTTCTTTCATCAAAAGGTCAATAATTTCCTTTGATTCTTTTTTTGTAAGTTCTTCATATCTATTCCATATTTTTTCACTCAAATCATTCTTTGTCATTATTCCTCCTGCAAGTTATGTTGTTAAATACTAATAAGATAGTAATGTCTGAAAAAAAGATTAACATATTCTAATTAAGTGTCAAGTTTTTAATCTAAAAACCTGGTATATAAAGTGTTGAAATATAATAATAACTTTTTTATAATACCAAAAATTATAATTAAAAAAATAGATGTTGTATTTTTTTTTTTTGTTATATTATTATAGTAGGGGGAATTCTGTGAATATATAGTTTAATTATAAAGGAGTTGTTATGAATAAAAAAATATTTATTATATTATTGATTTTTTTTATGTTTTTTTGTTTATCTCTTATTAAAGCCCAGACATCTCCTAACAGAAGACTTATTGAGATAATAGATGGGGTGTCTGGTGAGCTTCCAGGCGGAAGCTCTGGGCAGGGTATAAGAGATGCATTTGGAGATTTTTATAAATTAGGATATATGTCTTGTGTTGTTATCGAAGTGACACCGGATGGAAGTGAAATTATAAGGACTGGGAAAATGAATTATTGTTATGAAGGAAACATGAAAGAATGTGATGTAACATTCCAGTGCTGGTAAATATTATGTAAAATGATTCCCCCTTTGAATTAAATATATTAACAGAAAAGGATTTCTTATGTACAAAAAAATTTTTCTATTATGTTGTCTTGTTGCAATTCTTGGTTTTAATTTTAGTTGTAGGAAAGAAAAAAAATTGTTAGATCGAGTATCAATAAGAAAAAAAGATTTGAAAAGAATAAAAAAATCAGAAAATTTTACGAATCTTTTTACATTACAAAATAAGTATATTCTATACTTAGAGTTTGGATTAGGGAATATCATTAGTTTGAAAATAAATAACAAGTATATTGGACTATTAGCAAGAGGTAATTATACATCAGTGTATATTTTTAATAAACAAAACGGTAAATTTATTGGAAAAGCTGGGGATAGAGGAAAAGGACCAGGAGATTTTCTGTCTATTTCAGATTTTTTGTTTTTGAGTAAAAATAAAATTTTAACTTATGATATTGTTTTAAATAGATTTAATATTTACAAAATAGAAAGCAAAAAAATCAAACATTTGAAGTCGTTTTTGCTAATGTATGAGAGTATGTCTGGTTTAAGTCAAATGACTTTTGTTAATAATAGAATTTATACTTTTAACAATAGTAATTATAAAGGGAATTATAAGAATTTTATTCTTGATAAAAATTTCAAGATAATTAATAAATATGATAAATTTAAACATACTTCATATGTTGCCTGGGAACCATCAGTGTTGAAAAATGATAGGATCTATATTGCAAATGAAGTATGGCATACAAGTTCTAAAGCGTTAAGCAAAGATCCTTTCAAAAATGCAAAATGTGAAAAATCTATAGATGTATATGATCTTAATGGTAATTTTTTAAGAGAAATCAATTCTCATATAGAAAAAAATTACTACAAAACTCCAATATATTTTAACAAAGAGGGAAGTTTGATGTTGATAGATAAAAAAATAATAGTGGATATAAATGGTAAATTAATTAAAAAGTTAAAAGAAAAAAAATCTTTTAAAGAAAACGAAAAGTTTTATAGGGAAGTAGAGGTAAGTTATAATTTAGATGGGATATTGAAAACTTTTATTCCTGATAGATTAACAAAAAATGATAATACAGTCGTTATAAAAACATATGAATTTCTCAAGGATAAACAATGAAAAAAAAAATATATGTAAAAACATTTTTTATGTCTATAGTTTTTGGTATTTTATTTATTGGGGGTTGTAAAAAACAAAAAACACAAAATCTTACTGCTGATTATAAAAATTTAATATTGAAAGAGTTTAAATTAGTTAAAATTTTTGAAACCAGAAAAAAATTTAATTATATAAGATATACTCCTGAAAAAAGAAGTGATCATTTTTGTTATTCTAATATAAATAAAAGGTATATTTTATTTGTATTATTATCAAAATTAAATTGCAATTCATGTCTTTTTGATTTTAGACAAAAAATCAGTAGTATTATTTCAAAAGAAGTTGCAATAATTAAGTTTCGAGAAAATGTTGGAGAATCTTTTATTTTAACAGGAAAAAAGTATCCTTCTTTTTTGTTAAAGAAGAATGGATTGCTAAAAAATAATGGCATAAAAACAGGTCCAGTATTTTTATTGTATGATAAATTATCAAATAATGTTATAGATTTAGTAATTAGGGAAAATAATGAATTTTATAATTTTGAGCTCGATTTATTTGTTGAAAATATCAAGCGGAAAATATTTATGCATGAGTAATTTATCAAAGGTTGTAATTGTTCTTTGTTTATTTATGCTATTACTTTATTTTTACAAAAAGAATAAAAAACTAAAAATTTATAAAAATTTTTACAAAAAAAGATATAAGTATCAAAAAGATAGATATCAGTTATTAGGGAGAAAATTAAACTTTTCTAAGTTTAAAAGACTAAAAGATGATACTTTCATTTATTGTGAGAGACCTATCTATCAGTATTTATTAGTAATGGTAATTCCTAAATCTTATTGCGGACAGTGTATTCATGAAATGGTAAAGTATTTAAATATTTTAGATTTTAAAAATGTTAAGGTTTTAATAATTGGTTATAATAAAATAAATATGAAAATAAAGAAAAATAAATATTTCATAAAAAAAGAAGTATATTACTGTGATAGGTACAAATGGTTCAAAAAAAATAAAATTTACACTGGTCCTATTCTCTTACTAGTTGATAACAAATCTAAAAAAATTATTAATTTATATAAAAAAGATAACTATCAAGTGAATCCTATTGATGATTTTTTTGATTTTATTAAACAATTATAACAAATGATAGAAGATAATTTCTTATATTCTAATTAAGTGTCAAGTTTTTAATCTAAAAACCTGGTATATAAAGTGTTGAAATATCAATTGAGAATTATATAATTATTATATATAAATAGGTTAGGAGAAATAATGGATGATTTTGAAAGCAAGATAAATGATATTAAAGATTTAAAAGAAAATATTCTAACAGATACAATACTTTATAACCAGCTACCATTTTCGAGCGATAATCCTGATTCTCATAAGGAATTTATAATTAATAGGCTGCATGAAATGGAGGTTCCCAAGATAGAAAGAGATGATGTGGGAAATATCATGGTAGAATATTTTCACTCTCCCAGTTTAACAAAGAAATCAGTCCTGGTAATGGTCCCTATGAATTTAAAAAAGATTTCCAGGGTTGACAGGTTAATACAGCTGGATAAGGATAAGATGCATGGAAGGGGGATAATTGATAATTCTTTAAAAGTAACTGCTGTTTTAAATTTAATTGATTTTTTATTTAAGTATAAAATTGAATTTAAATATAATATTATTTTCTTATTTTTGGATTTTTCTAACATCGAAGAAAATTTTAAAACCTTAAATTATTTTTTATCTAATTGTAATGATGATATTGTTTTTGCACTTGATATTGATAGTATATCTCTTGGAGATATTGGGTACAAATCGCTTGGAAAATATCTTTATAAGATCTGGGTAAAAACCAAACCTATTGATTTGATAAATATTTGTGATTGTCCAAATAAATTATCTGCAATGGATATTTTAACAGAGATTGGAGCTCGCTTAAAAAGCATTGGGTGGCCTGAAAAATCATGTACTTTCATTAATATCATTGATATTAAATCAAAATCTAAAGTTGAAGCAGTTCCCAGTGAAGGGGTTATGAAGCTGGAACTTTTGAGCAGAAAAAGCCAGTATCTTGAATATGAAAATCAAATATTAACTTCTACAATTAATAAAATGTCAAGGGAACTGGATACAAAAATACAGCTGGAATTAGTCGGACATTCTTCAGCAAATTATTTTATGGCAAATCATCCTTTCATTGATGAAATTATTAAAATTCATAAGCAATATTCTATTGAGTCTTCTTTAAAAGTTATAAGAGATGAAGCAGCTGTTTTACTTCAGAAAAATATACCAACAGTATCTTTGGGTATAGCAGAAGGACAAATTAAGATAGATGATGAGTATATAACTAAAGATTCAATAATTGTTGGCATTAAACAGGTATTAAAGGTTTTAAAAAAAGGAATATCTTTTTTTGAAAAGAAAGAGGAAGAATGAGCAGTAAAAAAATTTTAAAATCAACATTCCATCATGAAAAATTCAAGGATATAAACAAACTTGTAAAATTAAAAGAGAAAAAGAATTTGAAAATTTCACTTGCTTTCCCAACACTCAATGAAGAAAAAACAATAGGAAAAGAAGTTTTAATTATAAAGAATGAATTAATGGATAAATTTCCCTTGCTTGATGAAATTGTAGTTATTGATTCAGGCTCCAAAGATAAAACCAGAGAAATAGCAAATGAATACGGGGCAAAAGTTTATACTTCAAAAAATATCCTCCCCAAATATGGATTTTATAAGGGTAAGGGGGAAAATTTATGGAAAAGTCTTTATGTTCTTGATGGAGATATAATAGTTTGGATAGATGCTGATATAGACAACATACATCCTAAATTTGTTTATGGTCTTGTAGGAGCGCTTCTCACAAATGATAATTTATCTTATGTAAAGGCTTTTTATGAAAGACCAATAACCGGCAAAAAATCATTTCAGCCGTCCGGTGGAGGAAGGGTTACTGAAATTCAGACCAGGCCGATGTTTTCAACTTTTTATCCTGAATTAGCAACAATAATTCAGCCTTTGAGCGGAGAATATGCAGGAAGAAGAGATTTGCTTGAAAAATTATCTTTTGCTGTTGGATATGGGGTTGAAACGGCTCATTTAATTGATATTTATGAAAATTATGGTATAGATAAAATCGGGCAGGTGGATCTTGACATGAGGATCCATCGCAATCAGAATATCCAGGCTTTAAGCAAAATGGCTTTTGCTTTATTAAAAACAGCTTTGGATAGATTGGATAAAAATAATAAAATTAAATTAAAAACTGATATGAATGAGGATCATGTAAGTATTGAATTAAGAGAAGGCGATCATATTATGAAAAAAACAAAAATTATGAAAATAGAAAGGCCTCCAATGATAAAGATTCCAGAATATAGATTAAAATTTAACAGGGAAAAAAGGTAAAAATAAATGAAAAAGAAAGTTTCAATTATACACTATCATTATATAAAAGGTGGGGTTACGAGTGTAATTAAAAATATTTCTAATTCATTATTTAGTGAATATGAAATCCATCTTTATGGATCAAAAAAAATGGGGATAGAAGGTATTCAAGATCTTCTAAATAAAGAAAATATTAAATTTCATGATGTACCTGAATTAAAATATTTATATAAAAATGAGCTTACGCAAGAAAGTTTTTATTCTTATAAATCAGAAATAAAAAACTATTTGTTGAATTATATTGATTTTGATTCTATTATTTGGGTTCATAACTATAATCTGGGTAAAAATCCTCCATTTACAGAGGCAATTATTGAACTTGCTCTTGAACAAAATATGAAAATATTGTTTCAAATTCATGATTTTCCCGAATGTGGTAGAATTAACAATCTTTCATTTTTAAATAAATATATTTCCAATTCTTTATATCCAGTAGATAAAAATATTTACTATATTACAATTAATAAAGGGGATTTAAAAAGATTATTACAGGCTGGAATTCCTGAGACAAAAATATTTTATCTTCCAAATGCCATTAATACAAAAAAAGAAAATTTTAAAAAACAGGAAGAAAGAAAAAAAATTATCAATAAAATTGAAGATAGATGTTTAATAAGAAACGATGATTTATTACTGCTATATCCTGTTCGAACTATAAGAAGGAAAAATATCCTCGAAGCGGCATTAATAAATATTATTGTAGAAAAAAGTTTTCTTTTTGTTACGCTTCCTTCGAATTCTCGAAAAGAAAAAAAATATGAAAAAATTGTAAAAGATGTTTTCAAAAAAAATAAAATCAGGGGTATCTGGTCAGTATCAAAAAAATATAAAGGAATTTATAATAATCTTATTCGTGGTTGTGATTTGTTTTTTTCTTCATCCGTTCTGGAGGGTTTTGGCCTGATATTTTTAGAATCAAAAAAATATAATAAAAATTTTTATGTTAGAGAGATTGATATCGTTCAAGATTTCAAAAATATTCCCAAATACAGTTATTACAGTTCTTTAAATATTAAATTAGATGATAGGATGAAAGATGATGTAATTAAAAAATATAAAAATTATCTCAATATGATTGATTTAAACAAAAGAGGAAAAGAGATCCTAAAAGAAGACATATATAAAAAAATTGATAAAAATATAGTTGATTTCTCCTACCTTGATGTTGAAAACCAGTGGAAAATTTTAAATAAGGAAAATTTCGCAGAAATTAAAGAATTAAATAGCGAAATAGAAAAAAACATTCGAAAATTATCAAGTGGATACTTAAAACAGGGAGTTGAATTAGACAATTTTTCATTGAAAAAAAACACCCAAAGAATTAAGGATATAGTCATGAAAATAAAAGAAGATAATGAAGCTGTTAAGAAACAACGTGATAAAAAAATTGATAAATCAATTTTGAAATCTTTTTTAAAAATAGAATATTATAGATTATTGTTAAATTATTAATTAGGAGGGTATTTTGGAATTAAATATTGGTTTTATTGGTACGCGATTTGCAGGACTTGATGGTGTTTCACTTGAGGCTGATAAATGGGCTGATGTTTTAAAACAGTTCGGGCATAGGATATACTGGTTTGCAGGAGAGCTGGAAAAGCCTTCATCAAAAAGCTATTTATGTGAAAAAGCTTTTTTTAAGCATCCTGAAATAAAAAGTATTAATGATAAATTACAGTCAACTAAAATTAGACCTCCTGAAATGACAAAAAAAATAGATGAGATAAAAGAATTATTAAAAATTAGATTAAATATTTTTTTGGATAAGTATAAAATTGATTTAGTTATTGTGGAAAATGCTCTGAGTATTCCAATGAATATACCTCTGGGGTTAGCGTTAACAGAAGTTATTATTGAAAGAGGAATTCCAACAATAGGGCACCATCACGATTTTGCCTGGGAGAGAAGGCGTTATCTAATTAATGCTTTCCAGGATTATCTATCAATGTCATTTCCTCCAAATCTCCCTTTTATTCATCATGTAGTTATTAATTCTATCGCCCAGCAGCAGCTTGCTGCCAGAAGAGGGATAGCTTCTAAAATTATTCCTAATGTTATAAATTTTGATAGAGAGATTAATATTGATAAAGAAAAAAGAGCCAATTTTAAAAAAGATTTTGATTTTAAAGATGATGATATTATTTTTTTACAACCAACAAGAATTGTGGCTCGTAAAGGAATAGAACACTCAATTGATCTTGTTCGAAGATTGGATAATGATAAGATTAAACTGGTGATTACACATTCCTCTTCAGATGAAGGTTTGGATTATTATAACTGGATAATTGATTATGCAAAAAGGGAAGGTATTGATGTTTATTATATTAATAACAAACTTCATAAACCAAACAAGTATAGAAAAAATTGGGAAAGAATATATACTCTATGGGATGTTTATCCTCATGCTGATTTTGTTACCTATCCTTCATCTTTTGAAGGTTTTGGAAATGCTTTTTTAGAAGCAATATTGTTCAAAAAACCAATACTTGTTAATCGATACAGTATATATATAAAGGATATTGAACCCAAGGGATTTAACACAATTTCAATGAATGATTATCTGACGGATAAAAATGTTGAAAAAGTAAAAAAGGTTTTAGAAGATAAAAATTACAGAAAAAAGATGGTTGAAAATAATTACAGGATTGGTAAAAAATATTTTTCTTATGATGTATTAAAATATAATTTAAAACAGATAATAAGAACTATTTTTGGATAATATGAAGGTTGAAGCTGTTATCTGGGATATTTATGGTACTATTCTCTATTCTGCTAATATGGAGATTCCTGTTGATCCTGGGAAATATTCAAAATTTAAAAAAGGGTTTCAGCGGATTGGTGATTTTTTAAATCTTGAAATTGACCCCGATAAGGGCGAAAAATTATACAGAAATCTTGTTAAAGAATTACAAAAAAGAAAGAAAAAAAAGAATGAAAATATAATAAGTCCAGAAATTAATATAATTAAACTATGGGATATATTTATGAAAAAAAAGTTTCAAAAAAATTTTAGAAGAGCTACGCTGGAAAAAATAGCAATTATTTTTGAAAAAGCAGTCAATCCCGTAGAGATTGGAAAGAATGTAGAAAAGATTTTAAACTATATAAGGTCAAAAAATTTATACCAGGGAATAATGTCAAATGCTCAATTTTATACAAAACGAATATTAAATGATTTTTTAGAACGTTCTTTTGATTATTATTTTAATTCTGATTTGGTTTTTTTTTCTTATAAAATTGGCATTTCAAAACCCGACCCTCAAATATATGAGTTACTTGAAAAAAAATTAAATTATTTGTCGGTAAAAAACAAAAATTGTTTAATAATTGGGAATGATGAGGATAATGATATTATACCATTATCCAAAAGAGGATTTAAATCAATTTATATATCTCCTAAGGGTAAAGAATCTTCTTTTAGTTCATATAGTTTTCAAAATATTGATGGAGTTCTTGCCTTTCTGAAAAAAATTATATAATATTTACCTGGTGAGTAATAATAAAAGGATAGGAGTGAAAATGAAAACAACTTTTAAGTGTGTTCCATGTTTTATCAACCAGGCTTTAAATTTAGCTGAAGATAGCAATTTGAAAAACAAGGATATTGAAGAAATGATAAAAAAAATTTTAACCATTTTAAAAGATATTGATTATAATAAAAACACCCCGCCACATCTTGCAAAAAGAATATATCCTGTAATATATAAATTAATTAATACCGAAGATCCCTACAAAAAGAAAAAAAAATATTACAACGAGAAAATTCTTGAAATGGAGAAAGATCTCTATAAAAAATTGGATAAAAAAAATTTTAAATATTTAGTCAAGATGGTAATTTCAGGAAATATAATTGATTTTGGAGTAAAGCACTCTTTAAAAGAAGAAGAAGTTTTTAATACAATAGATGATATTGAAAAAAAATCATTAAAAGTTGATGATAGTAATTTATTGAAAAAGTATTTGAGAGAAAGTTCCTCTGTTATGATTATTGGAGATAATTGTGGGGAGATTGTTTTTGACAAAATTTTTATTAGGGTTTTAAAAAAAAGATTTCCACAAATAAATAAATACTACTATGGTGTTAGAGGATATCCAGTAATAAATGATATAACAATGGAAGATGGCTTACAGGTTGGAATGGATAATTATGCAGAACTTATCTCTAATGGGGATAATGCTCCCGGTACTATAATGGATAATGTAACCGAAAAATATCAAGAAATTTTTAATGATTCTGATGTTATTATTGCAAAAGGACAGGGCAATTTTGAATCTCTTAGCGAAGAAAAAAATAAAAACTTGTTTTTTTTACTAATGGCTAAATGTTCTGTTATTGCTGATAAAATTGGGGTTGATAAAAAAAGTCTCGTATGCAAAAGAAATTAATATTAATTTTATATTTTCTAATTTTGATTAGCAACATTTTTTCACTTTCTTTATTTTTAGACTATAATCCAATAAAACAGAAAAAAGATTTTTGCGGAGAAACTGTAGTTGCTATTATGCTTGAAAAAATTGGGGAAAAATATAACCAGGATTATGTTCACAATAAAATATTTGATTTAAAAAAAGTAAAAAGAGGAGCATACAGCCTTGAAATTTTAAGAAAATTAAAAGAAAAAGGCTATAATATTGAATATAGATACAACTATGGATATAAAAGTAGAGCTATCCTCAGTAATAATTTGTATAAGAAAAATATTAATCTAATCAAAAGTTATTTAAACGATGGATATCCGGTTTTTTTTAATTGGTATCCTGAAAAAAAAATAGACCGAACATTTCAAGGGCATTTTAGTTTAATAGTTGGATATTCAAAAAATAAATTATATATATATGATCCACGATGGAATAATAAAATAATAATGGTTAGTTTAAGAAAATTTAAAAAATATTTTTTAGCTCCTACACTTACTTTTAATAAATGGGGGTTTTTTTATTTTATAATTAAAGGGTAGGCAAATGATTTTATTTATATTCGTGGATGGAATGGGCATTAGAAGTAAAAAAGAAAACAATCCTTTTTTTGCTGAAAATTTACCAGTTTTAAGAAAATTATTATTTGAAGAAGCTGAACCTGTTGATCCTGTAATGGGCATAAAAGGAGTTCCTCAAAGTGCTACGGGACAGACTTCAATTTTTACAGGATTGAATGCTTCGGCGATTAATGGCTCTCACAAAGAAGGTTTTCCAAATAAACTTCTGAAAAAGCTGCTAAAAGAAAAATCAATATTCAAATATTTGAGAGATAATAATAAGAAATTCACCTTTGCAAATGGTTATATAATAGATAATTTAGAAATATTAAAAAAAAGCAGATTTTTATCCGCAACATCATATATGACCATAGAAATAGAAAAAAAGGTTCGTGGGTTGGATAAAATAATAAAAGGAAAAGCAGTGTATCATGATATAACAAACCTCAGTTTAATAGATAGGAAAGATAATAAATTTCTTAAGAAAATTGAAAAATTTATTCCTGAATATGAAGCCTACTATAATAAAAATTTATTAGAGAAAATCCCATTGATTACACCCTCTGATGGGGCACATAATTTATTGGAAATTTCAGGAAAGAATGACTTTACACTTTTTGAATATTTTAAGACAGATATGATAGGACATAAAAAAGATGAAGATAAAGCCTTAGAAGTTTTAAGTGATTTAGAAGAATTTTTTAAAACCCTTCTTGACAACTTCCATTTTAATAAGGATACCCTTATATTAGTTTCTGACCACGGAAATATAGAAGATTTAAGTATTCCCGGACATACGAAAAATCCTGTTCCGCTATTTATATCAGGATATAAGGAAGAAATGTTTCAAAATATCTCTTATATATATGATTTAGCTCATAAGATAAAAGAATATTATTAATCTTAAATTGATGTTTTAATCTAAAAGATAACGATAATAAATCAAAATTATCGTTAAATATCTAAAAAATGTTAATACAAGTTCTCTTTTGATGATAATATCTATTTAGAGGGTAAGATGAGAATATTAAGCTGGAAATTGTATTTTGTTTTTATCAATATGTCAAATAAGTTGATACAAATAGTATATATAGGTATATATACTTGAAAAATTCTTTTTATTAATTTATAATTAATATTATTGATAAAAAAATTGGAGGTAATTGTGAAAAAATTTTTAGTGTTCTATTTTATAATAACTATTTTTTTTAATATAGGTGGAGAAATTGAGAAAAAGGGAGTGATTTCTGCTCTTGAAGGCAGTGCTCAAAAAAGAAATGTTGAAAATTTTAATTGGTTGAAAGCAAAATTACAAATGGATGTAAAGAGCAATGATGTTTTAAGAACCCTCCCTGAGTCTTTTGCTGAAATCTCTCTGTTAAGAGGAACAAAAATCAGACTTGCTCCTAAAACTATGGTTAATATGGTTAAACTGTACGAAGAAAAGGAAAACCAACTAATTACTGAAATAGAGGTTGAAGAAGGAGAAATATGGGGAAATGTTAATAAAGAAAATGAATCTGAAGTTTTTGAGTTTGGCTCCACTTCTGTTTCTACTTCAGTTGTTGGAACAATATTTCGGATAAACTCTTTAGAAAATGGTGCTCTTATAAAAGTTTATAAAGGAAATGTGAAAGTGAAAAATCGAAAGAAAAAAGGCGAGGGAAAAGAAGATAAACCAATGATTAAAAAACCAACTGAAGTTGAAGGTCCAAGAGAAGTTGAGGGACCAAAAGAAGTTTCAATGGAAGAGTGGGTAGTTATTGTTGATCAAATGATGGCTCTTAGGGTGGAGGATGGAGAAGTTGTAAGTTTAGAAGAGATAGATGAAAAAGCAGAAGATGAAAAGAGTAACTGGGTTATTTGGAATAAGAAGAAAGATGGATTGATTGAATAATTATGAATCTTCTTCTTGCCAATGATGATGGTATATTTTCAGAGGGTATTTTTGTTCTTTGGGAGAAATTAAAAACAGAACACAATGTTAAAATTGTTGCTCCATTAAATGAACAATCAGCAGTTAGCCATTCAATTACATTATTTCAACCTTTCAGATTTGTCAAAATAAAGAGAAAAGATGGATTTTCGGGATGGGCTGTTGAGGGGACCCCAGCGGATTCGGTTAAAGTTGCTCTTTCATACCTGGAAAAAGATACAACATTTGATTGTGTTCTTTCTGGAATAAATAAGGGTTACAATACATCTAACAATATATTATATTCTGGAACTGTCTCTGCAGCAGCAGAAGGCTATTTAGCAGGAATTCCTTCTATAGCTGTTTCCACATCTTTTGAAGGAGAATTTCTTGAGGATATTGGAGATTTCATAGTTGAATTTTTAAAAAAATGGGAAATGTCAAATTTTGATAAACCAAAGTATCTTTTAAATATCAATTATCCCAATGTTGAAAAATCTAAAATTGAAGGTGTAAAATTCACCCAACAGGGTAAAAGTTTCTATGATACCGAGCTTGATGAAAGAAAGGATCCAATGGGAAAAAGTTATTACTGGTATAAAGGTGATTTTTCAATGGATAAAAATCCTAATAGTGATGACAGAGCATTATATGAGAACTATATTTCTATAACACCTCTTAAGTTTGATTTGACAGATTATAATACATTATCTAATATTAAAAGGCATAAGGAGAGTATATGGAAAAAATTCAAATATTAAAACAAAATTCTCTTTTCAAAAATGTTCCGATTTCTTATTTGCCCAAGATAATTGAATATTTTCAAAAATTAAATTTTGAGGAAGATGAGATTTTATTTAAAGAAGGTTCATATGGAGATAGTCTTTATCTAATAGGAGATGGGATTGTAAGTATAATTTTAGAGATAGATTCCATAGGACAGGAAGGAATCGCTGTACTGAAAAAGAGTGATTTTTTTGGAGAGATGTCCGTGCTTGATAAGGGGACAAGAAGTGCAACTGCAAAAGCAAGAAAAGGTGCAATTTTATTAAAAATTAAAGAAAGAAATTTTAAAAAATTAATAGATAAAAAATCTGAATATTCAAACATTATTTTAAAAAATATTGTAAAAAAAATAAATTTGCGAATTAAAGATACAAGCAGCAAGTTAAATTCTTTTTATTTAATGGGTATGGAAGGTTGATATGATTAGAGATTATTATCTTTTTTCTGATTTAAATGAAAAAGAGGTGGATATTGTTAAAGAAAGAATATTTTTAAAAAAAATTGCTAAAGACACATTGATATTTGAAGAAGGAGATAGTATTGATGCAATATTTTTTATTGATAAAGGAGATGTAGAAATATACAAAAATGTTAAAGAAGACAAAAAGCAAAATGTATTAAATCTTCACAGAGGTGATTTTTTTGGGGAGGTAGGAGTTTTAGAAAACAAGGATTCTAAAAGATTCGCATCAGCTATTGCTGTTACAGATGTAGAAGTTTTAGTTCTACTTAAATCTGACTTTAACAGGATTATAAAAGAAAATAAAGAAATTGAATATAAAATTTATAAATCATTTCTCTATGAAATGATAGGACGGTTAAGATTAGCGGATAATAGAATTAGAGAATTTTTCAAAGAAACCTTGAAGGATTCTTAATGAAGAAACTTGAGTTTTTTTCAAGATTTAAAATTGTTTATAATGATGAAGCATATTATTATTTTAAGGATGTGTATGAAGTTTTAAAAAAAATTTTTCATATTGATTCAATGATATTATTTGATATGGATCATAGCAAATGTCTTTCTTATGGTATCAAAAAAGATGATTTTGAAATTGAAAAGTGGATGGAAAAATACATAAATACTTATGTTTCCAGCAAAGAAATCTTTTATTCTTTAAACTGCAGTAAAGATAAACAATGTAAAGAATTATATCAAAAATTGAATGCTGATACTTCGATTTTTATTCCATTGAAAGCTATATTAAAAATTGAACCCGGGATAGGAAATAGAAAAGTTTTTACAGAAGTACAGGATTTAATAAATATTAATTTCAATACGAAAAATGCTATTGGTGAAGAAAAAATTGTTTTAATGGGGTTATTGTTAAATCAATATTTAATAAGATTTCAGGCAATTAAAGAACTGAAATCTTATGTAAATATAAGTTCAGCTATTTATGAAGAAACTCCTTTTGGATTAATGGTAGTAGATGAAAAATTGCTTGCGAATGTTAATTCTTCAGGAAGAAAATTGCTTGATATGCCAGCTAAAAGTTCAATGGTTTGTTCAAGAATGGGGTTATGTTTTTACTGTAACAAGAAAGATTGTGAACACAGAAATGAATATTTAATTGATATAAAAAAATATTTATCAAAAAAACAATTAAAAATAATGCAGGGAGCTTTAAAAAAAGCTTTCAAGAATTTTGAATCACAGGTTGTTCAATTCTGGTATAATAAAAAATATATAAGATTTAATATTGTTCCATTTGTTTTAATGGAGGAAAGTTTACAAAAATTTTATGATGATAAAAAAAGGAAATCACTTATTAGTGCTTTGATATCTTTTCAAAATATTTCAGACACACTTGAAAAAGAAAAGTTAAAGAGAGATTTAGATATTGCTAAAAGAATTCAAATGAAGTTGCTTCCTAAAAGACATTATCCTATTGAAAATATTGATATTAAAGCAGCATATTTAGCCGCAAGAGAGGTTGGCGGAGATTATTATGATCTTCTTAAATTTAAGAACAAAAATAAATTGGGTGTGATAATTGGTGATATTAGTGGTAAGGGTTTACCTTCAGCATTAATAGTAAGTGAATTGAAAGGATTTTTAAATTCAACATTTTCCAAAAATGAAAATTTAATGGATATAGTTTTATCAATCAATAATTATTTAAGAACAACCAAGGAAAGATCTCTCTTTGTTACTGCAATTATTGGAATATTAGATATTAAAAAGAAGAAATTTAAATGGATAAGATGTGGCCATAATGAACCAATATATTATAATTCCAGTATGGATGAAGTTAAATATGTTAAGAGCAGAGGTATTGGTTTGAATTTGAGTGGGGGAAACGATTTTAAGAAATCTTTGGAAATAAGAACCATTGATTTTGATAAAGGGGATTTATTTTTCATGTACACGGATGGAGTAGTTGAACGAATGAATGAATCAAATGAAGAGTATGGAGAGAAAAGATTGTTAAATAATATCTATAAATCTAAAAAAAGAAATTCAACACAGATAGTTAAAAATAGTTTAAAAAACTTGCAAAAATTTGCAAAAGAAACTCCACGTGATGATGACATGACGTTATTGTCAATTAAAATTAATTAACACTATAATAAAGGAGACAAATTAAAAAATGAAAAATATTGTAGTAGGGGCTGGAGTTGCAGGATGCACAATTGCCCGATTACTTGCAGAGGAAGATGAGAAAGTTTTGGTCATAGAAAAAAGAGACCATATTGGAGGGCAGGCTCATGATTTTTATGATATAAATGGTATATTAATACATAAATATGGCCCCCATATTTTTCATACTAATTCAAAGAAAGTTTTTAATTTTTTGAGTAAATATACAGACTGGCATATTTATAATCATGAAGTTCTTGCTTTTGTTGATAATCATTACATTCCCGTTCCCTTTAATATAAATTCAATAAAAAAAATATTTCCAGAGTATCTTTCAAAAATATATATAAAAAAATTAGTAGATAATTTTGGATATAATACTAAAATAACAATCTGGGATTTAAAAAAGAGTAAAGATAAAAGACTAAATGAACTTGGAGCGTATATCTATAATAAAATTTTCAAGAATTATACCAAAAAACAGTGGGCACTATCACCAGAGGAATTAAAGAAAGAGGTAACTTCAAGGGTTCCTGTTAATATTTCAAAAGATAATAGATATTTTTTTGACAAGTATCAGGTTATGCCTGATAAAGGATATACATATATGTTTAATAATATGTTAAACCATAAAAATATTGAACTGTTATTAAATACTGATTATAAATCAGTAATTAGAAAAAATGGAAATGATGAATTTTTCTTTAAAAATCAAAAAGTAAAGAAATTATTTTATACAGGTCCTGTTGATTATTTTTTTGATTTTAAATTTGGACAATTGCCTTATAGATCTTTGAAATTTAAATTTGTTAATTTTAATAGAGAATATTATCAAAATAAGGGGGTAATTAATTATCCAAATAATTATGATTTTACCAGGATAACTGAATTTAAACATTTAACAGAACAAAAAAATGTTTTTACTACAATAGTTAAAGAATATCCTTCAAGTTGTGATATTAAAAGAGGAGATATCCCATATTATCCCATTCCAAGAAAGAGAAATGAAAAAAAGTATAATAGGTATTTAAATATAATCAAAAATCTGGATAATGTCTATTTTATTGGAAGGCTTGCAGAGTACAAATATTATAATATGACAAGTATTATTGAGAAAATATTAAAAATGTTTGGATAAAATTATGATTGATTTTAATTATAAAAAAGCAAATAAATTTTTAAATTCATTTATAAATTATGAGAAGAAAAAAAATGTTGATTATACGGAAGAGAATTACAATTTAAAAAAATTTAAAACTCTTCTTAAAAATTTTGATAACCCTCAAAATAAATTTAAAACTATTCATGTAGCTGGAAGCAAGGGGAAAGGCTCAACAGTAGAATTTATAAAAAATATTTTAATGTCTAATGGTTATAGTGTGGGGACATTTACTTCTCCACATCTTGTAGATGTAAGAGAGCGTATTAGTTTAAATGGGGAAAAAATATCCAAAAATGATTTTGCCTATTATACGGAAATGATTAAAAATAAAATTAATAAAAATAAAATGGAAAAAAAATATAGAACTTTTTTTGAATTAATAACACTTTTAAGTTTTCTCTATTTCAATGATAAAAATGTAGACTTTGCAGTATATGAAGTTGGTTTGGGGGGACGACTGGATGCTACAAATGTTATTTCACCTGAACTTTCCATTATATCACTAATTGATTATGAGCACACAAACATTTTAGGGACTACAATAGAATCAATTTCCAAAGAGAAAGGTGGAATAATAAAAAAAAGGACTCCTGTTGTTGTTAATAAACAGAGGTATAAAGTATCAGTTGAAATCTTTAACAAAATAGCTGAAAGTGAAAGCTCTCCTATTTTTATATATGGAAAAGATTTTTATATAAAAGAAAACAAAATATATTTTAATGAAAAACAGCTGGGGAAAATAAATATGAAAATGTTGGGAAAACATCAAAAGTTGAACTCAGTATCCGCTTTTTATGGATTGATGCAGATACTTCCGGAGTTAGATATCCAAAAATCATTAAATGCAATAAATAATACGGTTTTAAAAGGAAGGATTCAGAAAAAAAAATTACTAGAAAGAACAGTAATACTGGATGTGGCGCATACACCTGAATCTGTAAAAGCGCTTTTTAAAACATTAAAGAGAGAGTTTCAGAATAGAAAGATATACTCTGTTGTGTCATATTCTTCAGGGAAAAAGATAAAAAAAATGCTGCAAATTGAAAAAAATTACAATACCAAGGTTATTCTGACAGAAAATAGTTCTTTTAGAAGTGCTAATATTGATGAGATGATAGAATATTGTAATCCATTTGGAACTTTTAAAAACTTTGAGGAAGCCTTCAAGTTTTCCCTTGAAAAATCCAGTAAAGAGGATGTAATTTTAATACATGGTTCTTTTTATTTAATGACAGATGTTGAAAGGGTTTTTAATAAATATGGGCAAAAATTATAAAGAATTCGAGGATATTAAATTAATTCATCTTATGAAAGATGGAGATATAAAGGCATTTGAAGTTATTTTTGAAAGATATCGTACCTTTGTTCGCAAACTTGCATACAGTTTTTCAAGAGAAGAAAATATAATTGAAGAAATAGTTCAAAACTCTTTTCTAAAAGTTTATAAAAAGATTGATCAATTTAAAGAGAATTCTAAATTTACATCATGGTTGTATGTAATTGTTAAAAATGAAGGAAGGATGTACCTTAGGGAAAAGGAAAAGAGGAAAAAATTTAAAAATATTGAAAATCCCATGGATAAATTTGAAAAAGCAGATAAAAAAACTATGGATGAAAAAGTCGAATTAAAGGAGCTTAAAAGAAAAGTAAAAATGGCAATTGATGAGCTCCCGGATCATTATCAAAATATTCTTGAAAAAGTGGCTTTTGAAGGGAAAAAATATAAAGAGGTAGCATCTGAATTAAATCTAACAATCTCTCAGGTTAAGAGTAGATTATACCGTGCCAGAAAAAAATTAAAAAAAATGATTGATAAATATATTAAATATACCAGGTATTAAAGGATACTTTCTTGTCAGAATATAATTTCACAAAATTTTTCTGAATATTTTCTTTTAGGAAAACGTGATTGATGATTTGGATATTAGTGAAATTTGATTTTTTTAAGGATTGTTTAAAATAATTAAATATTAAAAGATAATAGATTTCTTTAAAAATTAATTTTTCAAAAATTTTATGTTTTTTTTTAGTAATATTTTGTTAAAAATAGATAATATTTGTCTGAATTATTATAATAAATTAGATAAAGTTATTCTTCTAATTTTAGAATTATAAAAAAAAGATTGGGTAAATAGATATATCTATTTACCCATTTAAATAAAGATTACTTAAGTTTAGAACTTTTTAAATATTTAGCGTATTTTGCGCATCTTTCAGCAAATTTACCGGAATAAGCAGCCCCTTTATTGAAATAATTATAAGCTGTTTTAGGCTGATTCAATTTGTCATAAGCAATTCCAATATAATAGTAGTTCTTAGCATTTTTTTGATATTTTAATAACTGTGTTCCATATTTTACAGTATCCTGATAATTTTCTCTTTTAATATTTGTTATCATTAGAAAGTAATATCCTTTGGTGAAATTAGGTTTGATTTTTGTTGTCTGTTCAAAAGCTTTAGCTGCCTCTGAATAATTTTTTTGTTTATAGTAAGCAAGTCCTTTGTAGTAAAAGGTATAAATATAATTGCTGTTTATTTTTCCTGATTTTTCAAAATATTCTAAAGCTTTAGGATATTTTTTAGCCATATAATTAATTTTTCCTATTTTATATAAAGACTTGTAATCCTTGCCATCTAATGATACAGCTTTTTTATAAGCATTTAAAGATTGTGCCCAGGATTTTAAATTGTAATAGCTATTTCCCAGAAGATAATATGCAGTATTTGTTGGGTTTTTAGCAATCTGTTTATATTTTTTTCCATAATTAACAACTTCTGTATAATTTTTCAAATTGTAGTAAGTTTGAATCAGTAATTCAAGAGCAGTTTCGTTGTTAGGTTCGATATTTATAATTTCTTTTAAAGGTGCAACTGCTTTCTGAAACTTATTCATTGCCATATAACTTTTTGCAAGTGCTATCCGTGATTTTACGTGTTTCTTATCAGCTAAAGAAGCTTTTACAAATTTATTAGCAGCTTCCTGATATTTTTTTTGTTCAAACAATTTTTTTCCTTCATTAAATAGTTTTGATGCATCATTAGCTACTGCAGCAAAAGTGAGTGTAAATATTATAACTATAACCCAAAAATTTTTTAACATTTAAGACCTCCCCTTAATAATTAAAGTTTATAATCTTGACATGTTGAATATTATAAATAAAATATATTAAGTGTCAAGTTGTTATTGTTTTGAAAGGAGGTAACTAATTGAGCACAAGAGAGATATTAAGATCGTTAACTGAGTCATCTGGCATTTCAGGTGATGAATTTGAAGCTGCGGAGGTCATAAGAAAATTTTTTTCACAATATTCTGATGAAGCATATATTGACAAGTTTAATAATGTGTATGGAATTAAAAAGGGTGCAAAATCTAACGGAAAAATCATGTTTGCATCTCATCTTGATCAAATTGGTTTAATGGTAAATAAAATTGATAAAAATGGATTTATTTATTTTGTTCCAATTGGGGGACATGATCCCAGAGTTTTGCTGGGGCAAAATGTAGAAATTCAGGGGAAAGAGAAGATCAAAGGAATCATTGGAAGTGTTCCTCCTCATTTGCAAAAACCTAAAGATAGAAAGAAAGTTACACCTCTGGATGATTTATATATTGATACAGGACTCAAGGCAGATTTTATAAAAGAGAATGTATCCATCGGGGATTCAATAATTTTTGATACAAGCTGTGTTAAATTAAAAGATGATTGTTATGCTTCACAGGCCATGGATAATAGAGCGGGTGTTTTAGTATTAATAGAAGTACTGAAAGTGTTGAGTAATTTAAAACACAACTGGGATGTTTATATGGTTGGAACATGTCAGGAGGAAGTTGGTGTTAGAGGTGCAGCAATGTCGGCTTATGAAATTAAACCAAATGTTGGAGTTGTTATAGATGTAACATTTGGATTTTCACCAGGATCAAATAAATATGAAGTTGTTAAACTTGGGAATGGAGGGACCATCGCAATGGGACCTAACTTCCATCCTGGATTAACAGATAAGATAAAAAAACTGGCAGAAAACTGGGAAATAAAATATCAGGAAACTTTTATACCAAGACCCGGTGGAACTGATGCTTATTCATTTCAAATTTCAGGAGAAGGTGTTCCCGTTATACAGATGGGGATTCCATTAAGATACATGCATACTACCGTTGAAACTCTTAACTTAAAGGATATAAAGAGAATGGCGAAGATATTAGCCCTATTTGTATCTGAAGTGGACAAATATTATAAGGAGGTAGAGCATTGATTGATCTATTAGAAAAATATTCAAATGCATTTGGTGTTTCAGGATATGAAGATGAGATTAGAGAAGTAATAAAAGAATCACTAAAAGATAATGTTGATAGCATAAAAACAGATTTCATGGGAAATCTCTATGGATATAAAAAGTGTGGCGAAAAAAATGCAAAAAAAGTTATGGTCATTGCACATATGGATGAAATAGGCTTTATGATAGATGGTGTTACCAAAAATGGATTTTTACATTTTAGAAGAGTGGGGGGGATAGATCCAAGAATCCTGGTATCCAAAAGAGTTTTAATTGGGAAGGATAAAATTCCAGGAGTACTTGGAGCCAAACCAATTCATCTGCAGAACAGGAGTGAATGGAAAAAACCTATTCCCATGCAGAAATTGTATATAGATATTGGAGCTAAAAATCAAAAAAAAGCAAAATCCTACATAAGTAAAGGGGATTATGCAACCTTTAATACTAAATTTGAGATGCAGGAGGATGTACTTTTCGGTAAAGCTTTCGATGATCGTGCTGGTTGTGGAATTATAACGGAGATATTGAGGGGGCTTGAAGATGATCAGCATTATCCTGTAGATATTATTGCAGTTTTTACAGTGCAGGAAGAAGTTGGGCTTAGAGGAGCTTCGGTTTTAGCCGAAAGGGAAAAACCAGATTATGTTATTGCTTTTGAGGGAACTACTGCTGGGGATGTTCCTGATCCTGAAAAAAGGGATCAATCACCATCAACTCAAATGAGAAAGGGGCCTTCAATAACAGTTATGGATAGAACAACCATTGGCTTTAGAAAGTTAAAAGAGCATTTTGAAAGAACAGCTGAAAAAAATAATATTCCATATCAATATAAGAGGAGTGTAACTGGTGGGACCGATATAGGTGTTATCCATACTAAAGGAGGAATCCCATCTATTGTAATATCTACTCCGGTTAGATATATTCATGCCCCAAGAGGTATTATGGCTCTTGAAGATTACAAAAATACAGCAAATTTAGCAATAAATGGATTGAAAAATTTTAAGGAGGTCTTATGAAAAAGCTAATTAAAGAAGTTGTTGAAACATTTGGTCCTTCAGGCCGGGAGGATAAAATTAGAGAAATTATAACAAAAAAAATGGAAAATCACGTAGATGAAATAAAAGAAGACTCCATGGGGAATCTAATTTGTATTAAAAAAGGTAAAGGTCCAAAAATAATGGTAGCTTCTCATATGGATGAGATTGGTATAATAACTACACATGTAACAAAAAATGGATTTTTGCGTTTTTCTCCTGTTGGAGGAGTATCCCCTGTAAGATGTATTTATCAGAGGGTAATTTTTGAAAATGGAGTTAAAGGAGTTGTAGGAATTGAGCCGGTAAAAAAATTATCTGAAATTGAGTTTGATAAATTATATATTGATATTGGTGCTAAAAGTAAAAAAGAAGCAAGAGAAATGCTTGGAGAAGGATTTTTTGGTGCTTTTGTTAATAATTTTGATGAATTAAATGATCTTTATGTAGCTAAATCCATGGATGATAGGGTGGGTTGTGCTGTAGCTATAAAAGCAGCAGAGAAGCTTAAAAAAACGGATAACGAAATATATTTTGTTTTTACATCCCAGGAAGAAGTAGGTTTAAGAGGAGCAAAAGCATCAGCATATAATCTTGATCCTGATCTGGGTATAGCAATAGATGTTACTGGAAGTGCAGATACCCCTGAAGCAAAGAAAATGCCCATGAAATTGAGGAATGGAGTTGCTATAAAAGTAAAAGATAGATCTGTTCTTGTTCCCAAGAAGGTTAAAGATTTTTTTATTAAAGTAGCAGAAAAAAATAAAATAAAATATCAATTAGAAGTTTTACAGTACGGTGGTACAGATGCTGGTGCTATTAATCTTACAAAATCCGGTATTTTAGCTGGTGTTTTATCCATACCAACAAGATATATTCATTCTGTTTCAGAAGTATTATCAAAAGATGATGTGCAAAATACAATTGACCTGCTAACAAAAATTCTTGAAAGTGATATTTCAAAAATAATATAAATTTTTAAATTAAATTACGGGAGGGTTTTAAACCCTCCCTGGAGTAATACAATGAAAAAAGAACCTATTCCTTTGAGTGGAGTTTCTACTTCGGTTAAAGAAATTAGAAAGAAGATTGCTAAAATTTCAAAATATGATGTTACAGTTCTAATTCAGGGCGAAACAGGTGTTGGTAAAGAGGTAGTAGCGCATTGGATTCATTATTTGAGTAGAAGGAAAAATGAAAAATTCGTGCCAATTAATGCAGGAGCAATTCCCGCTAATTTAATGGAATCAGAATTATTTGGTTATGAACAAGGAGCCTTTACAGGAGCTAAAAAGCAAAAACCTGGCAAACTGGAAGCTGCAAACAATGGGAGTCTTTTCCTTGATGAAATTGGAGAGTTATCATTAAATTTACAGGTAAAATTGTTAAGAGTAATACAGGAAAAATCTTTTCATAGATTGGGAGGAAATAAACAGATTGATATAGATGTTAGGTTTATTACCTCAACAAATCGTGATTTAAAAAAAATGATAAGAAAAAAGAAATTCAGAGAAGATTTGTTCTATAGGTTGAATGTTATTTCAATATTTATTCCACCTCTCAGGGAAAGAAAAAAAGATATTCCCGAATTAGTTGATTATTTTTTTAAAAAAGAATTTGGTTTTCTACCTGAAATTGATAAAAAGGTATATAATTTTCTTAAAGAACAACCCTGGTATGGAAATGTTAGAGAACTAATAAATAATTTAAAAAGAATTAGTATATTTTTAAAAAATAGTAAAGAAATAACTATTGGCGATGTTAAACCACATGTGAGAAATTTAAATATATATACAGAAGAAGAAAAAACTAAATTTATAAATATGTCATATAAAAAAGCAGTAGAAAAATTTAGAAAAGAATACTTGTTGAGTAAATTAAATAAAAATAACTGGAATCAAAAAAAGACAGCCGAAGAGATGGAAATTGAGCCTTCATATTTATCAAAATTAATAAAAAAATACAATATAAAAAAAGAAAATAAGGTCAATTAAATTAAAAATTTATGGGTTTAAATTGTTAATTTAAAAGCAAAAATTATGCTGAATATTTAATTTAAAAAGCAAATATCAATCATTTAGTTTGTAAAATAATTTTTAATTGACATATAGGGGTTTAAATTATATAATAATTAGAGTAATTAGGAGGTTTATATGTCAAAAGATGGATTAATAATTCCTGAAGATGGGTTTAACCAAATCAATGAAGTACTTGATGATCTCCTTGAAAGGTCAACTGCTGAATGTGCTTTTCTTGTTGATAAAAGTGGACAATTAATAGGAATGCGTGGAGATATGGAAACAGTTGATTCTGCTGCATTTGCTTCTCTTTCAGCGGGTAATTTTGCCGCAACAAGTGAACTGGCAAAATTAATTGGAGAAGAAGAGTTTACAGTTCTTTTTCATGAAGGGGATACAGAGAGCATACATATATCTATTGTTGCTCAAAATATTATTATGGTTATTGTTTTTAAAACCGATCTAACCTCTTTAGGGCTGGTACGGCTTGAGATGAAAAAAAGCAGAAAAGAACTTGTTAAACTATTAAAAGAACTTAGTGAAAAATCTAAATCAGAAGGTACAGCAAAATTTGATGAATCTTTTTCAAAATCTTTGGATGATGAAATAGATAATCTTTTTAAAGATAAATAGAATTCCTTTAAGGAGGGTGTATGTCATTAATAAATTATGCATCAAGAGAAATTAATTGCAAAATAGTTTATTATGGTCCTGGACTGGGGGGTAAAACTACAAATATTAAATATGTTTATAAACAAATTGATGCAGATGCACGTGGCAAACTGGTATCTTTAGCAACTGAAACAGATAGGACATTATTTTTTGATTTTTTGCCATTGAATTTGGGGCAGGTGCAGGGCTTTAAAACAAGATTTCATTTATATACAGTTCCTGGTCAGGTTCATTATGATGCGAGTAGGCGTTTGATTCTAAAAGGTGCAGATGGAATAATTTTTGTAGCTGATTCACAGAAAGAAAGACTTGAGGATAACATTGAAAGTTATAAAAATTTGAATGTTAATTTAAAATCTCAAAATATAGATCCCGATAGTATTCCTTTAGTTCTTCAATATAACAAAATGGATTTGCCTAATGTGATGGATGCTGATACTTTAGATGAAAAATTAAATAAAGATAATTATCTCTCATTTGAATCAATCGCAATTGAAGGTATTGGGGTGTTTGATACTTTAAAAGCAATAAGCAAATTGGTTTTAAAATCGGTAAGTGAGGGAAGATAATATGAATATTAATGAAAAGATTAAAGGTAAAATAGAAGATATCTTATCACATCTTATATGGGAAACTTCCTCTAAATGTTGTTTTTTGGTGGATATAAATGGAAATCTTATATCCGCAGCAGGATATACAGGTGATATTAATACTGTTGATCTTGCTTCTTTAAGTGCAAGTCATTTTGCTGCTACTGCTGCACTTGCAAGAATGATGAATGATAATAAGTTTACTGTAATGTTTCACAAAGGCAAAAAAGAGAGTATAGATATAAATAGGGTTGGAGAAAAATATCTGCTTGTAACTATTTTTGGTGAAAAAACAGTCTTGGGAGTACTTCAAAAAGAAACTAAAAAAACTATTGATAAACTTGAAACATTATTAAAACAGATCAGTAAAATTGAAGAAAAGCCAATAAATAATGTCAAAAAGACATTGAGCGAAGAAATAAATAATTTGTTAAAAGATCTTTAGAATTATAAATTAAGGAGGAATTATGTCCCTGGAAGGGAATCTCTCAGATTTTTCTCTTGCAGATTTATTCCAGTTGTTAGGTTTGGGAAAAAGATCCGGTTGTCTGCAGATAAATCACGCGGGCAGAAAAGGTAAAATATATTTTGATAATGGTGCTATTGTATATGCAAAGAATGAAGATATTAAGAATGAGAATGCAGTTTATAGCATGTTTTCCTGGCAAAAAGGAGAATTTGAATTTTTGGTTGGAGATGAACCGCCTTCTAAACAAATAAACCTGGACTGGCAGAATCTAATATTAGAAGCAGCAAGACGGGTTGATGAAATAACTGAAATAAAGAAATCCATAGAAGATTATGATGCCATATTAGAACTTGTAAATGAAGAAGACAGTAATATTGATAAAATCAATCTCAGCAATGAAGATTTAAAGTTGCTATCCTTGATTAACGGGAAAAGAACTGTAAATGAAGTAATTGAAAAAAGTGGATTGGATAGAATTGAAGCAAGCAAGATGCTTGTTTCATATAAAAAAGCTAATCTTATTGATATAAAGATGAGTGAAGAAGAAAAGATTCAGAAAAGAAAAGAGAAAATAGAAAAATCAGGAATAAAAGGAACAAAAAAAATATTAAATTTCTTTTTTAAAAGAAAAAAGAAAAAATATCCTGTACCTCATAATGCAGTAGGGCTGGTAACAGAAGCTATAAATATGTTTCTTGATTATTTGGAATTGTCAGATGAAAATATTCAAATTAGCTATTCAGAAATTGAAGATAAAATTGATGAATTGAGAGCTATATTCCCTGACATGGAAGATGTTTATTTTTCAAAACAGAGTCATAGAGTTAATACAGACAAGATCGAGTGGGTAGAGGGACTCGAAACTGAATCAATTCTCGAGGGAATGAATGAAATTTTGGATTTTATTTTTGAAACTACAAGAACAAACAATTCAGCAGAAACTGTAAAAAGTATTTATAATGAAATGTATTCAGATATTGTTAAAAAAGCTGGAGAAATGGATTTCTCCGGTGAAGCAACACTTGGTTTAAAATATATAACTAAAAGAAAATAATTAAAATAAAATATAAAATTCTTCTTTATTTTCCACCGTTCAATTTCTTATAGAATAAAAAAAAGAGAAAAGGAAGATTATGTTTCTTCCTATTTATTTCTCTTCTTTTAGAGAGTTTACGTGTTTAGCAAGTTGTGATTTGTTTCTTGCAGCTTTATTTTTATGATAGTACCCTTTTTTTACTGCTTTATCCATTACTTCGTAAAATCTTTTTAAATTTTTAGAAGCTTCTTCGTAGTTTTTTGAATTTAAAACTTTCTTTTTAGCATTTTTTACTTTGGTTTTTATACTTTTATTTTTTTTATAAAGTTCTTTATCTTTTCTAAGCCTCTTTTTTTGTTGTTTTATATTTGGCATAACAACACCTCCTTTTTATGTGGTTGAATTTAGCAAAAAA
The DNA here is from genome assembly GCA_964621075.1 of uncultured bacterium. Classification (GTDB taxonomy): domain Bacteria; phylum Macinerneyibacteriota; class Macinerneyibacteria; order Macinerneyibacteriales; family Macinerneyibacteriaceae; genus CAZUKV01. The sequence continues at coordinate 52,287 of CAZUKV010000001.1, read as the reverse complement.
AAAATTAAATGTCAAGCTGTATATTTTTTTTTATTTCTATGTTGACACTATTTTATAATATATTATGATTATCTCATAGAAATGAGAAAGATTTTTTATTATTTTGTTATTTTTTTATTATTTTTTATTTTGATGGGTTGTAAAACTGATGCAAAACAACCAGATAGCAAGGAAAAATATTTTAAGATTTATGAAGAAATATTGAAAATTAATAATGATGAAGATATTTCTAAACAAAAAAAAGATAAAAAAATAAAAAAAATATTTGAAGATAAAATTATTACCAGAAAAAAATTTGAAGAAATTGGAGTAGAATTATTAGAAGAGAACCCTGATCGGTTTAATAAAAAAATAAAAGAAATAAATAATAAGGTCTTTAAAACTAAAAAATAACCCCTGTTTTCACTGAGGTGTGAAAACTGTTTAAGCCAGAGGAGGTGTCTATGAAAAAATATGAAACTGTATTTCTTAAGCGTCCCAGTATTGATTCTGAAGAAAGAGAAAAAATTATCAGCGAAGTCAAAGATATAATTTTAAATAATGATGGATCAATAAATGAAGAGGACAATTGGGGAAAAAAACAATTAGCTTATGATATTAAAAATGAATCAGAAGCTTACTACTATTTAATAGAATTTGACGGAAATAGTAAGATTCTTGATGATTTAAATGAATATTATAATCTATCAGAAGATATCATAAGAACTATTATAGTAAGAAAAGGATAATATTATGGCAGTATCTTTTAATAAAGTAATAATTGGTGGTAATCTGGTAAGAGATCCTGAATTAAGACAAACCAATTCGGGGAAATCTGTTGCGAACTTTACTGTTGCAGTAAATGATTATTATACTGAAAATGTGAATTATCTTGATGTAGTTGTTTGGGGTAAAGTAGCAGAAAATTGTGGCAAGTACTTATCTAAGGGAAGACCCGTTTTAGTTGAAGGAAAATTGAAAAAAAGTAAATATGAGTATAAGGGCGAGAATAGATATAAAACAGAAATAGTTGCTTTTAATGTACAGTTCCTTTCTACAGGCAGTGGTTCTTCCGGAAATTACTCCAGGGATAATGATGAAAATCCTTTTGTTAACAAAAATGAAAGAAAAAAACAAATTAAACAGGAAATTGATGATGTAAATGAAGAACTATATGATGAGGATGATGACATTCCATTTTAGAGAAGGAGGAATAAATGGCTTTTAAATATTATAAAAGAAGACCCTGCAAAATTTGCAAGGGTGATATAGACATTAAGGATGTAACATATAAAAAACCAGAAGTTTTAAAATATTTCATGACTGAAAGAGGAAAAATAAAATCAAGAAATCGTTCAGGGGCATGTGCAAAACATCAGAGAAAAGTGACTCGTGAGATTAAAAGAGCAAGAATGATAGGACTTCTACCATTTAAAGTTGATTATTACAGAAGTAAAAGAAATAGAAGGTGGTAATCATGAAAATAGTACTTAAAGAAAATATGTCAAATCTTGGAGAGAAGGGTGAAATTGTAGAAGTAAAAGATGGATATGCAAGAAATTATTTAATTCCAAATGGATTAGCCCTTCCATATAACAAAAAAACAAAAAAGATGGTGGAAAATTTATTAGAATTACAGAAAAATAAAATCCAAAGAGAAGAATCTGTTTACCAGGAGAAATTAGATGCTGTTAAAGGAAAAAAGATCGTTGTTGAACAAAAAACAGGTGAACAGGGAAGACTTTTTGGTACTGTTACTACACAGGATATCGAAGATGCATTAAAAAAACAGGAAGATGTAGAAATTGACAGGAAATATATTGTTCTTGAAAAACACATAAGTACCGTTGGCGAGTATGATGTTAAAATAAAATTTGCACAGGGATTTGAAGCTAATTTTTCTTTAGTTGTTGAGTCAGAAGAAGATGAAGTAGAAGAAAAAGAAAATGAAAAGTCTCAAGAACAAGATAAAACAGAAGAAAAAAAAGATAAAAAAGAAAAAGAAGAAAAAGAAGAAAAAGAAGAAAAAGAAAAAAGAGAAGAAGAAAAGGTAGAAAAAAATGAAGAAGAAAAAAAAGATGATGAATCTAAAAAAGAAGTAGAAACAGAAGAAAAAACGGAGAAATCTAAGAAAAAGGATGAAGAAAAAGAGCAAGATAAAGAAAAAGAGTAATGAGTGGTTATAAAAATAAAACCAATTTATCTAATATTGAGCTTTATGATTTAGAAGCGGAAAGTGCTCTTCTGGGAGCACTTTTCCTTAATAATGAAGAAATTAATCGGGTGCTTGCAGAGTTATCCAATAATATAAAAATTTTTAAAAAACGAGAACATCAGATTATTTTTTATGCTATAAAAAAACTAATCAATAATCAAAGTGATGGAATAGATGCTATAGTAGTAAAAGATTTTTTAAAAGGGTTAAAAGAAACACCTGAGGGATATACTTTAAAAGACAAAGATTTATTGGAAGTAGCTGGCGGAATGAAATATATTCAGGAAATACAGGAAAATGCAACTACTTTTATAAATTATGATGAATATATTAAGATAATAAGAAATAAATTTCTTTTAAGAAGGTTGCTCCAAGCTTTAAATGAAGTGTATGATAAAACTGTTTCAAATCCTAATGATATTGATTTCGTTCTTGAAAATGCAGAAAGGAAAATATTTGAAATAGCACAGGAAAAAAAGGTAAAAAAAAGTTTTGCACAAATTAATGAACTTATTCAAGAACAGGTTAAATATATTCAATTAATAAAAGAAAAAGGCGGCGATTTAGATACTTATGTAAAAACTGATTATGATTTACTGGATACTCAAACAGGAGGGTTCAAACCGGGGCAGCTGATAATATTAGCAGCAAGACCGGCAATGGGAAAGACTGCTTTTGCTATTAATATTGCAAAAAATGTTGCCTTAAATCATAATAAAGGGGTTGTTTTTTTCAGCCTGGAAATGGCAGATGAAGAAATAGCTCAAAGGCTTCTTTTCATGCATTCCAGTATAAGAGGGCATGATGCGCTTCAGGGTTTTTTAGCAGCATCTGAGTTTGATAAATTATATGAAACTGAAAAGCAGTTTGATAAATTACCTATATTTGTTGATGATACTGCAGGATTAACTCCTATACAGATGAAAGCTAAACTACGAAGATTGATTTCAAAAAAATCGGTAGATCTTGTTATCGTGGACTATCTTCAGTTAATGAATACCAGTGAAAATTATAATACAATGAATGCTAAAATTACGGTAATATCAAGATATTTAAAAGAGATAGCCAAGGAATTCAAGGTTCCAGTTATTGCTCTTTCGCAGCTTTCAAGAAAAACCGAACAGAGAGATAAAAAAATACCAAGATTATCGGATTTAAGGGAATCGGGTGCAATTGAACAGGATGCTGATATAGTTTTATTCCTTTATAGAAAGGGATATTATAATGAAGATGAAGATGGAAATGAAACTGATATTATTATTGCCAAGAATAGAAATGGACCAACAGGAAAGGTAAAATTGCATTTTCATAAAGAATATGGAAGATTTGATAAACTTAGTTTTAGAGAAGATTAACTATGAGAAAAATTAGTATCTCCAAAATCCAGGATGAAGTAGAAAAAATTGTATATAAAGCTAATTTTATATTGCCGGAGAAACTGAAAAAAGAAATAAAAAAATGTTCGCAAAATGAAGATGGTATCCAGAAAAATATATTAAATCTAATAATAAAAAATTGCAAAATAGCTGAAGAAAAGGAAATTCCATTATGTCAGGACAGCGGGATAGGTGTTTTTTTTGTTAAAATTGGAAATGGTGTTTTTGTTCAGGGTGGAAGCTTAAAACAAGCTTTAAATAATGCTGTTGAAAATGTATATGAAAAATATTATTTAAGGAAATCAGTTGTAAAAGATCCTTTTAAAAGGGAAAATACGGGAACAAATACTCCTGCTATAATTCATTATGACTATGTTGATGGGGATGAACTTGAAATAGTTTTTTTACCTAAAGGCGGAGGCAGTGAAAATATGAGTAGGATCAAAATGTTTAATCCTTCTGCTTCAAAAAATGATATAATTAAATTTATTGTTAATTCTGTTGAAAAAGCAGGACCTAATCCCTGTCCACCACTAATACTGGGGATTGGAATTGGAGGGTCTTTTGATTATTCTGCTGTTTTATCAAAAAAAGCTTTGATAAGAGATGTTGGTTCAAGACACCCGGATAGAAATATTGCAAAATTCGAGAAAAAAATAAAAAATGAAGTAAATAAAAGTTATGTTGGGATACAGGGGCTGGGGGGGAAAACTACAGTTCTTGATGTATTTGTTGAAACTTATCCATGTCACATTGCAAGTATGCCAGTAGCATTGAATATAAACTGTCATTCAGCAAGACATGGTCGGATAAAAATATGAGTAAAAAAATTATTTTACCAAAAGATATTGATAAATTAGAAAAATTATCGGTTAAAGAAGAGGTTTTAATTAGCGGTACGCTTTATACAGCAAGAGATCAGGCACATAAAAGAATAGTCAAAAAATTAAAAAAGGGAGAAGAGCTTCCTTTTAATATTCAAAAAAATTGTATTTTTTATGCAGGACCTTCACCTAAAAATCCTAAAACGGGAGCTGTTGCTATTGGTCCGACTACAAGTTATAGAATGGATAACTATACCCCGTATTTACTATCTAAAGGGTTGAGATGTGTAATTGGCAAGGGGAAAAGAAGCGAAAAAGTTATCAGGTCTTTTAAAAAAAATAAATCTACTTATTTAATAACAGTTGGCGGGATAGCTGCATATCTTTCATCAAAAATTATTAATATTGAAAAATTTGATTTTCGAGATTTGGGTCCAGAAGCTGTTTATAAAATTGAAGTAAAAGATTTTCCTAGTATAGTCGCTGTTGATTCTTGTGGTAACGATATTTATAAAATGGGAGGGTAAGTAATGAAATTAATGGAATATCAAGCAAAAAATATTTTTCAAAAAGAAGGTGTTAACACCCCTAAAGGAAAACTTTTCTATAATTTAGAAGGATTAAAAAAACAGGCAGAAAAGTTTGAAGGTAAGGGAGTTGCCAAAGCACAGGTTTTAGCTGGAGGTAGAGGTAAAGCTGGCGGGGTTCAACTAACAAATTCTGTTGAACGTGCCAGAAAAGCTGTAAAAAGTTTACTGGGTAAACGTCTTATAACTCATCAAACAGATGATAAAGGAGAGATGATTAATTCCATCCTTTTTGAAGAACAGGTTGATTATTCTAAAGAAATTTATTTTAGTTTATTAACAGATAGAGAAAAACAGAAATTAATTTTTATAATATCTTCTGAAGGAGGAACTGAAATTGAAGAGATTGCAGAGAAAAAACCTGAAGCGATAAAAAAAGTATGGGTTGATCCCCTCTGTGGTTTGAAAGAGTACCATGTAAGAGAATTATTTCTTCATTTAAATATGGCAAAGAAGTTTTATAAAAATTTCTATGATTTTATTAACAAAATTTATTCAATATATAAAAAATATGACACGTCTCTTATTGAAATTAATCCACTTGTTTTTACCTCAAAAAATGATTTTTTAGCTTTGGATGCAAAAATAAAAATTGATGATAATTCTCTTTTTAGACATGAAGAAATAAAAAAAAATAGAGTGATCACAGAAGATGAGAAATATGAAGTAGAAGCCAAAGAAAAAGGGTTAAGTTTTGTACAGCTTGATGGAGATGTGGGATGTATGGTTAATGGTGCTGGACTGGCAATGGCCACAATGGATATTGTTAAGCATTATGGAATGAATCCTGCTAATTTTCTAGATATAGGAGGGTCCTCCAGCCCTAAAAAAGTTATAGATGCATTGAAATATATAAAGAGAAATAAAAAATTAAAAGCAATTTTTATAAATGTTTTCGGAGGAATTACAAGATGTGATGATGTGGCAAATGGATTTAAAACTGCATTAAAAGAATTAGAGATAGATGTTCCAATAATTATAAGATTAACAGGAACCAATGAAGATGAAGGAAAAAAGATATTAAAGAAACTGGGATATGAAGTTTTTACAGATTTAAAAAAATCTGTTGAAAAATTAAAATCAGTATATGAAAAAATTAAATAAAATAAGGAGGATATATGTCTATCTTTGTTGATAAAAATACAAAAGTAATAGTGCAGGGTATAACCGGTAGGGATGGCAGTTTTCATACAAAAAAAATGATAGAATATGGAACAAATATTGTTGGAGGGGTTACGCCTTTTAAAGAAGGAGAAAAAGTAGAAGATGTTCCAGTTTTTAGTACTGTAAAAAAAGCAGTAAAAGAAACAGGTGCAGATGCTTCCATTTTATATATTCCTCCAAAATTTGCAGCAGATGCTATATGTGAAGCTGTTGATGCTGGTATAAAAACAATTGTGACAATTACAGAAGGAATACCATTTAAGGATATGCTACAGGCAGTTAATTATGCAAAAAATAATAATGTTAGATTGATTGGTCCAAACTGTCCTGGCATTATTACTCCAGGAGAAACAAAGCTTGGAATCATGCCAGCTAAAATATTCAAGAAAGGTAATATTGGTGTTATTTCAAGAAGCGGAACACTCACCTATGAAGTTGTTTATAATTTAACTTCTAATGGATTTGGGCAATCTACTGCAATTGGTATAGGAGGAGATCCTTATATAGGAACAAAATTTATAGATTGTTTAAAAGAATTTGAAAAAGATAATGAAACTGATGCTGTAGTTTTGATAGGTGAAATTGGAGGAAATGATGAACAGATTGCTGCAGAGTATATTAAAAACAATATGCAAAAACCTGTAATTGCATTTATTTCTGGGAAAACAGCCCCAAAAGGTAAGCGAATGGGACATGCCGGAGCTATCATTTCAGGAAGCGGAGGAAGTGCATCAGAAAAAATTAAAGTGTTAAAAAATAATAAAGTGGAAGTAGCAGAATTGCCAACACAAATTGCTGATATTTTAAAAGAAAAATTATAGAAATATCTTTACATGAAATTAAATATTTCTATACTTGAGTAAAAAGAGATAAGGAGGAAATTGTGGCTGGAAAGAAAAAATTTAAAATTATTATAAAACCGGACTACTGTAAGTCCTGCAAACTATGTTATAATAATTGTCCAACAGGTGCGATTAGGGCAAATGAAGAAAATTTTAAAGTTGAAATTAACTCTGAAGATAAATGTATCGGATGTTTGATATGTGAAAATATCTGTCCGGATTTTGCAATTGAAATTGAAGAAAAAAAATAGAAAAGAGGTTTGAAATGGCTGAAAAAGTAAAGTTTTTACAGGGAAATGAAGCATGTGCTTTGGGGGCAGTTAAAGCTGGCTTGAAATTTTTTGGTGGATATCCTATTACACCTTCATCTGAAGTTGCAGAAGTATGCTCGGTAGAGCTTCCAAAAGTTGGAGGTCGTTTTGTTCAAATGGAAGATGAAATAGCTTCTATTGCTTCAATTATAGGGGCATCCCTTGCAGGAGCCAAATCAATGACCGCTACTTCAGGTCCAGGATTTTCATTAATGCAGGAAGCTTTAGGTATGGCAATAATGGGAGAAGTCCCTATTGTTGTAGTTAGTGTTATGAGGGGTGGGCCTTCTACAGGTCATCCTACAGGACCATCACAGGGAGATTTGATGCAGGCAAGATGGGGAACCCATGGAGACCATCCTATTATTTCCATCTATCCAGAATCTGTAAATGAAATTTATTATGAAGTAATACGTGCTTTTAACTTGGCTGAAAAATACAGACAACCTGTGGTTTTTTTGATGGATGAAATACTCGGGCACATGAAAGAATCTGTTTTTGTAGATGATAAAAAAATAAATATTGTTGAAAGAAGAAAAATCAAAAGAGATCAAAATAATTATGAGCCTTTTTATATTGAAAATGATATCCCTATAACAGCAAATTATGGTGAGGGATATAGATTTCATATTACAGGATTGTTTCATGACGAAACTGGATTTCCTGATGTAAGCGGAGAGAATATTCAAAAAAATATTGATAGAATGTATAGAAAAATAGAAAAGAATCTTGATGATATCCAAAAAAATGAAGAAATTAATACTGAAGATATGGATGTCTTACTTCTTTCTGTGGGGACTCAGGCAAGAAGTGCAAAAATGGCAATTAAAAAGCTAAATGAAGAAAATGTAAAAGCTGGACTTTTAAGACCGGTTACATTGTGGCCTTTCCCTGGAAAGAGAATAGAAGAATTAGGTAATAAAGTTGATAATATTGTTGTAGTTGAAATGAACAAGGGACAGCTTGCAGATGAAGCTAAAAAGTATGTAGACAAAGAAAAAATTGTTTCATTGAATAAGTTAAATAGTGAACTAATATCTCCTGATGAAATAATTGAGAAAGTAAAAGGAGTGTTGTAATATGTTTGATTATAATAAATATATTAGACAGGATAAATTTCCTCATATATGGTGTGCTGGATGTGGGAATGGTATTATTTTGAAGAGCTCCATTAGGGCTATTGATAAAATGGGATGGAAAAAAGATGATGTAATGGCAATATCTGGAATTGGTTGTTCAAGTAGAGCTACCGGATATCTCGATTTTAACAGCCTTCACACATTACATGGTAGGGCTCTTGCCTTTGCAACAGGAATAAAAATGGCAAAACCAAAACTAAATGTTGTTGTATATACAGGTGATGGTGATGCAGGAGCAATTGGAGGAAATCATTTAATTCATGCAGCAAGAAGAAATATTGACGTTACTGCTATAGTATTTAATAATAATATTTATGGCATGACTGGAGGCCAGTATTCTCCAACAACACCCAAATCTTATTTTGCTTCAACTGCTCAATATGGTCATATTGATAATTCATTTAATTTTATGGATCTTGCAATTGGGGCCGGTGCTACATTTGCTGCAAGAGCGTCGGTAACTAATCCTAAACAGATGGAAAATTATATTTTCAAAGCATTTTCTAATAAAGGGTTTTCTATTGTGGAAGTAGCTACGAACTGTCATATTCAATTTGGCAGAAGAAATAAAATGAAAACTCCTGTTGATATGTTTGAATGGATTAAGGAAAGTGTAATAACTAAAAAACAGGCAGAAAAATTATCTGAAGAAGAATTAGAAGATAAAGTAATAACCGGAATATTTAAAAATGTAACTAAACCTGAATATGTTGAAGAATATGATAAAAAAATAATGGCTAAAGCTAAGGAGGAATAATATGCGTTATGAAGTAGTTTTCAGTGGAGCAGGCGGTCAGGGAATGATTCTGAGCGGGAAAATATTAGCTGAAGCGGCTGCAATAGAAGACAAAAAATATAGCACCCAGACTCAGAGCTATGGTCCAGAATCAAGAGGTGGAATGACTGAAGCGTATGTTATTATATCTAATGATCCAATTGATTATCCCGAGATAACTACAGCCAATTTAGTAGTAGCAATGAGTCAGTCCGGCTTGGAAAGGCAAATCAAGCATATTGATGATAATACAATTGTTTTAGTTGATGATAATTATGTCGATGCTTCAGATTATGATATAAAAAATTTACATAAAATTTCTTTTGGAAAAATATCAAGAGATATTATGGACAGTGAAATATCTGCAAATATTGTTTCTCTTGGTTATATTACTGCTGTAACAGAAAAAGTTTCTAAAAAAGGGATGCTGAAAACAGTAAAAAAAAGTGTTCCAAGTGGAACAGAAGATTTAAATGAAAAAGCCTTTAATAAAGGTTTTGATTTAGGTAAGTAATGGACAGGAGATTAAAATTAAATAAAGCATATCTCATTTTGTTTGCTTTATTGATTTTAATCTCCCTAATTTCATTTTATATAATCTTTGATTTTCATATTTTTTTAATTATTTCAGTTATTCTTATTACAATATTTATAAAAGAAATTTTACATAAAGTTTATATTTTAGGCAACTATCTCTATGTTTCTAAACTATTCTCCAATAAAGTTATCAAGATTAATAATATTGAAAATATTTTGTTTGTTTCATATAGCGGCAGGGGAAGAGATTATTATCAGGTTTTTTATAAAACAAATAATAAAACTAAAAAAACAACACTTTCCTCTTATAAATATGATAATATATATTCATTTGTTTCATACTTGAGAGATAGTGGGGTTGATATTAAAAGAAAAAAACATGAAAAATCATTCTTTTTATTTTTCTTAATGGGTATTTTAACAATAAAAATAATTTATGTATTTTATCAGGGGATAAAAGAATTAATTTTGTTTTTTAACAATGCTCTAAAAGGAAATTTCTATATTTATGATAACACTTTTTTATGGCTTCTTTTTGGTTTTTTTTCTATTATTCTTTTAATATATTTAATTAACCTATTGAGGAAACGTTATTTTAATCTTGCTTATTATAGAACAGTTGTAATATTTGTTATTGTATTTGCTCTTCATTTTATCCTAATTGAACAAAAACATGATAATAGAAATGAGATGTATAATAATCTAATAAAAATTAAGTTTCAGATTGAGAAGCATTTAGTAAATAATGGCGGAAACCTCAGGAATTTTATAAAGGATAATATTAATAGTAATCTTCTGGAATCAAGCCTGATGAAGGGATGGTACGAGAAACCTGTTGATATTATATTTTTAAAAAAATTATCTAATCTTGAAGATATTACTCCTGGAAATATATATATAATCTTTAATTATGCTGAAAGTGGTAGTAACTATTCTATTTATTCAAGTTTTTTAAAAAATGGAAAAAATATTCTTGTTAATTCAAAAAACGAAATTATTAAAATTCAATCTTCAAATTAATTATTTTTTGGTTTTATTTTTTTATAATCAATTCTTTTAGGTATAAAAGGTTTTTCCGGTATCATTTTTTCAATAAATTGAATGTAGTTATCATTTAAATTATATTTTTCCACATCATAGAAAAAATTACAGGGTAAATCATAATTTTCTATAGCTGATAAAGGAATAATTTTTGTGTTGTAAGCCTCTACTTCTCTGTAGTAGGGAACATTTTCAAGTGTAGGCATATATCCAAAATTTTCATTTAAAATCATTTTTAATACCTGCTGACCAAGTGCTGTGGCAAATTGACTATCATATTCTGATATAAAACCACTTCGCGGTATATATCCAGCCACCTGAGATCGGGGGTTATCAATACCCTTCTCTCTAAGAATATTAGCAATTTTGCTGGCAATTCCACCCAGTTTGGGATGTCCAAACTCGTCAAGTATAGAATTCTCTTTCACTACGTCACATTTTTTGTTTTTTTTATTCCACCACCTAACACCTTCAGAGACTCCAATTATAAGATCTCCTTTTTCCTGATATTTATCAACAACTTTATTCAAAAAATCGTCAATTCTTTCTTTTGTCATTTTAAGTTCAGGAATAAGAACCATGTCAGCTCCACCATAAGCAGCTGCAGAGGGAAGCCATCCGGCATCACGACCCATAATTTCTACAACAAATATTCGATTGTGGGTCATTGCAGTAGTTCTTAAATTGCTTATAAGTTTAATTATTTTTTGAGCTGCAGTTGGGAATCCGGGACAAAGGGAAACTTCATGCTCTTTACCGTTTTTGTTTGTAAAAATTGTTTTTGTTTTTACATCATTATCTATAGTTTTAGGAAATCCAATTACAGGAATACCATAATTTTTATATAATTTTTGAGAAACTCCATTGGTATCATCTCCACCTATCGATATTATTATATCTATATCATACTTTTTCACATTGTTTAAAAGTTCATCAATACGATTTTCTCCATTTTTTTCTTTTTTGAATGGGTTTGTTCTGGAGGAACCAAGTATTGATCCGCCAACTGTACCATTTATATCCTGTTCCGAAATATCCACTATATAACCATCATCCAGAAGACCTTTCCAGCCTTCATAAATGCCATAAATTTTATAATCTAATAGATATGCAACATTTTTGATTACCTCTATGCTTCTATTTAATGCGCAGGTATCGCCCCCTCCGGTTAAAATTGCTACAGTTCCTCTATAGTTTTTTTTCATAAAATATCCCTCCTTAATTAATAATAATATTTATACTAAATATTGCAAGTATTTAGATATAACTTTATATAATAAATCTGAATGTTATAATTGAAAAAAGGAGAAGTATGGAAATTGTTGAAGGAATAGTTTTCAATAAATTAAAAGGTATAATAAGAAATGCTGGAGAAATATTAAGAGACGGGTTCTATAATGGCAATAAGAAAATTGATGAAAAAAAATCAAGAGAACTTGTGACAAATTATGACTATAAATCTGAAAAATATATAATAAATCAACTTAAACAGTATGATATTCCAATCATTGCAGAGGAAACTAAAAAGAATCATTCTATGGAGATAAGTAAGTACTGGGTAATTGACCCTATTGATGGTACTAATAACTTCGCTTTTGGAATACCTCATTTTTCTGTTGTTATTGCTTTAATATGGGATAATGAAATTGTTTTTGGTATTATCTATGACCCAGTAAAGAACGAAATTTTTCATTCAATAAAAAATCAAGGTGCTTTCTTAAATGAAAAGAAGGTAAAAGTATCTTCAAGGAAACAATTAAGTAAAGCAATGGTTGCAACTGGATTTTCTTATAATCGAGGAGAGAAAAATGGGTATAATAATATAAGTAATTTTAAAAAACTTGCTTTAAAAGCAAGGGGAATAAGAAGACTGGGTTCTGCTGCTTTGGATTTGGCTTATGTAGGAGCGGGGAGATATGATGTTTACTGGGAAGAAGGATTGAAAATATGGGATATGGCTGCAGGAAAATTATTTGTTGAAGAGGCAGGAGGAACGATAACAGATCTCAATGGGAAAAAATGGCTTTTTAATACAAATAATATTATTGCAAGTAATGGCATTATTCATGAAAAAGTAATTTCAAATCTGGAGAAATATAATGGCAGAAATTGATTTTAGAATAGAAAGTAAATATTTAAAAAAATATATAAAAAAATATTTTTCTAATATTAAAATATCTAAAAAAATAGAGAAAAAATTCTGCATAACAGATGATTTAAATTATAAATCAAAACAAAAAAGAGCAGTCATATATTTAACAGATAGATGGGATTATTTTGGTACAAATGTTATTAGACTTCCCGAGAAAAGAAATATTATTAAGAAAAAAGTATTAGATCTTTTAAAAAATTAAGTTTTTATTTTCTATATGAATTATAATTGACATAAATATTAACTCTATTATTATTAACCCATGAGAAATCAGATAGTTTCTAAAGATAAATTAGGTAAAAATATATATTCTTTTTGGGTTCATAATCCGGAAATAGCAAACCACTATTCAGCAGGGCAATTTTTGATATTGAAGGTGAAAAAAGTGGGAGAAAGAATTCCTCTGACTATAGCCGATATAAATCCAAAAAAAGGAAATATCCGAATAATATTTCAGGTTGTTGGCTTAACTACAAAAATTTTATCAGAGATGAAAACTAAAGAGATCATTCCCGATATTTTGGGACCTCTTGGAAATAATGTAAAAACTGAAGAAAATTTTAAAAATATTCTTTTTATTGGCGGCGGGATTGGTATTGCACCTATATTCCCAAAAATAAAAGAATTTTCTATGAATAAAAAAATAAAGCATATTGATTCAATTATTGGAGCAAAGAATAAAGATTCTTTAATTTTAATAGATGAAATAGAACGGTATGTAGATAATCTTTACTGCATGACAGATGATGGTTCATACGGTGAGAAAGGTTTTGTTACAAAAAGGTTAAAAAAATTGTTGAGAGAAAAAAAATATGATCTCTGCATTGCAGTTGGTCCTTTAATTATGATGAAAAAAGTAGTAGAAAATACAAAAAAATATAAATTAAAAACTCTTGTAAGCTTGAATACAATTATGATTGATGGTACGGGTATGTGCGGAGGGTGTAGATTGTCATATAACGGTGAAATTAAATATACATGTGTGGATGGTCCTATTTTTGATGGTTATAAAGTTAATTTTGATGAGTTAATAAAAAGAAATCGGCAATATGAAAACTCAGAATGCAAGTTAGAAAAAAAAATAGAAAAAGAGATGAATGATGAGAATAGAGCCTGAAGAAAGATCTCCTAAAATAAGAATTAAAGATTTTAAAGAAGTTAATAAAGGATATAGAATAGAAGAAGCTATCAAAGAAGCCAATAGATGTAAAGAATGTGGTTTATGTATTAAGGGTTGTCCGGTTGAAGTGGATATCCCGGGATTTATCAGGGCTATAAAAGAAGAAAAATTCAAAAAAGCTTATAAAATTATAAATGAGGAGAATATTTTACCTGCAATATGTGGAAGAGTTTGTCCACAGGAAAATCAGTGCGAGGCCGAATGTATTTTGGAACCACCAATCAATATTGGAAAGCTGGAACGGTTTGTTGCAGATAATTATTCGGTAGAATTAAATAGAATAATTAAGAAAAATAATAAAAAAGTTGCGGTAGTGGGATCGGGCCCTGCTGGACTTACAGCTTCTAATGAGCTCATAAAAAATGGGTTTGATGTAGTTATTTTCGAAGCACTTCATAAATTTGGCGGGGTGTTAAGATATGGTATTCCAAATTTTAGACTTCCCGATGAGATTATTAATAGAGAGATAGATAAGTTAAAAAAAATGGGAGTTAAATTTAAAAAAAATTATCTAATCGGGAAAACGCTCTATTTGGAGGAACTTCAGGAAAAATTTGATGGTATTTTTATATCTGTAGGAGCAGGCCTTCCAAGACAATTAAATATTAAAGGTGAGAATGCTATAGGGGTATATTTTGCTAATGAATTTTTGACCAGAGTTAATTTGATGAAAGCATACAGGTTTCCGGAATATCATACCCCAATTAAAAAGGGGAAAAGAACTTTAATTGTTGGTGGAGGGAATGTGGCTGTTGATTCAGCAAGGGTTGCAAGAAGATTAGGTTCTAAAGTTTCAATAGTTTACAGGCGACTTAGAGAGGATATGCCTGCAAGAAATGAAGAGATCAAGCATGCAATAGAAGAAGGTATAGATATAAAAACATTATTAAATCCTTTGGAGATAATTTCAAATAAGAATGGAAAAATAAAAGAGATTCTTTTTAGAAAGATGAAAACTGTCGGGAAAACTGAAGATGGGAGAAATGCAATTGATAGCACAGATGAATTTATTAGAATAAAAACAGATATTTTTATAGAAGCTATTGGGCAAAGACCCAATAAAATGATTAGCAACAAAGAAAATGATTTAAAATTTGATAGGTGGGGTAGAATAGTTGTGGATAATAAGATGCAAACAAGCTTAAAAAAAGTTTGGGCTGCAGGTGATATTGTAAGTGGTGCAGCTACTGTAATTAAAGCAATGGGCGAAGCAAAAAAAGCTTCAGCATCTATTATCAGTAAAATTGGAGGTTGATTATTATGCATTGGGTGCAATTATTGGTGATTATTGGATATTTTGTTTTATTAGCTATTGCAGGTAAAATTGTAAAAAAGTTTGCAGCAAAAGAATCTTCTTCAGATTTCTTAATTGCTGGAAGGAATATGGGTGTTCTGCTTGTAACTGTTACTGTTGTAGGTGAATGGCTTGGTGGAATGAGTACAATTGGAACTTCTGAAAAAGCATTCAATTCTGGATTATTTCCACTCTGGTATAATGTTTCTACAGCTTTGGGGATGTTTTTATTTGGATTAACAATAGCAAAAATTTATAGAGAAAATAATGTTCACACAGTAGGAGAAATGTTAGAAAAATTATTTAATAAAAATGTAAGGATAGTTGCTTCCCTTGCATTTGTAGTTGCTTTTATAATTTTATCATATTTGCAATTACAGGCAATTGGAAGTCTTGTTTCTCAATTATTTGGATCCTTTTTGAGAAGTTTTTCTGGAGTGTTATCATCCATGTTTGGATTTGAATCTATTTTATTTAGTCCTTACAGCATAGCAATTATTGTTTCAGGTATATTTGTTATTTTCTATGTATATGAGGGTGGAATGAAATCAATAGCATTTACAAATTTGATGCATATTATTTTACTGTTTTCAACTATTATTGTTGTCTTTATTCTTACATTGAATCATGTAGGAGGATTTTCAGGATTATTTGAAAATTTGAATTCTCAATTTGTCGCAGAAGGAAATACGATTAAAGAAGCAGGCGAAATGATTAAAAGTTATAAGGATCCTTTTTCTCTGGGGTTTGGGAAAATGATTGCATGGTTATTAGGAGGTATTCTTGCTGGTTTTGCTTCTCAGGCTTCAATTCAACCTGTTTTTGCGGCTAAAGATATAAATACTGCAAAAAGAGGAGCAATGTTAAGTGCTCTTTTAATAGCACCACTTGGAATTATCGTTGCAACCCTTGGAATAGCAGTTAGAACAGGAACAATAGGCAATTTAGAGAAATTGACATCTGCTAAAGAAACACTACCTTTTCTTCTTATGAATGCAGAGTTTCTTCCGGATTGGTTAAGTGGATTAGCAGCTGCAGGAATATTAGCTGCAATTTTATCAACGGTTGCTCCGGTTATGTTTGCAGTGAGCACTATTCTTGTTAAGGATTTTTATCATTTATTAATAAATAAAAATGCTTCTGATAAAAAATTATTGAGTTTTTCTAAAGCAATGACAATTACAGTTGGTATTATTTCAATTCCAATGGCAATTTTTATAAGAGGAGGAATTCTTGAGGCAGCATATATTACTTATGGAATTAGAGGGGCAGCAGCAATTGTCGTGATATTAGGGATTGTTTTAGGATATAAAAAAATTAAAGGAACCTGGGTAACACCACAGGCAGCAATTACAGCCCTGGTTGTTTCAACATTAGGAATTTTAATTTTTGTATTAAATAAAGAAGCAATAACAAATTTTATAGGCATGAATATTGATAAAGTATACGTGGCACTGGTATTGAGTATATTATCAATAGTTATTGTAACTCCTCTTACCAAAAAAAAGGAGGGTTAAGATGAATAAAAAATCTTTAGAGGGTATAAAGGTTCTTGATATATCAAGAGTTTTAGCAGGTCCTTTTGCATCACAGATTCTTGGAGATTTGGGTGCTGAAATTATAAAAATTGAAATGCCCAAGACTGGAGATACCACAAGAGCATGGGGACCTCCATTTAAAGGTGGTGAATCAGCATATTATTTCACCGCTAACAGAAACAAAAAAAGTTTTACATTAAATCTAAAAAAAGGAAGAGATATTTTAGAAAAATTAATTAAATGGGCGGATATAATTCTTTTCAATTTTAGAATGAAAACGCTGAAAAAATTAAATTTAACATATGAAGATGTAAAAGAAATCAATCCTAAAATAATATATGGGTTGATAACAGGATTTGGAACTTCTGGACCGAAATCAGAAAAGCCCGGGTTTGATGTTCTTGCACAGGCAATGGGCGGAATTATGAGTATAAATGGAGAGCCTGACGGCCCTCCAATGAAAGTACCTGTAGCCATAGATGATATAACTTCAGCCCTGTATCTTGTTATTGGTATCTTATCAGCCCTACACCATAGGGAAAAAACAGGAGAAGGACAAATGATAGATGTTGCGCTTGTAGATAGTCAAATTTCCTGGTTGGTAAATCTTGCTTCCAGTTATTTGGTAACAGGAGAAAACCCCAAACGAAGAGGGAATCAGCATCAAACAATAGTTCCTTATCAGGCTTTTAAAGTTGAAGATGGATATATTATTGTTGCTGTTGGATCACATAAACAATGGTTGAGCTTTTGTGATATGGTTGATAAACCTGAATGGAAAACAGATGAAAAATATAAAACAAATAGTGCAAGAGTTGAAAATAGAGAGGAAGTAATATCTTCTATTGAAAAGATCTTGAAGCAGAACGATAAAGAATATTGGATTGACAAAATGGAAGAATATGATGTACCTGGAGGAGCAATAAATAAGTTTAGTGATGTTTTCGGCGACCCTCAGACCAAACACAGAAATATGGTTGTAGAGGTAGATCATCCTACTGCTGATAAAGTTAAACTTGTTGGGAGTCCAATAAAGATGAGCAAAACGCCGGTTAAATTTGATAGACACCCTCCACTCTTAGGAGAACATACAGAAGAGATAATGAAAGAAATGGGTTATTCTAAGGAGGATATTAAAAAATTTAAAGAAGAAGGTAAAATATAGTATGAAAGGAGTTAAAATGTCTTATGAGGTTATCATACGTGAAGATTGGTGCAAGGGATGTTATATTTGTCAGAAAATTTGTCCCAAGAATGTTTTTGAAAAAGCTGACAAGATTAATGATAAAGGAACTGTAATAGTAAAAGCTGTTAGAGAAGATGATTGCATTGGGTGCATGCAGTGTTCAACACACTGTCCCGATCTTGCAATTACGATAAAGAGCAAGGAGGAATAATATGGCAACAGAAATAAATAAAGTACCATTAAAAGAAGGTAAATATTTCATGCAGGGAGATGAAGCCTGTGCAAGAGGTGCTATTGCAGCTGGCTGTACTTTTTTTGCAGGATATCCTATTACTCCCGCAAGTGAAATTATGGAAACAATAGTTGAAAGATTTAATGATTTAGATAGAACTTTTGTACAGATGGAAGATGAAATAGGAGCTATGGGTGCTGTTATTGGGGCGTCATGGACAGGAGCAAAAAGCATGACAGCAACATCAGGGCCTGGGATGTCTCTAAAAATGGAAAATCTGGGACTTGGTATTATGACAGAAACGCCTGCTGTAGTTGTTGATGTACAGAGAACAGGTCCTTCTACCGGACAGGCAACAAGAACAGCACAGGGAGATTTAATGCAAGCCAGATGGGGAACACATGGCGAACATGAAATGATAGCTATATCTCCCTGGGGAGTAGAAGAGATCTATTATGAAACTATAAGAGCTTTTAATTTAGCTGAAAAATATAGAACACCGGTTATTGTTCTTTTGGAAGAGGCAACCGGTCATTTAAGGGAAGTTGTTAATGTAAAAAAAGAAGTTGAAGTTTACAATAGGAAAAAAGGAAATGATACTCCTCCATTTGGAGGATTTGAGCCATTAGAAAGAGTTCCCAGCATGCCATCTTTCGGAGATGGAGAAAGGTTACTTGTTACAGGTTCCACACATGATCCTAATGGATATAGAAAAACTCAG
Source organism: uncultured bacterium (assembly GCA_964621075.1). Classification (GTDB taxonomy): domain Bacteria; phylum Macinerneyibacteriota; class Macinerneyibacteria; order Macinerneyibacteriales; family Macinerneyibacteriaceae; genus CAZUKV01. The sequence goes on along the minus strand of CAZUKV010000001.1, from coordinate 33,194 downwards.
GATAGAGAAGTTCAGGAAAAACTCGTAGATCATTTAAGATTAAAAATAAGCGAAAATCTTGATGATATATTAGAATATGAAGAATATTATACCGATGATATGGATAAATTAATTATTTCTTTTGGATTCGCAGCAAGGGCTGGCTTGCAGGCTGTTAAAAGAGCCAGAAATAATGGTGAGAAAGTAGGGATGTTGAGACTTAAAACTGTTTGGCCAATGCCTGTAAACAAAATAAAGGAACTTGGAGAAAAAGTTAAAAAAGTTGTAGTTCCCGAAATGAATCTGGGACAGCTGAGAAGAGAAGTTGAACGATTTGTAAAATGTCAGGTTGTTGGTGTAAACAGGGCTGATGGTGAAGTTATAGAGCCTGAAGAGATAATTAATAAAATATAATTAAGGAGGAAAAATGAAAACTGAATATTTAAAATATATAAGAAAAGAAGTTTTTCCAACTGCTTTTTGTCCAGGTTGTGGACATGGGATCTTACTTAATGCTTTTGTAAATGCGTTAGGTGAACTGAACTATGATCAGGATAATCTTGTAGTGGTTTCAGGGATTGGTTGTGGAGGATGGATTGGTTCACCTCATTTAAATGTTGATACCCTTCATACCACTCATGGAAGAGCTATTGCTTATGCTACTGGTGTAAAAAAAGCAAATCCTGATCTTGAGGTTGTTGTAATGAGTGGAGATGGTGATTTAGCAACTATTGGAGGAAATCATTTAATTCATGCTGCAAGAAGAAGATTACCAATTACTGTTATTTGTGGTAATAATAATATTTATGGGATGACAGGTGGCCAGGCATCAGCAACAACTCCAAAAGGAGCCAAAACAATGACAACACCTCTTGGAAATGAAGATAGACCTTTTGATCTGGTAAAACTTGTTAAAGGAGCTGGAGCAGATAATGTTTACAGATATACTGCGTATCATGCAAAACAATTAAAAGAAACTATAAAAGAAGCTATAAACAGTAACGAGTTTTATTTTCTCGATGTGCTTACCGGATGTCCTGTTCAATATGGTAAAAGAAATAATTTGAGAGACCCTATGAAAATGCTCGATCACTTTAAAGAGAAAAGTGAATTTTACAAAGATGAATACAATAATGACAAAATAATGATTGGAAAATTTTAAGTAGAACTGAAGGGAGTGGGAAAAATGAAACAAATTATGTTTTCAGGTATTGGTGGCCAGGGAGTTATTTTAGCAGCAAATATATTAGCAAGAAGTGCTGTAAAAGAAGGTTTTTATTCTGCTCAATCACAGGCTTATGGCTCTGAATCAAGAGGGACTACAACAAGAGCAGAAGTAATTGTTGCAAAAGATTTTGTAGATTTCCCTCATGTAGAAAAAGCGGATTATTTTGTTGTTATGGCTGAAGCAGGATTAAAGCTTTTCAAGGATAAATTATCTAAAGACGCGGTTGTTATCTATGATGGTTCTGTATTTAAGCCTGAAAAAAAAGCAGGTAAAGAGATGATTGATATTTCTGCTACGGAATTATCTTTGGAAAATTTTGAAAAACCTCTTTTTGCAAATATAATTATGATCGGTGCTTTAATAAAAAAAAGCGGGGTTGTTTCTATAGATACAATTAAAAAAGTCTTAAAAGAGGTGCTGCCGGAGAAAGCTTATAATACTAATATTGAGGCACTTGAATTGGGATATAATAAAATCAGTTAAGTGAGAAAATATTTATGAAAAGATTTTTCGGAAACACCTTGAAAAATTTTAACAATTATTGAAACTAAAATTAGTGTAAATAATAGTCTTCCGATTAAAACTCCGGTTATTGAAGCTCCTATTGTGAGCATCAGAAGAGTATCTTCAATAAGACTGTGAGAGAGGGTTAGAAAAATAAGGGAGAAAAAAATATCTTTTTTACTAAGGTGACCGGAGTTTGCCTCTTTAATAATTAACCCTCCTCCATATGCCAGACCCAGTGTCATTCCTATTACAGTCAATGGAGTTGCTTTTTTACTAATTCCAAATAAATTTAATACAGGATTAAATATCTTATTGAAAATATTAATAAATCCTGTTTTTTTGAATATGTATATTATTAATAAAAGTGATAATATCACTAAAAATATATAAAGATAGTTTTCAATTTCATTAAGAATCCAGGCTATGGTGGTTTCTCCGGTTTTAGAATTTGAGTCAAAAAGAACTTTCGCTTTTTTTTCATGGAGAGAAAAGAGGGTATATACATTATTCAGTAAAAACCCTAAAACAAAAGCACTTGTAAATCTAAAGGAAGATATTACCCAAAATTTAATCCCTGCTTTTTTACATATTGTATTTTCAATTAAAAAAGTGTGGGCAATTAACATCATTGAGGAAAGAATTGTAACCTGAGCAACCGAAAGAGGGTGATTTTTGAAGAGTGATAAAAAAACGATAATACCACCATAAATATTAGTAATCATAGTTGTGGCCCATACAAGCCCGTATTCCCCGGGTAGATTAACAATTTCCATTAGGGGGGATAATAAGGCCCCTATGATATTAATTATTCCTGTAATTTTAAGAATTTTTGTTATAATACTAACCGGTATCATTATTTTTAAAAGAGTGTAGGTTGTCGAAATTCCATCCTTGAAAACTTTAATCAGTTCTTTTTTGATATTTGATAAATTCATGAATTTGATTATAATTAAAAAAAAAAGAATTGAAACATTTTTTTTATCTAATTTGTCCTTTATTATAAGGAGGATTTATGAGATTAATAGGAATTATAACACTTTGTTTTATTTTTTTATATCTTTTAGTTCCAGGCTTAATTGCGTTCACATTTGTTGGATTTATAAAATTTTTAATTCTTGGAGTGCTTGCATATGTTTTAGTTAAATTTATACTGGCAATTTTTTCATTAGTCTGGCTCATTCTTTTCTTACCGGTTATAATTGTTTTTTCTGTAGTTATTCCTATTTTGGTTCCTTTTGCTCTTATATTTTGTTTAGTTGCAATATTGTTTTTTATAGTAAGGGATCATGATAATAAAAAAGAGTTAAGAAGAAAATAAGTACTGTTAAGATATTTCCCTTGACACCTTAATCTAAGATGGTATTATCTCTTTGCCATGAAATCAGAAGGATTAACAAGGGAAGATAAGATTGAATTATATGAGATATACTGCAGTCTTTTAGCTGATAAACAAAAAGAGTATTTTAAACTTTATTATTTAGAAGATTGGAGTCTGGGAGAAATTGCAGAACAGTTTGATATATCGAGACAGGCTGTTTTAAGTGCAATTGAAACAGCAATAAGCAATCTAATCTCTTTGGAAGAAAAAATTAACTTATTAAGAAAAAGAAAGCAACAGTTTTCTATTCTGGATCAAATTAATAATTTAAAAGAAGATAATAATTATAAAAAAAATGTAAAAAAATTAATTAAGAAATTGAGGAGTATTTATGTTTGATTCTTTATCCGGCAAGTTAGAGAAGGTTTTTAAAAAATTAGGTAGAAGAGGTGTTTTAAAAGAAGATGACATAAAAAAAAGTTTAAGAGAAATCAAAATTGCTCTTTTGGAAGCGGATGTAAATTACAGAGTTGTAAAAAAGTTTATTAAAAATGTCGAAAAAGAAGCAATGGGAGAAAAAGTATTTAAAAGTTTAAAACCTTCTGAACAGGTAATCAAAATTGTAAAAGATGAATTAATTGATATAATGGGTAAGGCGGAAAAAATTGATCTTTCTGCGAGTCCCACTATCATTATGCTAATGGGATTGCAGGGTGCTGGAAAGACTACAGCTGCTGCAAAATTGGCAAATAAATTTAAAAATGAAGGCAAGAAACCTTATTTAATTGGAGCCGATTTGAGAAGACCTGCAGCTATTGAACAGCTTTATCAGCTTGGAGAAGAAATTAATGTTCAGGTTTATTCTAATAAAAAAACCAAAGATGTTGCAAAAGTTATAAGAAATGGAATTAAAGAAGCAAAAAAGTATTTTTCAAATGTTATCATAATGGATACATCTGGAAGAATGCATATTGATGAAGAATTAATGAGAGAAATAGATATGATAAATAAACAATTTCAACCTCATGAAAAATTATTAGTAGTTGATGCCATGACAGGACAGGATGCAGTTAATGTTGCTGAGGGATTTGAAAAAAAAGTTGGTATAGATGGTGTGATTTTAACCAAACTTGATGGAGATGCAAGAGGAGGATCTGCACTCTCTTTAAGAATGGTAACTGGAAAACCCATCAAGTATATAGGTGTAGGAGAAAAAGTATCAGATATAGAAAAATTCCATCCAGATAGAATTGTTTCAAGAATGCTTGGGATGGGAGATGTTCTTACTCTAATTGAAAAAGCAGAACAAACTATAAAAGAAGATGAAGCCAAAAAGTTAGAAGATCAAATTAGAAAAGGACAATTTACCTTGCAGGATTTTTTAGACCAAATAAAAATGATAAAAAAAATGGGACCTTTAAATAAAATAATGAAAATGATACCCGGGATGCCCAAGGATTTAGATATAGATGATAAAGAAATTGTTAAAGTAGAGTCAATAATTCAATCGATGACCCCCAAAGAGAGATTAAAACCTAAAATAATTAAGGCCAGTAGAAAGAGAAGAATTGCCAAAGGGTGTGGTCGATCAGTTGCTGATATAAATAGATTATTGAGAAGGTATAAAAAAAGTAAAAAGATGTTGAAACAGATTGGTGGAAAATTTGGGAAAAAGGGAATGAATATTCCCAATATGTTTAAATAATTTAACAGGAGGTATTTATGGCAGTGAAAATTAGATTGAAAAGAACAGGGAAAAAGAAACAACCTTATTATCGTGTTGTAGTTTCTGATTCAAGAAAACCAAGAGATAGTAAAATGATTGAAAGAATTGGATTTTATGATCCAAAAGCAAATCCATCAAAAGTAGAAATTGATGAAGAGAAAGTTATGCAGTGGTTAGAGAATGGCGCCCAACCAACAACTACAACAAAAAACTTGTTACAGAAGATGGGGATTTGGGCTAAATACATTGAAAGGAAAAATAAATAACAATGGGAGAAAAAAGAGATAATATGCAGGATATTGTAGAATATTTTGTGAAACAGCTTGTAGAAAATGAAGAAGAAGTAGATATTGAGATGCAGGAAAATAAAAACAATATCATATTTAAAATTTCTCTTAATGAAGATGATCGTGGTGCTGTAATTGGAGTTAAAGGAAGAAGGATAAAAGCATTAAAAGAGATAGTTCATATGGAAGGATTTAAAACTGGAAAAAAAGTGAGATTAGAGGTTGTATGAATTATTTTAAGATTGGCAAAATAATTAAACCCCATGGAATTAATGGATATTTAAAAGTTGACATGGATAAAGAGTTCGTTAAATTTCTGCGAAGCAAAAATCTTTTTATTAATAAAGATGAATTTAAAAAGATTGTTCCAGAAAGTTATAAAATTAGCAATAAATTTATATTAATAAAATTTGAAAATATAAATTCCATTGAACAAGCAGAAGAATACAGGGGTACATATATTTATATTGATAAAGAGGAATTAGAAACATTATCTAAAGACTCTTTTTATTATTATGAATTGATAGATTGTGAAGTATATTATGGTGATGAGTTTTTAGGTAAAGTTAGAAATGTAACCAACTATGGAAGTTCTGATATTTTGTTTTTGGAAACAGAAAATGGGAAAGAAATTTTAATACCTTTTATAAAAAAAGTTGTTGAAAAAGTTAGTATAAAGGATAATAAAATATCCATTAATAAAATTGAAGGAATGCTATGAGAATTGATGTTTTAACTATTTTTCCTGAAATTTTTGAGACACCTTTAAGCTATTCCATACCTAATAGAGCTGTAGAAAAAGGAGCTTTGAATATAGATATCCATGATATTAGAAATTTTGCCAATGATAAACATAATAGAGTTGATGATTATCCTTATGGTGGAGGTCCGGGCATGATAATGAAACCAGGGCCTATTGTAAGGGCTGTAGATAACTTTGACAGGGGTCATTTTAAAATATTATTAACACCAAAAGGTGAGAGGTTAAATCAAAAAATATTAAAAGAGCTATCTGAAAAAGATAAAATAATGCTTATATGTGGAAGATATGAAGGAATTGATAACAGAGTGAATCAAATGGTAGTTGATAGAGAGATATCTATTGGAGATTATGTTCTCTCCGGAGGCGAAATTCCTTCTATGGTTTTAATTGATGGTATTTCAAGATTATTACCGGATGTTTTGGGGAATCAAAATTCAAAAAAGGAAGAAAGTTTTGAAAATGATTTTTTGGAGTATCCACAGTATACCCGCCCGAGAAAATTTAGAGGTTTGGAAGTACCTGAAATATTGCTATCGGGAGATCACAAAAAGATTAAAGAATGGCGTCAGCATCAATCAAAAAATATTACCGAAAAAAGACGTCCAGATTTAAAAAATAATATCTATCTGGGATTGGTTCATTATCCTGTTTATGATAAAAGTGGTGAAATTGTATCATCTTCCATTACACCAATAGATATACATGATATTTCAAGAACATGTAAAACATATAATTTAAAAAAATATGTAATAGTATCACCTCTTCCTAAACAAAATGCTATAGTAAAAGAAATGCTTAATTATTGGGAAGAAGGTTACGGGAAAGAGTTTAATGAAAATAGAAAAGAGGCTTTATCTTTAGTTAGCGTAGAAGAAAATATTGATTCATTAATTAAAAGAGTTGAAACTATAGAGAATAAAAAACCTGAAATTTGGGTTACAAGTGCCAGGTTTGAAAAGGGTTATATATCTTATGAACAAGCACAGAAGAGAATTGTTAAAAAAGATGATAGACCTATTATAATTCTATTTGGTACAGGATGGGGCTTAACTGAGGATGTAATTGACAGAGCTGATATAAAACTTGAACCTGTAAAGATAGCAGGGTCAAATTATAATCATTTATCAGTTAGAAGTGCAGTGTCAATAATAATTGATAGATTACTTGGAAATAGGAGGTAACTAATATGGATGAAATTATAAAACAAATTGAAAATGAAAATTTAAGAGATGATTTACCTGAAGTAAGAGTTGGTGATACGGTAGTTGTAAATGTTCGTATTCATGAAGGAGATAAGGTTAGAGTGCAACCTTTTGAAGGATTGATTATCAAGAAAAAGGGCAGTGGTGTAAGAAAAACATTTACAGTAAGAAGAATTACAGGGAATACAGGTGTGGAAAGAATATTTATATATAACTCTCCTTTAATAGAGAAAATTGAAGTGAAAAAGCACGCTAAAGTTAGAAGATCAAAATTGTATTATATGAGAAAAAGATTTGGTAAAAAAGCCAGGCTAAAAGAAAAAAAAGAATAAAAAAATGGCTCAGCCAAAAAATATAGAGTTTGACAAGAAATATTTTAGACTGAATGAGAATATTGAATATCTTGTTGGTCTGGATGAAGCCGGTAGAGGTCCTCTTGCTGGGCCTTTACTTGTAGCTTTATTTGTTACAAGAAGAACTGAAAATAATCATATAAAAGGGATTACTGATTCAAAAAATATCCCTGAAAATAAAAGAGAAATTTTATATAAAAAAATCACTAATTCTGAAAATACTTACTGGGACTATTTAGAAATATGCCCTAAAGATATCGATGAAACTGATATTTATAGTTCAACATTAAGAGGAATGAATAAGTTAATAGAAAAACTTCCTAATGATATTTCCAGGAGAAGTTTAGTATTAACTGACGCAATGGATTTAAAAATAAAGAATATACCTTTTATAAAAATTATCAAAGGTGACTTGAAATCATACACAATAGGGGCTGCATCAATAATAGCAAAGGTAATTCGTGATAGAATCATGAAAAAATTATCAAAAAAATATCCAAAATATGGGTTTAATAAAAATAAGGGGTACGGGACAAAAGAACATATCGCAGCAATAGAAAAATTTGGGCCAACCCCACATCACAGAATGAGTTTTAAACCTTTAAAAAAAGATTTTAGTAAAAAATTAGATTTATGAAATAATTAAAATAATCTTTGATATTACCCGATTATTCTATATAATTTTAAATGTAAATGTTTTAAAAAAAAGGAGAATGTATGAGGATTATAAAAAAAATATTTGGTATATTATTTGTTTTAATCTTTATTTTTGGTTGTATATTCAGTGTAAATTCTAATAATTTTTTATGGAAAATTGAAAAAGAAGGGAATGTTAATTATATTCTTGGTTCTGTTCATATGATGAGTGAAGATAGCTATCCTCTAAATAGCAGTATTACAGATGCATTTAAGAAATCTGATTTCCTTGTTGTAGAGGCTGATATAACAAAAATGGATAATTTAATGAGGGCTCAGAAATTAACACTGGAAAAAGGATATTTTAAAGAAAAAAAACTTGAAGATATTTTAGATAAAGATCTTTTAAATAAGTTAAAAAACAAAATATCTAAATATAATATTCCATTTTCAAAAATTAATCAGATGAAACCCTGGTTGGCTTCAATAACAATTGAACAGCTGAATATTATGCAATCAGGAGCTAAAGCTAATCTGGGAATTGATTCTCATTTCTTAACTAAAGCTCAAGAAGAAAACATGGAGATTAAAGAGCTGGAATCTGTAGATTTACAAATGGAATTACTCAGCAGTTTTACAGGAGAAACAGGAATAGAATTTTTAAAATCTTCCCTTAAAGAAACAGATAAGAAAGATAAATTTAAAAAAATGGTTGAATTATGGAAACAGGGTAAAAGAGAAGAATTTAAAAATTTCATATTTGAGGAGAGATCTGAAAATCCTGAATTAAAAGATGTGTATATGAAACTGTTTGATGAAAGAAATATAAAAATGGTAGGAAAAATTAAAGGATATTTTGAAGATGATAAAATACATTTTATTGTCGTAGGAGCGGGACATTTGGTTGGAGAAAATGGAATTCTTAATTTATTAGAATCTGAAGGGTATAATATAGAACAGCTTTAAAAGATAGGGGGGAAATAAATGGAAAAGTTATTAATTGAATTGAAAAAAATTGTAGAAGAAGATAATCTTTATCAGTACAATTTCTTTTTATATGAATGGCAAACTGATTTTTTAAGATTTTATAAAAGCCAGTCTAACTATAATATTACACAAAAAAGAAAAAAATTAGAATTCACAATGGTTAAAGATAAAAGAAAATTTTCAAGCAGTATAAGTGCTCCAACAGTAGAGAAAGTTTATGAAAAAATTGAAGATGCAAAAAAAGTAATAGATTTTCTTCCTAAAGATAATGATTTTGAAAATTTTGAAGATAATAAAGATATTTTTGAGTATAGTAATCTGGAAAATTCAATAAAAGAAATATCCCTTGATAAGAAAATCAATATCTTAAAAGAAGTTACGAAGGTAACAGATAAATATGATTTTGAAATATATGGTACTTTTATTTCACTTTACAGAAAGGGATATTTTTTAAATTCATCCGGGTTAGAAAAAATGTATTTTGTATCTCCTGTCATGCTTGAAACTAAAGCTGTTTCGAAAAAAAATAACGTAAGTGTAATTAATTCTTATGGTGGTAATGATCTCAGCAATTTTAGTTTAGAAGATTATATCAAACAGCTCGAACTTAAAATCAGTGGAGCGGATTTAGGTATAATTGATATAGAACCTGGTAAATATGATGTAATAATAAGTCCCCAGGCACTGGCAGAATTTTTATCATATTATTGTTTCGGTTTTTATGGACAGGTTCTTGATAAAGGTCGTTCATTTTTTGAGGGAAAGATAGATAAAAAAGTATTACCTGACAAAGTAACCATAAATTCAACCCCTCAAGAAGAAGGAATGATAACCTACCCATATAATGGTGATGGACATATAGCAAGAGATACAGAATTTATTAAAAATGGTGTTTTTAAAAATTTTGTTATGGACCATTATTATTCTAAAAAATTGAACATGGAAAAAAATGGTTCTGTTGGTGTTGCTGCAATCAAGATGGAAAAAGGAGATACTTCAATTGAAGATATGATTAGAAATACCGAAAGAGGATTATATATTTCTAATCTTCATTATATGAATTTTATTAATATGAAAGAAACTTCAGTAACCGGATTGACAAGAGATGGAACTTTTTTAATTGAAAATGGAAAAATAAAAAATGTTGTATATAATTTGAGATTTACAGAAAAAATAAATGATATTTTCAAAAATATAGTAGGAATAGAAAATAAGCTTTATACAATTCCATCTTCAAATAATTATGGTGATTTCTCAATTTCAAGCAGTAGGGTACCTCATATAAAAAGTAAAAATTTTAATATTAGTTCATCAACACATACAATATAGGAGGGAGAGAATATAATGAAAAAATTAGTAAATGACATAATAAATAGATTGTTTCTTAGAAATGTCCAGTTTGCTGATGTTAGATTTACATCGTCAGATGAAGAAAGTTTTTATTTTGAAAGGGGCGACTTAAAGAGATACAATATTGATGAAGACAAAAATGCACTTGGTATAAGAGTTCTTGTAGATGGAGCATGGGGTTTTGCAGGATTAAATACCTTTAACAAGGGTAGTATTGATAAAGCTATCAAAAAGGCAATTAATAATGCTAAACATACAGCTAAATTTAAAAGAAAACCTGTAATTCTACAGGAGCTTGATGGTGTTAAGACATCGTTTATTCAAAAACCTGAAAAGGACCCCTTTTTAATGATGAAAAAAAATAAGATTGATTACTTTTCACAATTAGCTGAAAAAATAAATAATCTTGATGATAAAATTATTTACAATAGTGTAAATATAAATTTTTCAAGGCAGTATAAAATTTATGCTAATACTGAGGGTACTTTTGTTGACAGTTTAAAATATATTACAGGACCAAAAATTCAGCTTACCTCATCAAACGGAACTGAAGTAATGAGAAGAACATATCCCGGAGATATGAATGCATACTCAGGAGGGTTTGAAGTAATTGATAATTTAAATTTTGATGATAATATAAATAAAATTTATGAAGAAGTCATAAAACTTTTAGATGCTCCAAGAATAAAAGAAGATAAAGCTGATTTAATTATTGGAAATAATCACTTAGCCCTGCAGATACATGAATCAATAGGTCATGCAACTGAAGCTGATAGATTGTTTGGAAAAGAGATATCCTATGCTGGAAAAACATTTGTTAAACCAGAAATGATAGGGAAGTATAAATATGGTTCGGATAAAGTCAATATAGTTTGTGATACAACCGATAGAGATGGAATTGGCTATCATCCAGTAGATGATGAAGGGGTGAAAAATAAAAAAGTAGATATAATCAAAAATGGTATTTTAGTGGGACTTCAAACATCAAGAGAAGCGGCTTCTAAACTGGGAATAAAAAGAAGTGCAAGCATGCTGGCAAATTATGCTGATAATTTCCCTCTTATAAGGATGACGAATATAAATTTACTCCCTGGTGAAGCTGGAACATTAAAAAATTTAATTAAAAATACTGAAAAAGGATATTATATAAATTTCACAAAATCCTGGTCAATCGATGATAGTAGAAATAATTTTCAATTTACAACGGAGATTGGATGGAAAATTGAAGATGGAGAAATTACCGGAATAGTTAAAGAGCCAACATATTACGGAATTACCAAAGATTTCTGGAATTCCTGTGATGCTATTTGTGGAGAAGAAGAGTGGGAGTATAACGGTACCATGATGTGTGGAAAAGGTGAACCTGGACAAGGCAAACCTCTTTCTCATAAAACATCACCTGCAAGATTTAGAAATGTTGATATTAATGTTGATTAATTATGGAGAGAATTATGAAAAAAGCTAAAAAAAACAGGCTGTCAATTATAATACTTTCAACACTGGGATTAATTTTCTCAATAATCAATCCCAGTATTGATATTGCAATTCTTATTCCTCTATGCTGGTATATCTATGTATGGGAGAAAGAATTTAAAAAAGATTATGAATTTAAAAATTATAAATATTTTATTCTAATGGGAGGCTTGGGGCTTATCATTGTAATTGTAAGGACTGTGTTATATAATATTAACTAATCATGAGAATTAAAAAAGAGCGGGTTAGAGAATATTTAAAGAAACCCATAAACAAACAGGGTAATTATGTTCTTTACTGGATGCAGAGATCCCAGAGAGCAACTTCTAATCATGCTTTAGATTTATCAATTAAATATGCCAATGAATTTGATTTGCCTCTTCTCATTTTGTTTATAGTTCTAAATAAATATCCAGAATCAAATGAACGACATTATTATTTCATGTTAGAAGGTTTAAGAGAGGTTGAAAAAAATATAAATAATGCTGGAGGGAATTTTGTTATTAAGTATGAAAATGATAAGGAGATTAAAAAGATATTTGAAAACGCCAGCATTATAATATTTGATAAAGGCTATACAAAATTTGAAAAACAATTACGTGAAAATAAAGCTAAAAAAGCTACCCAAAAAATTTATGAAGTTGAATCTGATTTAATAGTTCCTGTAGAAGCTGCATCAGATAAAGAAGAGTATGCAGCTTACACAATAAGAAAAAAATTAAATAATTTGAGAAATAATTTTTTAAATTACAACAAGAATCCGGAAAAATTGAATAATACCGGTAAAATAGAATTTAATTCTCTTAATATATGCAATATTGAGGAATTTTTTAAAAATTTAAATATAAATAAAGAAGTACGAAAAAGCCAATATTTTACAGGTGGGAGGAAAGAAGCATTAAATAAATTAGATACATTTATTGAAAATAAACTTGAATACTATGAAGAATTTTCTAATGATCCTACTAAAAATTATATATCTAATTTGAGCCCATATTTACATTTTGGACAAATATCACCTTTGTTTATTATGGATAAAATATTAAAATCATCAAAAAAAAATACTGAAGCTTTTATAGAACAATTGTTTATTAGGAGAGAATTGAGTTTCAATTTTGTATATTATAATGAGAATTATGATTCTTTAAAATCTTTACCTGAATGGGCTAAAAATAGTTTGAAAAAACATGAAAAAGATAAACGCGAAAAAACATACAGTTTAGATGTTTTGGAAAGTGCTCAAACAGAAGATATATACTGGAATTCAGCTCAGAAAGAAATGATGATAACAGGTAAAATGCATAATTACATGAGAATGTACTGGGGTAAAAAAATACTTGAGTGGAGTGAATCTCCTCAGGTAGGATTTAAAAATACAATATATTTAAATAATAAATATTCGCTTGATGGAAGAGATCCAAATAGCTATGCTGGAATAGCATGGTGTTATGGAAAACATGATAGAGCCTGGAAAGAAAGAAATATTTATGGGAAAGTTCGTTATATGAATGCAAATGGTTTAAAAAGAAAATTCAATATTGATAAATATTTTCAATTAATTAAAGAAATGGAAATTGAAAATGAATGAAGTAAGACCTAATATAGTAATCAGCAAATGTTTGGGAATTGATTCCTGTAGATTTAATGGCCAGAGAATAAGATTTCCATTACTTGAAAGTCTCAAAAATAAGATGAATCTTATTCCCGTTTGTCCGGAAGTTGAAATTGGATTAGGAATTCCCCGAAACGCAGTTAGATTATTAAGAAAAAAAGGACAAACTTTTATTGTAAATAGTAAAAATGGAAAAGATTTAACAGAGAAAATGAATAATTTCATTGGTATGTTTTTTTCAAAAATTAAGAAAAAAAACATAGATGGTTTTATACTTAAAAGTAGTTCTCCAACATGTGGTATAAAATCTGTTAAGGTTTACAATAAAACCGGAAAAGCAAGTGCAATATCCAAAGATGGAAGGGGTGTTTTTGGTAAAGCAATCATTAATAAATTCAAGAACAGGTGTGTTGCTGTAGAAGATGATGGAAGATTAAGAAATTTTGAAATAAGAGAACATTTTTTTACAAAACTTTACACATTCAAAAGGTTTAAAAATCAGGTTCAAAATAATCTAAATATTAACAAACTAATTAAATTTCATACCTATAATAAGTATCTTTTAATGTGTTATAACCAGGAAAATTTGAGGAAAATGGGGCAAATTGTTGCAAACAATTCTTCAAAAAATATAGATAATAAAGTTAAAGAATATAAAAAATTATTAATAAACTCTTTTGAAACCAGGCCAAGATACACTTCCAATATTAATGTATTACTCCATACTTTTGGGTATTTTTCTGAAAAGATAAATACAGAAGAAAAGGCGTTTTTTCTTGATAATCTGGAAAAATATAGAAACAACAAAATTCCACTTAGTGTTTTGCTAAAAATTTTACAGTCATGGACAATTAGATTTGAAGAGGATTATTTAAAAAAACAATCTTTTTTTAAACCCTATCCAGAAGAATTAATAGATATAACGGATTCTGGCAAAGGAAGAAATTATTAATTATTTTTTTTCTGCTGGGTATTTATCTTTAGCGGTTTATATGCCGGGCATTTTCCAGTTGAGCTTGTTATTAAAAAAATCAAAGCAAGAATTCCTAATATAATTGCAGCTATGCCTGAAATTTGTTTGAGCAGTAATAAAATTATTACTACAACAGCAAAAATAGTTCTTATTATCCTATCAATTTTTCCCATATTTTTTTGCATTAAGCCCCCTTTTTAGAAAGTATATGTTTTTTTTTGTTTAAAACAAGTTTTTCTTGAATATTTGAAAGAGTAATTTATAGTTAATATATGAAAAAATTTATCACTGTTTTTGTTTTTCTAACTCTTTTAACCGGCTGTACTAAATATGGAAATCTTATAAATAAAGCAGGCAATCATAAAAGATTTATTATGTATCCCAAAACAAAGTTTGTTGTTTTTACTGATCCCCATTTTTTATCTCCTTCTCTCATGAGCAACTCGAAACGGTTTAAAAAATATAATTTAAAACAGCGTAAGATGATTAGTGAAAGTAAGCTTATTATGGATAAAATCACAAAAAAGATAGAAAAATCAGAATGTGATTTTGTTATTATACCGGGGGATCTAACTAAAGATGGGGAATATTTAAGTCATTTAAAATTTATAGAATTTTTGGAAAAAATTGAGAAAAGCGGCAAAGAAGTTTATATTATTGATGGAAATCATGATATTAACAATTTTGATGCGAAATCCTATGATGGTAAAAAAATCAAAAAGGTTGAAAATGTAACTCCTGAAAAGTTTAAAAAAATTTATGGAGAGTATGGATATAATGAGGCACTATTTCAAGATCCATTATCTCTTAGTTATATTGTAGAACCGGTGCAAGGATTATGGTTATTTGCTGTTGATAGCTGTAAATGGGATTTGCATGATAAAGAAAAGAAATTATCAATAACAGATGGAAGAATAAGGTACAGGTCTTTAAAATGGATAGTCGATAAATTAAAACTTGCAGAAAAAAAAGGCAAAGCTGTATTATTTTTTATGCATCACGGAATTTTGGAACATTTCAAGTATTATTCTAAATATGTTGATGACTATTTAGTTGATGATTATGAGGATATCGGTAATATATTGAGTTCTTATGGAGCTGGAGTTGTTTTTACGGGACATTTCCATTCCCAGGATATAACTGTAAAATATTTTAAAAACAGGTATTTGTTCGATATTGAGACAGGTTCACTGGTAACATTCCCTGTCCCATATAGGACAGTGTCTATTGATAATAAAAAACAGAATATGATAATAAACACAAAATATATTAAAAAGATTAAACGTTTTAAAAATTTTTATAAATATGCAAGAGATTTTTGTTTGAAAAGCAATGAGCATCTTTTTTTTGATAAATTCAGAAAATATTTAATAAGTAAAGAAGATTCAAAAAAATTATCAAAAGTTTATGGGAGAGCTCTTTTAGAACATTATCAGGGAGATGAAGGGAAAGTGGTTAATTTCGATGTAAAAAATTTAGGATTAATTGGTTCTTTCGCATATTTTTTTAATAGAAAATTTGCTGAGTCATTATTGGAAGATCTTCCACCAGGTGATAATAATATAATAATTAATTTAAAAGATGGGACTATTGTTGAAAAAAAGGAAAGTAAATGAGATTGAAATATTAGTACCTTTGATATATTTTTATTTTATGTTATTTTTTTATTTTAAGGGGATAATAGATTATAATTAAATGGGATAAGAGGTGTAATATGAATAAGCGAATGAGAAACTTATGCTTTTTTATTAGTATTATAATATTAATATTTGGTTGTAATTATCAAAACAATAATGACAAGCCTATAATATATGGAACAACAGAAACAGTTACAGATCTTGATCCAGCTGAGGCTTACGATTTTCATACATGGGAAATTCTTTACAATGTTTATGAGGGGTTAATGACTTATAAGCCGGGAACTTCAAAATTACAAAAAGGTCTTGCAGAATCTTATTCTATAAACGATAAGGGTGATAAATACACGTTTAAATTGAAAGAAGGAATAAAATTTACAGATGGAACTGCTTTTACTGCAGAATCGGTGAAATGGTCTATTGATAGAGTTATGACACTGGGAAGTGATCCGGGATGGCTCGTGACTGATTTTGTTGAATCAGTTGATGTTGTTGATAAATATAAAGTTAGATTTAATTTGAAACAGCCATGTGGATTTTTTTTAAAACTGGTGGCTACTGTTCCATATCATCCTGTAAATCCAAATGTGTTTCCAGCTGATAAGATAGTGACAAATCCTTCAGAACTAAAAGGTGGAAAATTAACAGGTCTGGGAGCATATCAAATGGTATCATTTAAAAGAGAAGAAGAAATATTACTAAAAGCGAATCCAAATTATTATGGCAAAACAAATATTGATAAAATAGTTATAAATTATTATAAAGATCCTGCAACAATGAGAACAGCATTTGAAAAAGGAGAATTAGATCTGGTTTATAAACAGTTAAATCCATCTGATATTGATGATTTGCTGAAAAAAGATGAATATAATAGTTTTAAAATCCCAAGTCCTTTTATTAGATTTTTATGTTTTGAAACATCAGAAAGTGTTATGAAAAATAAAAAAGCCAGACAGGCAGTTGCAGCTTTGATTGACAGAGAAGAAATTTCTGAAAAAGTATTTTTAAATCAGGCGAAACCATTATATTCCATGGTACCAAGAGGAATGTTCTCACATAAAGATTATTTTAAAACAGAAATTGGGGATGCTAATATCACTTTTGCCAATAAAAGATTGAAAGAACTGGGATATTCTAAAAACAATCCTCTTGAGTTTGAACTTTGGTATACTCCCTCGCATTATGGAGATACGGAAGTAAATATGGTCGAAGTATTAAAAAATCAAATTGAAAAATCTAGTTATTTTAGAGTAATTCTAAGAACAGCTGAGTGGACAGTTTTTACAAAAAGTTTTGATGATAAAAGAATGGCATCTTATTTATACGGCTGGTATCCTGATTATATTGATCCGGATAATTATCTTGCAGCTTTTGGAGGAACAACAGGATCTGCCGGAAATGGAATATATTTTTCCAGCAATGAATATGACAATTTGCTGAAGAAAGAAAAAAAGAGTATGAAAAAAGATAAAAGGAAGGAAATATTCCATAAGTTGCAAAAACTTTGGGTTGAAGATGTGCCAACTGTTCCAATATTGCAAAGAAATTTATTTGTTTTTACAAATTCAAATATTGAGGGGGTAAAAATAAATCAGGCGATGATTTTTTATTATAAAAAATTAAAATACAGATAAGAATATAAATAAAATAAATTAAAACCGAGGTGGTTTTATGGAATTAAATGAATTAATAAACAAGAGAAGATCTTACAGGGCTCTTAAACAGACAGATATTGATGAAAAAAAAATCTATGAACTTGCAGAAGCTGCTAAAATGGCTCCGTCCTGTTTTAATTATCAACCCTGGAGATTTGTCTTTGTACATAATAAAGCGAAATTGGTTGAACTTTTTGATGCGCTTTCTAATGGGAATGAGTGGGCTGAAAATAGTTCTATGATGGTTGCAATTTTTTCGGATAAAAAAAATGACTGTATTGTTGGAGATAGAAAATATTACTTATTTGATACGGGGATGGCTGTTGGGTTTATGCTTTTAAAAGCTACTGAGTTAGATCTTGTTACACATTTAATGGCAGGATTTAATTCAAAAAAAGCAAAAAAAATATTAAAAATTCCAGAAGAAAAGAATTTAATTGCATTAATGGCAGTAGGTAAACATGCAGATGATTATTCCAATTTAACTGATGAACAGATTGAAAGTGAAGTAAATAGACCAAAAAGAAAAAAAATAAATGAATTTGTTTATTTGAATGAATATGAAGAGTAGTTAAATTTTAATTACATGGCTGTGTTTTTTATAGTTAGTCAAATAGGAATCCATATTTATTTTTTTAAATTCTTTTTTTAGGATATTTGAGTTCGCATCAAGTATTGGATGTTTTGGAATGAAAATAGAGCAGCAATCATCATAAGGTTCAATAGATATTTCAAAGGTGTTAATATTTTTTGCAATTCTAATTGTAGTTTCCTTATCATATCCTATTAGCGGCCTCAAAATAATTTTATCAGTTATTTTGCTTACTGCAGATAAAGCAGAGATAGTTTGACTTGCCACCTGACCAAGAGAGTCACCTGTTAAAAGTGTATCATAATCAAATTTTTGAGCTATTAGATCACTGATTTTAAGCATGATGGATCTGAGTATTAAAGTAGTATATCTTTTATTACATTTATCAAGAATTTGTTTTTGAAGAGGTGATATGTCAATTTTGTAGAATCTAATATTTTGTCTTGAGCTAAACTTTTTAAGTTTTTTAGCAAGATTCATAACTTTTTTTAGGGCTTTTTCTCCTGTGAAAGGTGGAGTATAAAAATGAACAAAATCAATTTTTAGACCTCTTTTCATGGATAGATAACCCGCAACAGGGCTGTCGATTCCTCCTGATAATAGTAATAAGCCTTTTCCTTCAGTTCCTTCGGGCAGACCCCTTAATCCTTCATATTCTTTATATGAGATATAAATACCTTCACCTCTAACATCCAGATTTATTTTTAAATCCGGGTTATCAAGATCTACTTTAAAATTTGGAAAATAATTATCTACAATGCCACCAATTTCTCTGTTTATTTCAATCTGGTTTTTTGGAAAAATTTTGTAGGCTCTGTTTGTAAAAATTCCAAATGTTAGTTTCTCCTTTTTATTATAATCTTTTGTTAATATTGGTATTATTTTATTTTTCAATTTTTCATAATTGCTTTCAATTTCATAAACAGGAACAATTTTAGCAATACCAAAGATATTTTTTAAAATATTTCCTGTTTTTTTAAAATCATTTTTCCTGGTTTCTAAAAGAAATTTGCTATAAATATATTTAATATCATGTTTGATATCATGGTGATTTAATTTTTCGTGAATATTATCTTTTAATCTATTAACAAAATATTTTCGATTTCCTTTTTTTAAAGCAAGTTCTGCAAAACTGATTAAATATTTATTCATAATTTCCTCATTTCTTATAATACTCCGTGTAATTTTGGTCAATCTTAGCAAGTTGTTTTAGGAGGATTTTAATTTCATCTTTTTTATTGAAAACTGAAAGACTGATTCTAAAGCTATTTCTGATTTTTAGATTTTCTAGGCCAGTTGCTTTTAAAACAGGATTTAATTTTTTATTTTTCTCATTACATGCTGAACCTGTAGAGATATAGATATTTTTATTGCTTAAATAATTTAAAATTACATTTCCAGGAATGTATTTATGTCTGAGTGATATTATATTAGCCTGAAAAAGATTATCATTTATACTGTTTAAAATATAGTTTTTCATATCTTCAATATTAGATTTAAAAAAATCAGATAAACCTTTTATTTTTTCAAATGAGTAATTATTTTTTAGAATATTTATAGAAGTTGCAATGGCTTTTATTCCTCCAATGTTTTCTGTACCGGCCCTGAATCCATTTTCCTGAGAGCCTCCACTTATATATGGAGAAAAAGAAATATTTTTCTTTTTATATAATAGACCAATACCTTTTACAGAATGAATTTTATGCCCGCTAATTGTGAAGAAATCGATATCAAGGTCTTTTATACTCCAAAGAAGTTTTCCAAAAGCTTGAACTCCATCAATATGTATCGGTGTGTCAGGAGAAATGTCTTTAACAATTTTTATAATCTTGTTATACCTTTGTATTATACCTGTCTCGTTGTTTGTTAAAATAAACGATAACAATTTACATTTTTTTGTTATTTTATTTTTTAAGTCTTCGAATTTTATCAATCCGTTTGAGTTGTGTTTAAGAAATTTAGTTTTATATTTTTTAGCAGATTCTCTTATTGATTTATGTTCCATTGATGATGTTAAAATATATTCATCATTTTTTAGTGACACTCCGATATTATTTATAATTGAATTATTTGCTTCTGTAGCTGAAGAAGTAAATATTAATTCCTTAGGGGTAACATTTAAAATAGAAGCTATATTCTTTCTTGAGGTTTCAACTAATTTTCTTGATTTTATACCACCTTTATGAATTGATGAAGGGTTGTAGTAGTTTTTTATTGAAATTGTTTTAAAATCATCAACTGATTTCTTAAAAGGTTTAGTAGTAGCTGCATTATCCAGATATATTATTTTTTCCATGAATTAAATATTAAGTTATATATTTATTATTTCAAGGTAATTGTTACTTTTTAAGAGGGGTCAGGTCTCGACATTCGTACAATCTTTGTAATTCTGAATTCTGTTATCTGTTTTCAGTTATCTGAAAATAAATAATATATGAATGAGTAAAAAAAATTGAAATAGTAGGTTTTCTAATTCTCCTATTTGAAATTATTTCCTAAATTTCTTATTTAGAAATTGTCCTAAGTTCCCGGTCATTGGTCTTAAGCTTGAAAGGGAAACCTCTGAAATTTCAGTAAAACCACTAATCAATACTAATTGCAATAAAAATTAAAATATAAATATGAATAAAATTATTTCGTTTGATAAAAGTTATCATATTGAAAATTATTTCCTGAAATCCTTATTAGATCTTACTAATGGTTGGTTCATTAAAATAATTAAACTCGCCCAGCAATACTTAAAGAAAGTGCTGGACTCAAACAGTAATTATTTTTACATTCCCCAACCATAAGCGCGATTAGCTAAAAGTAATTAATGTCAATAATTTAAAATATGAGAACTATCTTACTATTAAAGAAACCTGAAGGGTCAGGTATTCACATTTGTACATTGTTTGTAATTATGGATTCTGATTTCTGTATTCAGTGAAAAAATTGTAAGTTAATTAGAAGATTCCGGGATAAACCCAGAATATGTCTATTCTACCAAAGAAGTACATTAGATTGCCACGCTCGTTACACTCGCTCGCAATGACGGGAAAAACTCTACAGAGATTTAGAGATTAGAATCAGATCAGTATAAGAAAAAAGTCATTACGAGGAAATTTTTTAAAAATCTGACGAAGTAATCTCAACTGCTGCTTTAAAATGACATTTAAATGTTTTACTTAAACTTATGCTTATACTTAAACTATAAAATTAGCAATGCTAATTTTTTTATTTATTCTTCTTCTACTGGTATTAGTATTTCGACTTCGGAATTTGGATCATCCGGACCTTTATAGCTTGGGTCGTATGATTGGATATCAAAAGGGTGAGAACTTTTATATTTTGAATTTTTAAGCCATGTATATATTTTTTCAAAAGCTTCTTTGAATCCGCCATCTTTAAACTGGTGTGTAAATGAAACATACTCACCTTCAGGAATTTCTTTTACAAACATTTCTATAGGGATATCTTCAATTTTTTCTACCTCGATACCTATAAAACAGAAATGTCTTACAGGTTTAGAATTTTTATTCTCAATATGTATTTCATATCTGATACCTGGGATCTCATGTTTAATTTGATCTTCCAGGGTTTCAAATTTTTTCCACAGCTTTCCAATATTAACATCACTCAAATTTTTACCTGATTCAATTACTCCAACAAGATACATTTTTGAATTTGTTATTATTTCAGGTTCCATCATACCTCCTTTGCTTAGTTTTTAATTATATTATTTTAATCTATTATTTTCAATTATTATAAAAATATAGTTTAGTATCTATAATGTTCTGGCTTATATGGGCCTTTTTTGGGGATTCCTGTATATTTAACCTGTTCATCTGTCATAACTGTTAGTTTTGCATTTAATTTTTTAAGATGAAGTCTTGCGACTTCTTCGTCAAGTTCTTTAGGCAGTCTATATACTTTTCCAGAGTCATACTTCTCCGGTTCGTTAAAAAGAGATATTTGTGCTAAGACCTGATTGGTAAATGAAGCACTCATAACAAATGATGGATGTCCTGTTGCATTACCCAGATTAACAAGTCTGCCTTCTGAAAGTAAAATTATGGAGTGTCCATCTGGGAATATGAATTTGTCAACAAGTGGTTTTATTTTAATTCTCTTAATCTCTTTTTTTTCATAAAGAGGAGCAACTTCAATTTCATGGTCAAAATGCCCGATATTGCATACTATAGATTGATCTTTCATTTTTTTCATGTGTTCAAAAGTAATGACATTTTTATTTCCCGTAGCTGTAACAAAAATATCTCCCATGTTTCTATTCAAGATATCTTCTACAGTTGAAACTTCATATCCCTCCATAGTAGCCTGTAGTGCACAAATCGGGTCAATTTCACTAACTAAAACTCTTGCACCAAACCCATTCATTGATTGAACGCAACCTTTACCAACCCCACCATATCCACAAACAACTACTTCTTTTCCTGCAATCATAATATCTGTGGCTCTTTTTATACCATCAGCAAGAGATTCTCTGCATCCATAAAGGTTGTCAAATTTAGATTTTGTGACTGAATCATTAACATTAATTGCTCTTGTTTTTAATGTACCTTTTTTCATCATTTGATATAGTCTGTTTACTCCTGTTGTGGTTTCTTCACTAATACCATAAATATTGTTTAGAAATTCATCATATTCATCATGAAGGATTTGTGTTAAATCCCCACCATCATCTATAATTAGATTTGGGCCCTTTCCATCCGGCCACTTTAATGTTTGTTTTATTGTCCACCAGTATTCATCTTCGGATTCTCCTTTCCATGCAAAAACGGGAATATTTTTTTTAGCTATTGCTGCAGCTGCATGATCCTGTGTAGAAAAGGGGTTGCATGAAGCCCACCTCACATGTGCTCCTAATTCAACGAGGGTTTCAATTAAAACAGCTGTTTGTATGGTCATATGGACTGCACCGGCAATTCTTGCACCTTTTAGGGGCTGTTCTTTTTTGTATTTTTTCCTCAATGAAATTAATCCCGGCATCTCTTTTTCGGCCAGTTCTATCTCTTTTCTCCCCCATTTTGATAGTGATATATCTTTAATTTTATAGTTTTTCATTAGATCTCCTTTCCTAAAACTCTTTATGAAATTTTAAAATAATGAATGTAGAAATCAAGAAAAGATTAATGATTTTTTTTATTACTTTTGCTTTTGTCTTTTTTTTCGTAAAGCAAATTCTGATTTTCGATCCACGCATATACATATTTACAATTAGAACAGTATAAAAATTTATCTTTATTATTAAATGTAAAAGTATTCAAAGTGCCGCAATTTGGACATTTAAGAGTTATTTTATTTTTTAATTTAGAAACTTTTATTTTTTTTAAAACCATTATTCCTCCATAATGAAGTATATTATATTGAGATTTTTATATCAAGCTCATGTAATAAATTTTTGAACTTGATTTATCTGAATAAATTTATAGAATAATTGTAGGGAGGAAAATATGAAAAGTATAAGTTTTTATAATACCTTTAGCGGGAAAAAAGAAGTTTTTGAACCAAAAAATGATGAAAAAGTAAATTTTTATACCTGTGGGCCTACCGTGTATAATTTTATACATATTGGTAACGCAAGACCCTATGTAGTTTTTGATGTTGCAAGAAAATATTTGGAGAAAAAAGGCTATGATGTAAATTATATTATTAATGTTACAGATATAGAAGATAAAATAATAAATAAAGCTAATAATGAAAATATTCCTTTTAATGAAGTTAGTGAAAAATATGAAAAAGAATTTTTGAAAGATTTAGAATACCTTCAGGTGAAATTGCCGGATAATATGCCAAGAGCAACAGATACTATAGATGATATGATCAGCTTGATAAAGAATCTTGAAAAAAAGGGTTACACCTATGAGACTTCTGATGGGATTTATTATCGGGTAAGAAAATTTAAAGATTATGGGAAACTGTCAAATAAAAATATTGATGAATTAAAATCTGGAGAAAGGGTTGCTGTAAATTCAGAAAAAGAAGACCCGCTGGATTTTGTTTTGTGGAAATTTTCAAAACCTAACGAACCTTCATGGGATAGTCCCTGGGGGAAAGGAAGACCCGGATGGCATATTGAATGTTCAACAATGAGTTTAAAATATGCTGGAGGTACTCTTGATATTCATGCTGGTGGTGAAGATTTGATTTTCCCACATCATGAAAATGAAATAGCTCAGGCTGAGGCTGCAACTGGAGAAAAATTTGTTAGGTACTGGCTACATAATGCTTATGTTAATATTGATGGAATTAAAATGAGCAAATCTCTTGGTAATTTTAAAACCGTTAGAGAGCTCAGTAAAAAATATTCATCAGATGTTATTCGGTTGTTTCTTTTATCAACTCATTATAGAAAATTATTGAATTTTACGGATAATACTATAGAAAATGCTGTGAAGAAGTCTGAAAGAATAAAAAATTTTTTATTGAAGATAGAAAATATTGGACCTGTAAAAAATGATTTTTTTAAAAAGTATAATAAAGAATTGAAAAAAAATCTTAACAATGATTTAAATACACCTGGTGCTATTGGTGTTTTGATGGATGCGATAAAAAAAGCAAATAAAAATAAAGATAAAGAAAATATTTTATCCGGGGCTAAAGCTTTGATATATGACTGGAATGAAATTTTTTCCATAATACCGGAGGAAAAAGAAATTGAAACTGATGAAGAAGACCTTATTAATCTTCTTATAAAGATAAGAAAAATTGAAAAAGAAAATAAAAATTATGAAATTGCTGATTTAATTAGAAATGAATTAGAGCAGTTAGATATTGTGTTAGAGGACACTCCAAAGGGTACCAGATACAAAAAAAAATAAAAAATGCGCTTGACAAAATATTTGGTTGTGGTATATTTTTTTTCGTCAGTCAATAGAGGGGCGAATAGCTCAGTTGGCTAGAGCGTCTGCCTTACAAGCAGGATGTCGTAGGTTCGAGTCCTACTTCGCCCATATCTATACTGGGGTGGTAGTTCAGTTTGGTTTAGAACGCCTGCCTGTCACGCAGGAGGTCGCGAGTTCGAGTCTCGTCCACCCCGTTAATATTTATCGACATAATGGCGGGATAGCTCAGTCGGTAGAGCAGTGGACTGAAAATCCTCGTGTCCCCAGTTCGATTCTGGGTCCCGCCATTTCTTTTTTAATCTTGCAAAAAATCAACCTTTATGTTATTATTCTTAAGAAAGAATAAAGGGTTCTTATAAATGAAAAGATTATTTATTATATTATTAATTTTATTAAATTATATTTTTTTAGGTTTCTCTTCTGAATATATTCTTTATTCTGATAAAAAAGATAATGATTCAGGTAATGATAAAAGTGTTGAAAAAATATATGAACTGAATGAGAAGCTTGAAGAAATAGATTTAGGATTGACAAAATTAGAGAAAAGTCATGATATCGATAAAATTTCAAAAATTTATTCTGAAGATCTAAAGGGACAAAAGTATATAGATAATATAAATGAAATAGAAATGAAATTAGATTCAATATCTAAAATTCAGGAAGGATATCAAGAAGTAGATATAAAGAAGATAAAAAAGAAAGAAAGCATGCGAATTAATGAACTTGAACTTGCTATTGCGAATCTTGAGTCCAAAAATCTTGCAGACCCTGATGAAATCAACAAACTTAAAATGAAATTAAAGAAAAGAAAAGAGAGATTACAGAATATTAATAATCAATTAGAAAAATTAAATCTTGTAAAAATGAAGTTAACTGATCGCCTTGATAATCTGAAAGAAAAATCCTACATGGAATACACTGTAAAAAGAGGAGATTTTCTATGGAAAATATCGAATAAAGATAAATTTTTTGGTAAAGGAAGACTTTGGCCTTTAATATATCGTTTTAACAGGGAAAAGATTTCTAATCCCGATTTAATAGAAATAGGATGGAAATTAAAAATTCCAATTAAAACTTACAGGGTTGGAAAAGATGATAAATCTTTAGCGCAAATAGCTGAAAAGATTTATGGAGATTCAGAAAAATGGAGATGGATATACTGGGCAAATCAAAAAATAATTAAAGATGAGGATATTATTAAAGAAGGATGGGTTTTAAAAATACCTCTTGAATAAATCTAAGGAGAATTTATGGATAAAATTGATAAAAAAATTTTGAGAATTCTTCAACATGAAGGTAGAATAACCAGTAAAGCAATATCAGAAAGAGTTGGGCTGTCAAATCCAGCAGTTCTCGAGAGAATAAGAAAAATGGAGAGTGTTGGGATTATAGAAGGATATAAAGCAATTATAAACCACAAAAAAATAGGGAAAAGCGGAAAAGCTATTCTATCAATTACATTTGATCGGAAATATGTGGATACTCTGGAAGAAATAAAAGAATCTATAATAAACTGTGGTTTTGTAGAGTCATATTATTTTACAACAGGGAAATATGATTTTATTTTATCTGTATCTTTTGAAGATATAGAGGATTTAGAAGATATATTAATGAGAAGATTGCCAGTAGTAATACCCTTTATTAAAAATATAGAAACTTTTGTAGTCTTGTCTGGAGAAGAAAATTTAGGTTATGATATATAATAATAAAAAAAAATACTGTATTCTATTTTTAGTATTTTCTATTTTTACAGTTCTACTATTACCCGAAGTACGTATTAAAAATATAGACAAATATCTTAGTTTTTATAATTTTAATAAAAGTTTTGATGAATCAAAATCATATCAGGGTGTTTTTAAATCATACCATGTTTTTGTTGATGAAAGAAAAAATGGATTATTATTTTATGATATAAAGAGTATGAAACTTAAACATAATATTTATTTTAAAATCGGTAAAAATAAGGGGGAATTATCTTCCTTGAATAATAATGCTTCATTTAGAGATTATTTTTGGTTTGTAGATCAGGGAAATAGAGTTTCTTATTTTAAATTTGAAAATGGAGATTTTTTTTTAAAAGCTGTATATTATTTATCAGGCATAGAATCAGTTTATAAACTGCATGTTAATCAGAATGGGTTATTTGCATTTGGAAGAGATTATAATGGGAATGTTAAATTGATGAAATATTCTTCTCTTGGGAAAAAAATTGAGACTGTAAAGGAATTTGATAAGCGAATTCCTGGAAATATAATTATAGGTACTGATTATAATAATAATATTTTCTATGGGTTTAAATATTCAAGTGATTTTTTTGTTCAAAGAAAAAATAGATGGGAGAAATATTCTATATCCAGGGAGATAAATACTTCTTTTGAAAAAAATAGAATACAAAAAAATGGAATTATTTATAATTTTAACAAAATAGGTAAATATATTTTAGCTACTTACTGGACAGTTAGAGCAGGTGGGCGACTTGAAATAATAAATCTTGAAACTGAAAATTTACTTGTCACGGCTGCCTATCCACTTGGGTCAGGCAGGATTTATAAAGATAAAATATATATATATAGGACAAATTTTCAGGACAATGAATTAAAATCATTTATAATAGAGTTAAATATAAAAAAAATTATAACAATGTTACAATAGATTAGGAGGAATAAATATGATAAAGATAAATTTACCTGATGGTAATGATATAGAAGTAAAAAAAAGGTCAACTGTTTTGGATGTAGCCAAAGAAATATCTAATTCGCTGGCGAGGGCTTCAGTTTGTGGGGTTGTTGATGACAGCATGGTTGACCTTGATTACAAATTAAGTGATGGGGAAAATTTAGAAATTATAACTAAAGATGATGAAAGAGCTCTGGAGGTTTTGAGGCATTCAACATCTCATTTAATGGCACAGGCTGTTAAAAATCTTTATGATGATGTAAAAATTGCTATTGGTCCCTCCATAGACGATGGCTTTTATTATGATTTTGATATGGCTCATAGATTGAGTAAAGAGGATTTTAATAAAATTGAAGCTGAGATGAACAGAATTATAAAAAAGAATCTTGAAATTAGAAGAGAAAAAATAAGTAAAACTGAAGCAGTTAAATTATTTAAAAAAAGAAATGAGCCATATAAAATAGAATTGATAAATGAACTTGAGGATGATAATATAAGTATTTACTGGCAGGGAGATTTTGTTGATCTTTGTAGAGGCCCACATCTGCAATCTACAGGAAAAATAAATCATTTCAAATTACTTTCTGTTGCAGGTGCTTACTGGCGTGGGGATGAAAACAATAAAATGCTGCAGAGAATTTATGGAACTGTGTTTTTTAAAAAAACCAATCTTGAAAAATATATTGAGAGACAAAAGCAGGCAAAAAAAAGAGATCATAGAAAAATTGGCAAGGAAATGGATCTATTTTCTATACAATCAGAATATGGACCCGGTCTACCTTTCTGGCATCCAAATGGTGCATTTATAAGAAGAAAAATTGAAAATTTTATGGTAGATGAACTTTATAAAAATGGGTATTCACTTGTAAATACTCCTCATATTGGGAAACTAGATCTCTGGAAAACTTCAGGACACTGGGATTTTTACAGGGATAATATGTATTCTCCAATGGATATTGAGGGAGAAGATTATATTATTAAACCAATGAATTGCCCTTTTCATATTTTGATATACAAAAATAATAGTAAAAGTTATAGGGATTTGCCAATTCGTATGGCTGAATTTGGAACAGTTTACAGATACGAAAGATCAGGTGCTCTGCATGGATTAACAAGAGTTAGGGGTTTTACACAGGATGATGCACATGTATTTTGTACACCTGACCAATTAGAAGATGAAATTATTAAATTAATAGATTTTTCACTGATGGTTCTTGAAACATTTGGATTTGAATATGAATTGTTTCTTGCTACTAAACCGGAAAAATATATCGGTAGTGATGAGGATTGGGAGCTTGCCACTGAAAATTTGAAAAGAGCTCTTGAATCTAAAAGCTTAGATTATATACCTGACCCGGGTGAAGGAGTATTTTACGGTCCTAAAATTGATATAAAAATTAAAGATGCACTCCAAAGAGAATGGCAGCTTACAACTATACAGGTGGATCTCAATTTGCCTGAAAGATTTGATATGACCTATGTTGGAGAAGATGGGGAGGAACATAGACCTATAATGGTACATAGAGCTTTAATGGGTTCATTTGAAAGGTTCTTTGGTGTTTTAATAGAACATTTTGCAGGGAAATTTCCTGTTTGGTTGATGCCCACTCAGGTAATGATAATACCTATAAGCGATGATCAAATTGATTATGCAAAAAAAGTAAAGGGTGAATTGGAAAAAGAAAATATAAGAGTTAAGATTGATGATAGAAACGAAAATGTAGGGTATAAAATAAGAGAAGCTCACGTGGAAAAAAAGATTCCTTATATGTTCATAGTTGGAGATAATGAAATAGAAAATGAGACTGTGTCGGTAAGAAAAAGAGATGGTGAAGATATCGGAGAAAAAAACATTCCCGAAATGATAAAAAAAATTAAGGGAGTTATTAAGGATAAAAAAATAACAGAATAATGGGGGATCCCCATTATTCTGGTTTTATATATTATGAAAAAAATTGTTTTTATACTATTATTTTCTTTTATTTTAATTCTTGGTTGTTCCAAATCCAAAACTAAAAAGAAGAATAATTTTGAGATTTTCAAAAGTAAAATTTATCAATATGAGTTAATTGATAATAGTGATATTGTTCCATATTTTAAAAACTGTCTTAAACTGTATAATAAGATGCAGAGTGATGGTATTTTTAGGAGAAATGAGGTAATATTTCTTTCGAATAATTTTTTAAAAATTTATGAGAATTTTCCCGGTTCAAGATATGCTGATGATTCTCTTTATTTTGCTGGAAAATTGTATATGGATCTTATGGAATATGATAAAAGTATCAGATATTTTGAAAAAATTATAGAGGAATATCCTGATGGTATATTTTCACAGCTTTCTAATGAATTTCATTATAAATTTCATATAGCTCCTCTTGCACATTTTTTGTACGCACGAATTTATCATATTCATAAAGGAAGTATTTTTAAAGCATACTGGGAGTATAGAAAATTAATAAGAAATTACGCTAAATACATGGATGAAAGATATATTTTAAATGGGGAAGTTGGGCATGTTTTTGCCGAGTCGCAATTTTACATGGCAGAAATTGCAAAAAACCATACATATAATTACAGGCTTGCTTTAAAATACTATAGAAGAACAGTATTAAGGTATTCCGGGTTAGTCTGGCAGAATCATAAAGGTGAAACAATTGATTTCAGACATTTATCACTGGATAAGATGTATCAACTTGGGCTTGATCATCCCGGTACGATAAGATTGGTTATTTCTAATTTTGAAGAAATGACGGTTCCAAATAAAGATACGTATGAAGATTCAAGAATGCTTATAGGGTACTATCTCGGGAATCTTTATTTGAAGATAAAAAATTATAATAAAGCAATAAAATCATATCAGAAAATATTTACTGACAATTTGAATATAAACTATGAAGAAGATGTAGAAATAATTTTAAAGGCCATAAAAAAGTTACACCAACTTGAAAAATCTGAAAATAAATATATAAGAAATCTTGCTAAAGATAAACTTTCTACAATTGATATTTGTCATTCATTAATTAGAGGGGAATCTAATAAATTACTTGTAGCTGAACTTTTACTATATTTAAGCAGACGGAAATTTAAAGAAAAAAAATCAGAAGAAGCTTTAACATTTATTAGGAAATTATTTAGAAAATATCAGTATATAGTTTCACTTGATGGAGAATTAATATTAAGAAATGCTATTAAACTTATGAAAAATAATTTGAGTTCTAAGGAGTACCATAAGTTTTTAGAAAAAAATTTATTTTTTCTTTCAAGAAAGTTTGATTTGAAAGAAGAATTAATGAAAGAAATGAAAGAATATGAAAATAAAAGAGATAGTTGAGGATAGTTTTGTTGTTGATAAATTTAATATCAATGAAAAAAAAGAAATTCTTGGCTTTTCAGATGACTCTCGAAAAATAGAAAAAAATTATATTTTCTTTGCAAAAAAAGGATTTCATTCAAATGGTATAAATTATGCTGATGATGCTATCAGAAATAATGCAGCTTGTGTTGTTAGTGAAAAAAAAATCAAGAATATTCCGTTAATTTTGGTAAAAGACATTCATGAAGCAGAGGAAAAAATTTTAAAAAAATTTTATAATGATCCGGTTAATTCATATCGTTTTGTCGGTATTACCGGCACAAAAGGAAAAACTACCACCTCATTTTTAGTATATGATTACCTACAGAAAAAAAATGCAAATG
The DNA here is from genome assembly GCA_964621075.1 of uncultured bacterium. Taxonomy (GTDB): domain Bacteria; phylum Macinerneyibacteriota; class Macinerneyibacteria; order Macinerneyibacteriales; family Macinerneyibacteriaceae; genus CAZUKV01. The sequence continues at coordinate 1,699 of CAZUKV010000001.1, read as the reverse complement.
TATGCTATATAGGAACTATTGGTATCTATGATAAAGAAAGAAATCAATATAGAAATTACTACACTACTCCTACAATATATGATCTTTATTATATTTTAAATAAATTGAGAAATAATGGACATGATATATGTATACTTGAAATTTCATCTCATTCTCTCATTCAAGAAAGAATTATAGGATTGAATTTTGAGATCACTGCATTTACAAATCTTTCACATGACCACCTTGATTACCATAAAAATATGGATGATTATTTTAAAGCGAAAAGCATGCTGTTTTTTAATTATCAGTCTAACCTTTCTATTATTAATATAGATGATGAATATGGGAAAAAATTATTTGAAAATATTAACTATAAAAAAATTGGGTTTGGATTAAAAAATTATACTGGAAAAATTGACTATAAAACTTTTGAAAATGGATTTAAAATATTGATAGATGGAAAAGAATATTTTTTAAATCTACCTGGAGAATTCAACCTGTATAATGGTATATTAAGTGGTTTGATAATTAAAAATCTTGGTTTTGATATCAATGGTATTTTTCTTGGAGAAAATGGAGTTCCTGGAAGACTCGAGTTTATAGAAAAAGAAGGGATTAAAATATTTATAGATTATGCACATTCTCCTGATAGTTTGGAAAAACTTCTTAATCTCTTAAAAATTAAAAAAGAGAAAAAATTAATCTCTGTTTTTGGATGTACGGGTGATAGAGATAAAGGGAAGCGACCATTAATGGGCAAAATTGCAGAACAGTTTAGTGATTATGTAATTATAACATCTGATGATCCTCATGGGGAGGATCCAATTAAAATTTGCCGGGCAGTTAAAAAGGGATTTAAAAATAAAAACAAATGTGAAATTTTGGTAAACAGAAAAGAAGCGATTATTAGAGCTATAAAAAAATCTGGCAAAGATGATATTATTGTAATAGCAGGAAAAGGCCATGAAACATTTCAAATATTTGATGGTTTTGAGTTGTATCATAACGATAAAGAAGTTGTCATATATTATTTCAATGATATTAAAGAAAATTAATATTTTTTTTAATTTTTTGTTGACAAATTAATTCTAAGTGTGTATATTCATTTTCGCACGAGGTAATAAAACCTCAGTTGTAATTTTTATATTAAGATAGTAGAAGTAGCGAAGCAGGGAAGTAAGCAGGGGAGAGACGAGAAGAAAAAATTGTTATGCACAATTTTTTAGTCCAAGTCAAAGTTTAAGAAAAAGAGAAGTTAAAGAAGGAAATATTTATATATTTTCTGAAGAACTTGAGCTTAAACTTAAACTAAAATTTGAGTAAACAATAAAGTTATATTCGAGCTAATAAATCAAACTGAGAGTTTGATCCTGGCTCAGAACGAACATTGGCGGCGCGTTTAACACATGCAAGTCGAGCGAGAAAGCTACCTTCGGGTAGTAAGTAAAGCGGCGAACGGGTGAGTAACGCGTGAGTGACCAACCCTGTAGCGGGGGATAGCCACGGGAAACTGTGGGTAATACCGCGTAAGCTCTATTATGTTAGAGGTAATAGAGGGAAGTCTGAATTTCAGACGCTATAGGCTGGGCTCGCGTTCAAATAGCTAGTTGGTAGGGTAAAGGCTTACCAAGGCGATGATTGATAGGGGATGTGAGAGCATGGTCCCCCACATTGGGATTGAGATACGGCCCAAACTCCTACGGGAGGCAGCAGTGGA